>NZ_CP063401.1:3962500-4220336 GCF_021729885.1 Devosia sp. SL43
GTCGAACGGATCGTCGCGGCGGCTCGGGAGTTTCTCGGCACGCCTTATCGGCATCAGGCGGCGACACTGGGCGCCGGCTGCGATTGCCTGGGGCTGCTGCGTGGGGTGTGGCGCGCGCTCTATGGGTGCGAGCCGATGGTGGTGCCGCCCTACCGCGCCGACATGCGCGATCCGCTCAATGCCGGGGCGTTGCGGCTGGCGGCCGAGCGCTTGCTGGTGGCCGAGACGGGGCCGCTGGCGTCGGGGCAGGTGCTGCTGTTCCAGCTGGCTGCGGGCGAGCCCAAGCATTGCGGCATCCTGGTGGCGCCGACGCGATTTATCCACGCGCAGGAGCGGCTGGGCGTGGTCGAGGCGAATTTGACCGAGGCCTGGGTGCGACGGGTGAGCGCCAGGTTCCGGTTTCCTGACATCGAGGACTAATTCATGGCCACTCTTGCGCTTTCGCTTGCCGGACAGTTTGCCGGGGGGCTGATCGGTGGTCCGTTCGGGGCCACGCTTGGCCGGGCGCTCGGGGCGCTGGCGGGCAATGCGCTCGACAGCATGCTGTTTGGCGAAAGCACGGAAACGGCCATCGGCGATATCCGGCTGCAGGGGTCGAGTGAAGGCGGGGCCGTGCCGCGGCTTTATGGCTGGAACCGGCTATCGGGCAATATCATCTGGGCACGGGACCTCGAACTGCTGGGCGGTGAAGATGCCGGTGCCAAGGGCTTTGGCGGCGAGGGCGATGACGAGGTCGGCGCCAGCTTCGCAGTCGCCTTCTGCGAGGGCGAGGTACATCGGCTGGGGCGCATCTGGGCCGATGGGCAGCTGCTCGACACCGATGGGCTGACGCTGCGCTTCTATCGCGGCACCGAGGATCAGTTGCCGGACGGGCTGATCGAGGCGACCCAGGGCGCCGCGCCGGCCTATCGCGGGCTGTGCTATCTGGTGGTGGAGCAGCTGCCGCTGAGCCGGTTCGGTAACCGCATCCCGCATCTGTCGGTGGAACTGTGTCGGGTGGTGGGCGATCTCGAGCCCAATATCCGTGCGGTGACGGTGATCCCCGGCGCGACGGAGTTTGGCTACGATCCCGTACCGCGCGTGCGCATCACCGGGCCGGGTTCGACGACCGGCGAGAATACGCATGTGTCGGAGAAGGTCAGCGACTGGACCTATTCGATCGACGAGCTGGTCGATCTCTGCCCCAACCTCAGCCATGTGTCGCTGGTGCTGGCCTGGTTCGGCACCGATCTGCGTTGCGCCAACTGCGCCATCGAACCACGCGTCGAGGCGGCGAGTCGCGAGACGCTCGACGTGGCGTGGAGCGTCGCGGGGCTGGGGCGCGGCGATGTGACGGTGGTGTCGTCGCATCTGGGCTCGGCATCCTATGGCGGTACGCCCTCGGATGCCTCGGTGCTGGCGGCGATTGCCGATCTCAAGGCGCGTGGCATCGGCGTGACGCTCTATCCGATGGCGATGATGGACGTTCCGGCAGGAAACAGCCTGCCCAATCCCTATGGCGGGACCGGGCAGGGCGCCTATGTGTGGCGCGGGCGGATAACCTGCCACCCGGCGCCGGGGCAGGCCGGATCGCCGGACCAGACGGCGACGGCGGCGGCGCAGGTGGCGACGTTTGTGGCGGCCTATCGGCCGATGATCCTGCACTATGCCGGGCTTGCTGCAGCGGCTGGCGGCGTGGACACGCTGATCATCGGCTCGGAAATGCGCGGGATGACATCCGTGCGCGGGGCGGGGAACAGCTTTCCGTTTGTCGATGCGCTGGTGACGCTGGCAGCCGATGTGCGGGCGATCGTCGGGCCATCGACCAAGCTGACCTATGCGGCGGACTGGAGTGAGTATTCGGGCTACCAGCCGCCGGGCGAAAAATTCTTTCACCTCGATCCGCTCTGGGCCTCGTCCAATATCGATGCTGTTGGCATCGACAATTATATGCCGCTGGCCGATTGGCGCGACGGCACCGGGCATCTGGATGCGGCGCAGTCGGCCACTGGCCACGACCTGTCGTATCTGCTGGCCAATATGGCGGGCGGGGAAGGCTATGACTGGTATTATGCCAGCGATGCCGACCGGTTGGCGCAGGTGCGGACGCCCATCACCGATGGCGCCTATGGCGAGCCATGGGTGTTCCGCTACAAGGACATCCGCAACTGGTGGAGCCAGGCGCACCACAACCGACCGGGTGGCGTACGCAGCGGTTCGCCGACGGCCTGGGTGCCGGGTAGCAAGCCGATCTGGATGACCGAGCTTGGTTCCGGGGCGGTCGACAAGGGCGCCAACCAGCCCAACATCTTTGGCGACGAGAAGAGCGTCGAGAGCGGGCGTCCATATTTTTCGAGCGGGTTGCCCGATCCGTTGATGCAGCGGCAGTTGCTGCGGGCGCATCAGGCGTGGTGGCGCGATCCGGCCAACAATCCGGCCGGCATGCTCGACGTGGCGCGCATCTATCTCTGGACCTGGGATGCGCGGCCCTATCCGGCCTTTCCGGCCATGCTCGACGTCTGGGCCGACGGCACCAATCACCGCACGGGGCACTGGCTGACCGGACGGTTGGGCAGCATGGCCAGCGATGAACTGGCCACGGCGATTGCCGCAGAACACGGCGTGGCGCTGTCGGCGGACGCGGCTTTGCCGTTCATCGCGGGCTACACACTTGGCACGGCAACGACGGCGCGCGATGCGTTGGAGCCGGTGCTGGTGGTGAGCGGACTGAGTTTGCGCCATGGCGCCGACGGTATGCATCTTGGCGCCGCCGGGCACCTGCCGGTGACCACGCTGCAAGCCGACGAACTGGCGCAGGGTGAGGGGGTGACGCTGTCGCGCCGGCGCGGAGACCCGGCCGAAACGCCGGGGCGGTTGGCGCTGAGTTATATCGATCGCGAGCGCGACTATCTGACCGGAACGGTGACGGCGTTGGTGCGGGCCGATGGTCCAGTGACCGGCGAGGCGCTCAATCTTGTGCTCGATGGCGCTGCGGCCCGACTGGCGGCCGAGAGGATGCTCGATGGGCGAAGTGGTCAGCGCGAAACGCTGGAGCTGGAGCTGCCACCGTCGGCGCTGGCGCTGGAGCCGGGCGATCTCATCGATATCGTCGACCTGGTCGAAGGGCCATTCGAAATCTCGGAGATCCGCGATGGCGGGACCCGGCGCCTAACCGCCCGTACGGTACCAACGCCGATGGCCATCGCGACCGGCGGTAATCGGGTGATGAGCGGCGGTGGCAGTTTTGCGCGGTCGTTGCCGATGGTGACAGTTGCGCATCTGCCGGCTTTGCCCGCTGACCCGGGTCGGTCGCGGCTGGTCGCGGCGGGGCATGCAGTGCCCTGGCCGGGCGGGTTGCAGATCGTTGATGACACGACGGGGGCGGCGGTTCTCGCGTTGAACCGGCGGGGGCTGATCGGCACTGTCGCGACGGCGTTTCCGGTTGGTCCCACCGCAGTCTGGGACTTGGCAAGCACCGTGGAGGTGACGCTGCTCGCGGGCCACCTGGCATCGGCGGAGACGCTGGCAGTGTTGGCGGGCAGCAACCGGATTGCCATCGAGACTGATGCCGGGCCATGGGAGGTTGTCGGATTTGCCGAAGCCACGCTGGTTTCGGCGGGCCGCTACCGCCTGGCCGGATTGCTGCGTGGACTGGATGGTACGGGGCCGGCCATGGGGCCGGTATCGGTCGGACGCCGCGTGCTGGTGCTGGACGGGCGTGTGGGCAGCCTGCCGGTGGAGGCGGGCCTGCTCGGGGACACCAGGGCATTCCGCGTCTATGCCGGCCGGGGTGACATCGTAGGCACGACCTTGTCGGTCGGCACCAACGTGGCACCGGCCCTGCCGCTGCCGCCTGTGCATCTACGGGCGAGCCGAGATGCGGCGGGCGACATCGCCCTGCGCTGGGTTCGCCGCAGCCGCGCCGATGGCGATGGCTGGGGCAATGCCGATAGCCCGCTGGAGCACGTGCCCGAGCGCTACCGCGTGATCATCTACAATGGGGTCACAGCAGTGCGCACGCTCGATTGCTATGTCGCCAGCGCGGCCTATTCCAGCGCCGAGCAGATCGCCGATTTCGGTGCGCCGCCATCTACTTTCACCTTCACCGTCGCGCAGCTGAGCCCGGTGCTCGGCGCGGGGCATGCTGCATCGGGAGCGTTCAATGGCTAGGTCAAGGTTCGATGTCTGCCTCGACGAGGTGCTGCGCCATGAGGGCGGCTATGCCGACCATCCGAGCGATCCCGGCGGCGCCACCAATCTGGGCATTACGCGCCAGACGCTGGCCAGCTGGCGCAAGGTGTCGCCGTGGTGGGCGCTGGAAAAGGCAGAAGTGCGCGGGCTCAAGCGAGACGAGGCGGCGCAGATCTATCGGGCCAACTATTGGGATCGGTCCGGGGCAGGGCACTTGCCGCCGGGTCTCGATCTGGCGCTGTTCGACTTCGCCGTCAATTCCGGCCCCGATCGCGCCGTGCGCATCCTGCAGGCCGAGTTGGCGGTTGCGACGGATGGGCGCGTCGGTCCGCTGACGCTCGACGCGATCAAGACGCGCATCGCCCTCAAAGGTGCGGCCGGGTTGATCGACGCCTTCTGCGGCCGAAGGCTGAGCTTCCTCAGCCAGCTCTCGACCTATGCCGTCTTCGGCAAGGGCTGGTCCGCGCGCGTCGCGGCCATCCGCAAGGCGGCCTTGGCCGCCGCAACCACGACCTCAACCAAACCAAATACCTGGAGCACGACCATGGACCGTTTCAACGGCTACAAGACCTACATCACCGCCGCCCTCATGCTGCTGGCAGGCCTCGCGCAGGTGCTGGGCGTCGATCTGCCGGCGCTGGACAGCGGCTCGGCCGGACACCTGATCATGGAAGCGCTGGCGGTGATCTTTCTGCGCAAGGGGCTGAAGGCGGATTTGGCGCGGGGGTAGGGCGCTCTTGCCATCGCGTGCTGTGTGGCCGATATCTTGATTGTCGTCGGCAGCACATATCGAGGAGCGCATGGCCAAACGAATGTTCAATGTCACCGCGCACTGGGATGATGAGGCGCAGGTGTTCTATTCCGACAGCGACATCGTCGGACTGCACATCGAGGCCGCCACGATCGAAGAGTTCGAGGTGGTCATGATGGATGTGGCACCGGGCTTGGTGGTTGCAAATCATCTGACCAAGGAGGAACTGCAGTCGACGGCGCCGGAGGATTTGATTCCGGCGATCCTTTGGCAGCGCCCCACCGGCAGGGCCGCTTGACTTGGTTGACGGCTACTACACGGGCGTAATCCGAGAACTAAAATCTCTTGGCTATGGGCATGTGACGAACGCAAAGGGCTCCCACGAGAAGTGGGCGAACCAAACTGGCAAGACGCTGATCGTGCCACGAAACTTGAAGAGCAGGCATACCGCCAACGCCATTCTGCGGGATGCGGGCAGCACCCAAAAATTCTGAGAGTTTGACGTCTCCGCCCTATTCATGTCCCATTCAGCAACTTCGCCCTAAGTTGCGGTCATGAAAACCTCAATCTCCAAATTGCTTGCCCCGATCGCTGTCGCGCTGGCCCTTGGCCTGGCCGGTACGGGCATGGCCAATGCGCAGGCGTGCCTGGACAATCGTCAGATCCAGGAGATGGTCGCGTCCGGGCAAATCATGTCGCTGGCCGATGTCCTTGCTTCGGCGGGCATAGACGGCAACTCCGAAATCCTCAATGTTCAGGTCTGTGACCAGGGTGGACTTGTCTATATTATTGGTCTGCTGACTCCCTCCGGGGAAGCACAGAATCTGGTATTGAGCGCTCAGTAACGAGCAAAGGTCTTGGGGGACCGGCGATGCGTGTTCTAGTTGTCGAAGACGATACCAATCTCAACCGCCAGCTCAAGGAAGCGCTGACCGAAGCGGGTTATGCCGTGGACGTGGCGTTTGACGGCGAGGAAGGCCACTTCCTCGGCGACACCGAGCCCTATGATGCCATCGTGCTCGATATCGGCCTGCCGCAGATGGATGGGCTTTCGGTGCTCGAAGAGTGGCGACGCGCTGGCAAGACCACGCCGGTGCTGCTGCTGACGGCGCGCGATCGCTGGAGCGACAAGGTGCAGGGCATTGATGCCGGCGCCGACGACTATGTCGCCAAGCCATTCCATATGGAGGAAGTGTTGGCCCGTATCCGCGCCCTGGTGCGGCGTGCGGCCGGGCTCGCTTCCAACGAGATCGTCGCCGGTTCAGTGCGTCTCGATGCGCGCTCGGGCAAGGTGACGGTTGGCGGTCAGTCGGTGAAGCTCACCAGCCACGAATTGCGTCTGCTGAGCTACCTGATGCACCACAAGGGCAAGGTGATTTCGCGCACCGAGCTGACCGAGCATCTCTATGACCAGGACTTCGACCGCGACAGCAACACGATCGAAGTGTTTGTCGGTCGCCTGCGCAAGAAGCTGCCCGACGATTGCATCCAGACCGTGCGTGGCCTGGGCTACCAGATCGCCGAGGACTGATCATTTCGCCGCTAGGAAACGTCCTGCGTTCGGGGGAATGACGCGGTGGTTGCCGAGACGACATCGCCAGCAGCAGGATCGCGCCGCAAGGGCTCGATCGCGGCGTCTCTGTTCTGGCTTTCCGCTGGATGGCTGATCGTTGCGCTGGTGGCCACTGGCTTCCTGCTGACGGACCTCTACTCCCGCGCGCTCGATACGTCTCTGTCAGAAACGCTCGACTTCCATGTCGAAAGCCTGGTCGGAACTTTGCTCGAAGCGGGCGATCCGCTGAGTGAGGACATCGGGTTGACCGATCCGCGCTTTGGCCGGCCGCGCTCGGGTTGGTACTGGGCCATCCGCGACGCGGATGGCGTGCTCTACAATCTCTCGACATCGGTTGTCGGCATCGACATGCCGGTGCTGATGGGCCCTGCCGACGCGAGCGGCCGCCGCTCCGCCATCATGGACGATGCCTTCGGCACGCGTATGCGGGTGGTCGAGCGGACCGTGACACTGGCGCCCAAGTCCTACCAGATCGTGGTGACGGGCAATCTTAGCGAAATTCTCGAACTGGTGGACGATTTCCGTGGCCAGGCCTTCATCGTGCTGGGCGCGGTGGGTGTGATGCTGGCCATCATGAGCTTCATCGTCGCCCGAATCGCCATGCGGCCGATCGACAAGCTGAGCGCCGCCATCGAAAGCGTGCGCGAGGGCGAAAGCGTCGCCGTCACCGGCACCTATCCGCGAGAGATCGCGCCGCTGGCCGAGGAGGTCAACGAGCTGCTACGCTCCAACGCCCAGATCATCGAGCGGGCGCGCAACCAGGTGGGCAATCTGGCGCATGGTTTGAAAACGCCGATCGCCGTGCTGCGCAACGAGGCGGCGGCCAAGAAAGGTGCTCTGGCGGACGTGGTCCTCGCCGAGAGCGAGAAGATGAGCACCATGGTGTCCACCTATCTCGAGCGGGCCCGGCTGGCGGCCCGCACATCGGTGGTGGGCAAGAAGTCCGACGCCACCATGATCATGCTGCGGCTGACGCGGGTGATGCGTAAGATCCATCCCAATGTCACCGTGGCGTTCCAGCGGCCCGATGCATCCCTGCCTTGGTTCCGTGGAGACGAGGCGGACTTGGAGGAAATGGCCGGCAATCTGCTCGACAATGCCTGCAAGTGGTCCAAGGGTCAGGTGGGCGTTCGGCTGGACGCCGAACGCGGCGACACGGGCACGATGCTGCTTATCCGCATCGACGACAATGGCCCCGGGCTGAGCGAAGACGATGCGCAAAAAGTGTTGCGCCGCGGTGTCAGGCTGGACGAGAAAACGCCGGGGACCGGGCTGGGGCTCGATATTGTCAAGGAATTGGTAGATGTGTACGGCGGCAATCTGGCGCTGAAACGCTCGGCTTTGGGCGGGCTTCTGGTGGAAATCCGCCTGCCAACAGCGCGCCTGGGCGGGATATCGAAGCCGGCCTCCGCCTGACGCACTTTCGCCGCATTGCGCCAACATGAGCCATACAACGCATACAAGAGATTCAAAGACATGAACCGTTACGCCATTCTCGCCACGCCGCTCCTCGCGCTGACCCTGGCTGCCTGTGCCAGCACGGGTCCGACCCAGGTGGCCACGGCGCCGGTGGTGGCGCCGCCGGTCATGCAGCAGCCGCTGGTAGCGACATCGGCCCAGACGACGCAGCAGGCGCTGTTGACCACCAGCGTCGCCAATGGCTTCGTCGATGCCGGTGCGCTGGCGCTGATGACGGCCAACGATTCTGCGCAGGCCAACAGCGCCCAGTTCTATGCCTTGCAGTTCGGCCGTCCCGGTGCTCCGCGTGCCTGGACCGGCGACAAGGGCACCAGCGGCTCGGTTGCCGTTGGCCCCTATGTCAAGGTCAACCAGATCGACTGCCGCGACTTCACCCACACGGTCAAGATCGGCGGCAAGGACTACGTCAAGAAGGGCACGGCCTGCCGCGAGCAGAACGGCAACTGGGCCGTTGAAGCCGGCGCCGCATAAGGCGTCACAGCGGTTCCCACTGCTGCTTGTGGGTAAGGATTGTTTACCAACGCACTATAGGTTTGGGGGGTATTGCTTCCCAGACCGACTGCGTTGATGTCTCAAGCCGCGAACCGATCCGATACAGCTGCTGCCATACCCCGCCCCACAGCGCGAACCGCGCGACCGGTGGTAAAGCCGTTTGCCGGCCTGATCGAGACCGTGATTGTCGAAGATCCGGCGCTGCATGCCTTCCCCGGCTCGATCCTGCGCAGCCATGCCATGGCCGCCTGGACCTGGGTCTATCGCGACCTCTGCCCCGACCTGCTCGACGCCGAATCCATCCTTGAGGGTTCGCTGACCGTAGCAGCGCTTGAGCCGCTGATGCCGCAGTTAATGACGCGCATCAAGGAGGGCCTGGCAGCCGCCAGCGATCCGGAAGCTAGCCGTCGCCTGCGCGCCATGCTGGGCAGCGACGAGGCGCGCGATGCATTGCCAGTGCTGCTCAATGCGCTGCGGGCCCGGCCACTGCTGGCCAAGGCGCAGGCCTTTGGCAAGGCCATCAACACCATTACCGACGATGCCGCCTTGGGCGTAGCGCTGCAATCCATGCCGCTGCAGGATCCGCCTCTGGCGGCACTGCTGTTTCACGCCGCTATAGGGCAGGTCGCCAATCCGACGCGGCTGGTGACGACCGTAATCAAGCTTTCGGGCAATGCCACCGAAGTCACCGTTGCGCGCAGCGGCTTTACGCCGGTCGTTGAGGCGATCCTGGCGCATGCGCAGAACCAGTTGCACCGGCTGCAGCCGACTGGTGCGTTTGCCGATGTCGATCTGATCTGCCGGTCGCTCGACCGCTTCCACCGCCTGGTGCGGTCGTTGACCGGCTATGTGGAATTCTCCCGTGGCAGCCGCTGGGCCACGATCCTCTCCGCTATCACCAAGCAGGTCTCGGATCGCATCGAACCGCGGCTGCGAGAGGTCGTGCCCGACATGAACCAGGCCCTGCGTCGCGCCCGTGAGGGTGTCGTCGATCGCCTGGATGATGATCGGGTGTTGGCGGCGATCAACGGCGTGTATCTCCTGGCCACCATCCGCGACTGCCGCGACTCGCTGGCACTCAACGCCATGTTCGACCAGGCCTGGAGCCAGTCGGCTCAGGCGCTGGAACTGCATCTGCAGCGCAACCTCGACCTGCTGCGCGAAAATCCCAGCGATGCGGTGATTTCGGCGCGGCTGGACGCCGGCATCAAGATGGCAGAAATCCGCTTCAATCCGGAATATGCCGAGACGCTGCGGCGTGCCCGCGCCGCCGCCGAGCGCCGCAATTAGCTAGCCGCCCTCATAGACAGAAACCAGCCGCACTGTCGTCGCGCGGCCCTGTTCGCGCACGGCCGCGGTGGGGCCGGCATTAGCGGCGGAGATCAGAGCGATTGTAGCGCCGTCCCGGACCCGCAGGACAATGCCGATGGCAGTGAGCGGGTCGGTTTCGTCGGCATTGCGCTGGATCAGCGCGCCAGGCTCCAGCGTCCGCGACTCACTGGGAGCGATGATCCAGGCCTGGGCTGTGCTGCCAAAGCGGCCAATCAGATAGTCGGGTATGAGGGGGAGCGGGCCCGGTGCAGGTTCGATGGCCGCCTCTGGCGCAGCAATGGCCACCATGGCGACGCGCTCCTGGGCGACGATGCCGGCACTCGCAGCCGGAATAGCGCCGAGCTGCACACCGGCCGCGATATCGCCGACGTCGAGCGGTTGGGGTGTATCGGCGAGGGACCTGCCGGCCGGCTTGGGTCGGAACGGCAACCAGGCCGGCCAACGCGATTCTTGCTCCACTGGTCGCTCGATATAGCGCCTGCTGGCATCGAGGAATGTCGGCGCGCCGGGTGCGTGATCGGCGCTGGCGACGGGCACGGGATCATCGGGCGTTTCATAAATGGGGTCGATGGTCAGTTCCTGCACCGGAATGCGGGTTCGATCGAGCAGCAGGTCCACCGCATCGGCGCCGCTGCCCAGGCAGGCATGGCGGCTGATATAGCCGGCGGCGCTGCCGGCCAGCACGACCCCTGCCGGACCGGTTTCTGTCGGCTCAAGCCGGGCGGTGACCTGGTTCCAGCGGCTCTCGCCGCCGGCCATGTGCCACAGCGCCAGGTCGGGCTGCCAGCCGCCGCAGGCGATCAGGCGATCGACGGCAATGTCCGCTTCTGTACGCGTGAGCGTGCCCACGGCCAGCTGCGGCGTGACGACCAGTGCGCCGCCCTTTGGTGCCGGGCGGACTGCGGCGACGATGGTTCCCGCAGCCAGCGTGATGCCGTAGGCCTTGGAAAATTCGATGAAGCGCGACTGCGGCTGCGTCCGCCCGTCGATGATGCGCGGGATGGTGATGCCGGCATCGCTTGCCAGCATGGCGAGGCGATAGGCGGGGCTGCTGACCGTGGTGAACAGCGCCGATTGGCCGGGCCAGACGCCATAGTGATAGGCCAAGTCGAAGGCCTCGAGCGCACCGACCACACCGGGCTGGCGGTTGCCGGGGAAGATCGGCAGGCGCTCGATGGTGCCGGTGGCGATGACGATGTGGCGGGCCCGGAGGTCGACGACAACGGGTGTCGGCGCGCCGCTCTTGAGATCGACGACATGGGCCCGCACCGCGTTGGAGCGCACCGCGAATACTTCGGCATGGGTCATCACGGTGATCGCGTCCGACTGGCCGATAGCCGTGGTCAGGCGGGTAATGCTTTGCTCGGGGGTCTCTTCGCCTTCCAGCGTCCCAAACAGGCGCGCGTGTCCACCCAGGCGTGGCGACGCTTCGAGCAGGGTCACTTTCAGTCCCGCTTTCGCTCCCGCAACCGCCGCCGTCATGCCGGCGACGCCACCACCCACGACGATCAGGTCGACCGGCTCCTCCGAAGCGCCCGCGCTGTTCAGCCATGGAATGCGCATGCCGTGCGGTTGATCAAGGTCGATGTCGAGCGAGCGCCGTGCACCGCCGGTGAGCCGTCGCAGCCAGCCGGTGATCGAGCGTCGCTTGCTGCCGGCCAGCGTCACATAGTCCGCACCATTGGTTGCCGGCGTGCGCTCCATCGGCAGGGCCCGCTGGTGGTCGCGAGCGAGCGTCGCGGGGATGATGGTGGGGGCGTAGCGCGCCGAAAGCGCAAGCGGCGTGTCGTGCCGTAGGCCCACGGTATCGATGCCCGAAGCCAGCACGGCGCTGAGCACGGTATCTCCGGCAAAGCCCTGGATGGTGCGGCCATCGAGGCGGAATTGCAGCGGACGAGAACGGTCGATTGCCGTCCCCGCGAAAGGCTTTCCCGCATCGGCGACGCGGCGGTTGGGCTGACCCTTCATCGCTGGTCTCCGACATCGCTGACCGGCGAAGCGGTGCCTGACCTGTCGATCAGCCGGGCGCCAAGCCAGGCGTTTTCGCTTGCGCTCGCCGCACCACACAGCCAGCGCGCGATGGCCGGCGCGAGGTAAGCGCCGATGCTGCCAAACCCGGCCAGAACATCAGGCCCGGTCCCGCCGATCCGTCCGACCGCCGGTGCCCGATCGGAGGTAAGGAAGCGCGTGTAGCTCGATTGCCCTGCTTGTCGGATAGCGCGCTCGCGACCCAGCAGCGTTCCGAGCGTGGCCGAGAATTCCCCGACGGCACCGGGGCCGAAAGCCACGATGCCACGATCGCCGTGCTGCGTGAGGACAGTTCCGCTATCGAGCTGATGCATGATCGGCGCGGCGATCGGTTCGGTTGGCTCGGTCAGGATGGTGCTGGCAACCTGCCGCTCCAACAGCGCCGGCCAGCCCGACGTCGGCAGATGGGCCAGGAGTGCAACGTCATCAGCAAGGATGGTCTGGCCGATCTCGATGCGCTCTTCGCCGATTGTGCATTCGGCGCTGCCATCCGGGCGAACCGTGACGACGGTATCGCCGTCAACGCGGCGAACCTTGTGGCTGTCGAGCCAGCGGTCCAATGCCGGTTCGAGGACCGCGCTGCGCAACTGCACGGCATCGCGTAGCATGAGCCCATCGCGGCCATTGCCGAGAAGATTGCTGGGCACGCGCTCGGCCGCGATGCCGAAGGCGCTTGCCATATAGCGGATATGCGACAGCGCTTCGCGTCCGGCTGCGCCTTCAGCAAAGAAGATCGGGTCCAGCCGGGTCCACGAGCGTTTGCCGATACGGCCGATCAGCTTGGTCGTTTCCGGCACGCAGGCCTTCAGCAAGGCCCAGGTCTCGGGGCGCGTTATGGCGCCGACCGACAGGTCGATGCCGCGCGAGAGGCGGTAACCGGCCTGGCTCTCACCTTTGAAGATCACTGTTTTGCCGTGGGCCGAGGCCAACATTCCCGCAACGAGGCGAGCCTGGGTCGTAGCGCCCAGAACGGCGAAGTCGACGCGGGATTCGGTCATGCCCGGGAGATGACCTGTGGCAATGCGTCCGGCTCACCGATACGTGTTTTTGTAGTTTTTCGCCGCATTCCGCTTATAGATGGCGCACTGTTGCCGCTCGCCGGCGTTAAGCGTCTGTGGCCCATGCTATTCTGGTTCATCGCCATCGCCGTTACCGCCATTGCGTGCGCTGCACTTTTCTACGCAGCGGGCCCCCGGATGGTCAACGCGCCTCACCCCGAATTGGACGATGCCAACAGCCATTTTCGCCTTGTGCTGTCGGGAATTGACGCCGATCTGGCTGCTGGCAAGCTTGGCGAGGCCGAGGCGCTGGCCGCCAAGGGCGAACTGGCGCGCGAGATACTGCGTCTCAAAGCCGAGGCCGGCAAGGCGGCAAATTCCATCAAGGATGTGGGGCGTGGTCCGCTGCTGGCCGGCCTGGCCGCGATAGCTGCCGTTGCGCTGGGGCTCTATGCACTGCTCGGAAACCCCGAAATGCCCAGCCAGCCGCTGGCCGATCGCAGCGACGTCGCCGCCCAATCCATCGATCTCGAAACAGCCATTGCCCGCATCGAGGCGGCCCTGACCGCCGACCCCGACGATCTCAGGGGTTGGACCGTCATTGCCCCCGCCTATATGGAGATGGGCCGTTTCGCCGACGCCGCACGCGCCTATCGCCGGATTATCGACCTGAGCGCGGCAACGCCGGACCTGCAGACCAGTCTCGCCGAGGCCCTGATGTTCGGCGCCGATGACAACGGTTCGCCCGAGGCTTTCGCGCTGCTGCAGGCTGCGGCGGCAAGTGACCCGAGCCATGTGCTGTCGCGGCTCTATATCGCCGCCGAACTGACCCGGCAGGAGAAATATCCAGAGGCGGTCGCGGCCTGGGATGTCGTCCTCGCGTTGTCAAAGGGCAACGAGTCCTGGTTGCCGGCCGCGCAGCAGGGACTGGCTGTGGCGCAGAATGGCGGCATCGCGCCCGCCAACGACCAGGAATCCGAGATGATCGGCCAAATGGTCTCGGGCCTAGCCACGCGGCTGGCCGAACAGGGTGGGTCGATTGAAGAATGGACACAACTGGTGCGGGCCTATCTGGTGCTGGGCGATACCGCCAATGCGCAGGCCGCTTTCGACGGTGCAGTTGCGGCCTATCCTGCGGCCTTCGATCGCGGTGACCTCGATGCCCTGGCGCTGGGCGCCGGCCTTACCATCAACGGAGCAACCCCATGACCATGCCTGCCGCCATCCGCAAGAAGGGCTGGTCGCGCAAGCAGAAGCGTCTGGCCGTCATCGCTGGCCTGGGCCTGGCGCTGGCGCTGGCGACGACGCTGGTGCTGATCGCTTTGCGCGACCAGATTGTGTTTTTCTACTCGCCATCCGACATCGTGGCGCGTCAGGTCGTTGCCGGCCAACCGATCCGGCTTGGTGGTCTGGTCAAGGACGGCAGCTGGGTTCGTGACGGGCAGGACAACACCTTCGTGGTGACCGACAACGCGACCGAGATCGTGGCTCACTATGCCGGCATTCTGCCTGACCTGTTCAAGGAAGGGCAGGGCGTGGTGGCCGAGGGCAGCGTCGGGCCCGATGGCTCCTTCCAGGCGACCAATGTGCTGGCCAAGCATGACGAGAACTACATTCCCAAGGAAGTTGTCGAAGCGCTGAAGGACAGCGGCGAGTGGCGGCCGGAGGCGGGGGTGCAATGATGGGTTTGTACGCTCGGCCCCACCCCCTCCCGGCCTCCCCCATCAAGGGGGAGGTGCCGCCCTGTGGCTGCGACGCGATCTTGCCTCTGGAGTGGAGAGATACCTCCCCCTTGATGGGGGAGGCTAGGAGGGGGTGGGGCCCCGAACTCGGTGGAGGGACCGCCCACCCATGAGCATCGAACTCGGCCACTTCGCCCTCATCCTCGCCTTCGCCGTCGCCACGATCTCCGCGATCGGCGGCTACGTATTCTGGCGCTCCGGCCAGCGCATTGCCCTGGTCCTGAGCCAGGGCGCCGTGCTGCAATTCGTGCTGGTATCGGTGGCGTTCCTGGCGTTGATCCAGGCTTTCGTCACCTCCGATTTCAGCCTCAAGCTGGCGGTCGACAACTCGCATTCGCTCAAGCCGCTGATCTTCAAGATCTCCGGCGTCTGGGGCAATCACGAAGGCTCGATGGTCCTGTGGATCCTTATCCTCGTCGCTTTCGGCGCCATGGTCGCCGCATTTGGCCGGCGGCTGCCCAATGATCTGCTGGCGCTGGTGCTGGCGACGCAGAGCCTGCTGACGGCGGCCTTTGCCGGCTTCACGCTGTTCACCTCCAACCCGTTTGCGCGCGTGTTTCCGCCGCCCTTCGAGGGCAATGACCTCAATCCGGTGCTGCAGGATATCGGCCTCGCCATCCATCCGCCGTTGCTCTACGCCGGCTATGTCGGCTTCTCGATCTGCTTCTCTTTCGCCATCGCCGCGCTGATCTCAGGCCGCATCGACCAGGCTTGGGCGCGCTGGGTACGCCCTTGGACCATGCTGAGCTGGACCTTCCTGACACTGGGCATCGCCATGGGGTCCTATTGGGCCTACTACGAGCTCGGTTGGGGCGGCTGGTGGTTCTGGGACCCGGTGGAGAATGCCAGCTTCATGCCTTGGCTCGCCGGCACAGCTTTGCTGCATTCGGCGCTGGTGATGGAAAAGCGCAACGCGCTCAAGATCTGGACGATCTTTTTGTCGATCATCACCTTCAGCCTGTCGCTGCTCGGCACATTCCTGGTCCGTTCCGGCATCCTGACGTCTGTCCATACCTTCGCGGCCGATCCGACGCGCGGGCTGGTCATCCTGACGCTGCTGGCACTGGTCATCGGCGGGGCTTTCTTCCTGTTCGCGTTGCGCGCCTCGAGCCTGCGCCATGGCGGCCTGTTCGCACCGGTCAGCCGCGAAGGCGCGCTGATCCTCAACAACCTGTTCCTCGCCACGGCTGTCGGCGCGGTGCTGGTCGGTACCCTCTACCCGTTGGTGCTGGACGCCGTTGCGGGCACGACCATTTCGGTCGGCGCGCCCTTCTTCAATCTCACCTTCGGCGCGCTGATGGCGCCGCTGCTGCTGGTGCTGCCCTTCGGGCCGCTGCTGGCCTGGAAACGTGCCGATATCGTTGCGGCGGCACAGCGGCTGATCGGGGCGGCAGCTCTGGCGATCTTTGCCACCATTCTGATCTCCGCTCTTGGCGGCGTCACCATCTCGCTGGCACCGCTTGGCCTGCTGCTGGGGTTCTGGGTGTCATTCGGGGCGATGGCCGAACTGGTTGAGCGCAGCAAGATCGGTCGTATCCCCCTGCGCGAAAGCTGGCGCCGACTTGTCGGCCTGCCGCGCACCGCCTGGTCGACAGCGATCGCGCATTTCGGCATCGGTGTCACCGTGTTGGGTATCGTCGCGACATCCGCCTGGGAAACCGAGCTGGTCACAACGCTCAATCCCGGCGAAAGCGCAGAGCTCTCCGGCTACATAGTCGCCTTCGACAGTTTCGCGCAGAACCCCGGTCCGAACTACGTGTCCGACGAAGGCCGCTTCACCATCACCGCGCCGGGCGGCGCGACGCGCCAGACCATGGCGGACCGGCGCACCTATGTCGCGTCAGGCATGCCGACGACCGAAGCAGCCATCGAGACCTACGGCTTCTCCCAGCTCTACCTTCAACTGGGCGAACCGCTCGATGACACCCATGTCGTCCGCATTTGGCACAAGCCCTACATCACCCTGATCTGGTATGGCGCCATCCTGATGGCGCTGGCAGGCTTGCTGTCGCTCACCGACAGAAAGGCGCGCGTCGGTGTGCCAAGGCGGGCCACCAAGCCCGTAGCGGAGCCGGCCGAATGAACTGGCTGCGCGCGCTGGCGCTTCTGCTCATGCTGTGTGGTCCGGCACTGGCGGTCAGCCCTGACGAAGTCCTGCCCGATCCGGTGCTGGAGCAGCGCGCCCGCGACATCTCCGCTGAGCTCCGCTGCCTCGTCTGCCAGAACCAGTCGATCGACGACAGCGATGCAGACCTGGCCAAGGATCTCCGTGTGCTGGTGCGGGAGCGGCTTATGGCGGGCGACAGCGACGAGGCCGTGCGCCAGTATGTCGTTGATCGTTACGGCGAGTATGTCCTGCTCAATCCGCGCGTCGGAGCCCATACGATTCTGCTCTGGGTTGCCGCGCCGGTCCTGCTGCTTGGCGGACTGCTGACGCTGGCCGTGGTATCGCGTCGCCGGCGTCTCGTTGATGGCGGGCTCAGCGCCGAAGAGCAGGCGACATTGGACGAACTCAAGTAGCGTTCGCCACAATCGCCGCCGCAATCCCGCCTCCAACATTGCCAAAGCTTAATGTTGGCGCAACTTCTCCGAAAGGCGCGGCATTCCATATCTATGCCCACAAGCTGTTGAGGGCTTGCCGAAGGAGAATAACTTGAAGATGCGCTCGTCCATTCTGAAGCGTACCAGCCGCTGGCTCGGGGCATCGGCCCTGGCACTACTGGTCGGTATCGGCGGTGTCTCAACCGCTTTCGTCATGACCGGCCAGGCCGCTACGGCCCAGATCCAGCCCGCCGCCCAGATCGTGGTTCCCCCCACCGCCCAGCCGCATGCCGGCTTTGCCGACCTCGTCGAGGCCGTGAAGCCTGCCGTGGTCTCGATCCTGGTCGAAGCCGTCGAAAGCCCGCGCAACATGCAGCGCGGCGGCCAGGAGTTCAATTTCAACTTCCCCGATCTGCCTGACGGCCATCCCTTCCAGGACTTTTTCGACCAGTTCGGCGGGCCTGGTGGCCCCGGCGGCCAGGGTGGTCAGGAACAGCGCCCTCGTGAGTTCATGGCGGCCGGTTCCGGCTTCGTGATCTCGGCTGACGGCTATGTCGTGACCAACAACCACGTCGTCGAAGACGCCACCAAGGTGACCGTCGTGTTCGACGATGGCACCGAGAAGGTGGCTGAGATCGTCGGTACCGACGAGCGGACTGATCTCGCCGTGCTCAAGATCGAAGGCACCGACCTGCCTTTCGTCAACTTCGAGACCGAAGCCAGCCGCGTTGGCGACTGGGTCGTCGCCGTGGGCAACCCCTTCGGCCTTGGCGGCACCGTGACTGTGGGCGTTATCTCCGGCCAGGGTCGCAATATTGGCGGCTCCAACTACGGCGATTTCCTGCAGATCGACGCTGCCGTGAATACCGGCAATTCGGGCGGCCCGGCCTTCAACACCAAGGGTGAAGTGGTCGGCGTCAATACCGCCATCTATTCGCCCAACGGTGGCAATGTCGGCATCGCCTTCGCCATCCCGGCCGCGACCGTCAAGGGTATCGTCCAGCAACTGATCGACGACGGCAGCGTCACCCGCGGCTATCTCGGCGTGTCCATCCAGGACGTGACCCGCGATATCGCCGATGGTGTCGGCCTGGCCAATGCCAAGGGCGCCATCGTTCGCGAGCCAGCTTCTGACGGCCCGGCCGGTGCCGCCGGCGTCAAGTCGGGCGACATCATCACCGCCGTCGATGGCGATCCAATCGACGACGCACTCGATCTCAGCCGCACCATTGCCGGCAAGGCGCCCGACTCCACCGTCGAGCTGACCATCTGGCGCGATGGGGCCGAGACCAAGCTCTCGGTCAAGCTGCAGACCCTCAATGAGGAAGCTGTCGCCCAGGCCGAGCCGACCCCGCCAACGCCGCCGGCTGAACTGCCGACCGAGACCAGCGTCGGTCTGACCCTCGTGCCGAACGCTGACGGTTCGGGCGGTCTGCTGATCCAGAACGTCGATCCGGACTCGGCGGCTGCCGAAAAGGGGCTTGCCGTTGGTGACACCGTTCTCGAAGTCAACAACACGCCGGTCAACAGCCTGCAGGACTTCGAAGCCGCGATCGACGCTGTTAAGGCCAAGGGGCTGAACACTGCCCTGGTCAAGGCCAGCCGCGATGGCGAAGCCCGCTTTGTCGGCCTGCCGCTGGCGACCGACTAACCAAATATGCCCCGGAGCGCTGCTCCGGGGCACCTTTCCACACGCTGCCTTGGGGGCTCCCGTGAAGATTTTGCTGATCGAAGATGATCGGGAGGCCGCAAGCTATCTCATCCAGGCCTTGGATGAAGCCGGTCACATCACCCACCACGCCGCCGATGGCGAAACGGGATATGCCATGGCCTCGGGCATGGATTACGATGTGCTCATCGTCGATCGCATGCTGCCGCGCCGCGATGGCCTCTCCATCGTCGAGTCGCTGCGCGCCGAAGATGACAAGACCCCCGTCCTTATCCTGTCCGCCCTTGGCGAAGTCGACGACCGTGTGACCGGTCTGCGCGCCGGTGGCGACGATTACCTCACCAAGCCCTACGCCTTTACCGAACTGCTCGCCCGTGTCGAAGTCCTCGCGCGCCGCTCCAGCCCGTCCGAGGCTGCCACCAGCTACGCCGTTGCCGGCCTGTCGCTTGATCGCCTCAGTCGCAAGGTCGAGCGTGAAGGCGAGACCATCCTGCTGCAGCCGCGCGAATTCCGCTTGCTGGAATACCTGATGAAAAATGCAGGCAAAGTGGTGACCCGCACCATGCTGCTCGAAAACGTCTGGGACTATCATTTTGACCCGCAGACCAATGTCATCGACGTCCACATGTCCCGCTTGCGCAGCAAGATCGACAAGGGTCATGCTAGCCCCCTGCTGCACACCGTGCGCGGCGCCGGCTACATGATCCGCGAGTAGGCCTTGCATCGTCTCATCCAACTGTGGCGCACCTCGACGGTCAGGCTGACGGCAACGTTCATCCTGATCTTCGTGCTGTTCTCGATTTTGCTGCTCGGCTTCATCGGTTGGCAGTCGAGCGTCCAAATCCAGCGCCAGCAAGCCAATGACATCGACAACGAAGTGCGGGTGCTGCAACGCATCGACGCCAACCAGGGCATTCGTGCCGTTGCTTTCGCGGTGGAGCGGATTTCCCGCGCGCCGGGGCCGGGCGTATATTATCTCGGCGACGCCTCCGGGCAATACCTCCTCGGCAACGTGGCGGATGTGCCGGCCAATGTGCTGATCGAGCCCGGCACCTATAGTTTCGACTATGAACGCGCCAATGCGCTCGCCGAAGCCCCGCCGGACCCCGATGGTCTGGGCCCGGCGCCGCGGCAGGCAAAGTCAGGCTATGCCGTGGTCCGGTCAGTGGTGCTGAGCAACGGCATGCGCCTGGTTGTCGGCCGCGATGTCGTCGAACGGCGCGGCTTCTCCGCCATTATCGTGCAAAGCTTCCTGTTCGGCGTGCTGGGCATCATCGTGTTCTCGGTGCTCGCCGGCGGGATCACGGCGCGACGGGTGCTCAAGCGCATCGACACCATCCGCGACACCTCGACCAAGATCATGTCGGGTAACCTCAGCGAGCGCGTTCCTCTGACCAAGCGCAATGACGAGTTCGATGGCCTTGCCACCAACCTCAACGCCATGCTCGACCGTATCGAGCAGCTGCTGCAAGGCCTCAAGGAGGTTACCGACAATGTCGCGCATGACCTCAAGACGCCGCTGACCCGGCTGCGCAACCAGGCCGAGACCGCCCTGCGCGAGGGGGCCAGCGATGCCAGCCGACAACAGGCGCTGGAAACTACGATCGCCGAGAGCGACCGCCTGATCCAGACCTTCAACGCCCTGCTGATGATCGCGCGGGCCGAGGCAGGCACCCCCTCGGGGGCGCTCAGCGATATCGACGTCAGCGCCATCGTCGCCGACATGGCCGAGCTCTATAGCCCGGTTGCCGAAGACGAGAATATTGTCGTCGAAAGCGCCATCGAAGAGGGCGTTCACCTCCACGCCAACCGCGAGCTGATCGGCCAGGCCATGGTCAACCTACTGGAAAACGCGGTGAAATACGCCAAACCCGCTGGCGAAGGGCAGGGCCGGATCACCGTCGGCCTGCGCCGGGCCGGTGGCCGCGTGCTGATCGAGGTGGCCGATAACGGCCCCGGCATTCCCGAGGAAGACCGCAAACGCGTGGTTGAGCGCTTCGTCCGCCTGGAAAAGAGCCGGTCCGAGCCGGGATCAGGTCTGGGCCTGTCGCTGGTGGATGCCGTGACCCGGCTCCATGGCGGCACGTTCCGGATTGAGGACAATGCGCCGGGGGTAAGGGCAGTGGTGGATTTGCCGGGGGCTTAGGTGCCACGCCCTCGTGGTTCTGTTCTCGCGAAGCGCTCGCACCTCACCCTGAGGGCTACTGTTAGCGCAATGTACCAACAGCCCTCATGGTGAGGTTCGCTTCTTCAGCGCCTCGAACCACGAGGGCGTGGCACCAGCCTTGCTCCTTCGCCATCCCCAAGCTATCCCTCGCCCATGGTCATCAAGCTCGCACCGCTGCCGCCGATCGAAACGCCGCGCTTTTCCGCCTGGCTGGATGACTTGCCGGCCGATCACCGCGTCACGATCGAGGCCAGCGCCCCCACGCTCGGCCCGCTGCTCGAAGCCGCGCCATACCTGCTCGATCTGGCACGCGCCAATGCCGAGTGGCTCGCCACCACGCTGACCGACACCGCAGACGGTGCCTTCATCGATATTGTCGACATCGTCGATACCCTCGGTCGAACGGCCGGTGACGAGGATGCGCTGGCGCCCGTCCTGCGCATTGCCAAAGGCCGCACCGCCCTGCTGGCTGCACTGGCCGAGGCTGGCCGCGTCTGGACCACGGCCCAATCCACAGCTGCCCTGTCCGACCTGGCCGATGCCGCGCTCAATGCCGCCCTCAACCTGCTGATGCGTCAGGCGGCCGAACG
This sequence comes from Devosia sp. SL43, assembly GCF_021729885.1. NCBI lineage: Bacteria > Pseudomonadati > Pseudomonadota > Alphaproteobacteria > Hyphomicrobiales > Devosiaceae > Devosia > Devosia sp. SL43. The sequence goes on from NZ_CP063401.1 coordinate 3,984,033, forward strand.
TGGCCTTCTTGCCATCCCAGCCAGCGAGGCGACCGCCGCCAATTCCGGCCTCGCCATCTTCGCCCTCGGCAAGCATGGCGGGCAGGAGCTCAATTACTCCTCCGACATCGACATCGTCGCCTTCTACGACCTCGACAAAGGCGTGCTGGCCGATCCGTCGGAAGCCACAAAGATCTATTCGCGCATGGTGCAGAAGTTGGTCGGCCTGATGGAGGATCGTCGCCAGCACGGCTATGTCTTCCGCACCGACCTGCGCCTGCGCCCCGATCCGGGCGCGACCCCCGTTGCCATCTCCTTCGAGGCGGCGCTTGCTTACTACGAAAGCCGCGGCCAGAACTGGGAGCGCGCCGCCTGGATCAAGGCGCGGCCCTGTGCCGGCGACAAACAGGTCGGCGAGGCTTTCCTCAAGGAACTGGCGCCCTACATCTGGCGCAAGCATCTCGATTTCGCGACCATCGCCGATATCCAGGCGATGAAACGGCAGATCAACATCGCCAAGAATGTCGGCGACATCCGCGTCGAGGGCCACAACGTCAAGCTCGGCCGTGGCGGCATCCGCGAGATCGAGTTCTTCACCCAGACCCAGCAGCTGATCGCCGGTGGTCGCGACAAGGCCCTGCGCGTCAAGCCGACTGCCCATGCTTTGGCGGCCCTGGCTGATGCCAACTGGATAACCCCCAGGGCAGCGACGGAGCTGACCCAGACCTACTGGTATCTCCGCGCCGTCGAGAACCGTCTGCAGATGCTGCGCGACGAACAGACCCACATCATGCCGGGCACACCGGAAGAGGTTGCCGTCATCGGACGCTTGATGGGGGAAGACGACCTGCGCGCCTTCGAGGCCAGCTACCGCGCCGCGCTCGAACTGGTCGTGGGCTATTATTCCGAACTGTTCACCGAGGGCGAGACGCTCGGTGCCGATGGCGGCAACCTCGTCTTCACCGGCAATGACGACGATCCCGGTACGCTCGAAACGCTCGGCGCGATGGGATTTGCCGACGCCTCCAAGGCCATCGAGACCGTGCGCAAGTGGCACTATGGCAGCTACCCGGCCACCCGCGCTTCGGCTGCCCGCGCCCATCTGACCGAATTGCTGCCAGCGCTGCTGACCACGCTCGGCAATGCCGGCAATGCCGACGTGGCTCTGGCCAAGTTCGACGATTTCCTGCAGCGCCTGCCCACCGGCGTGCAGCTCTTTTCCCTACTGCGGGCGCATCCCAATCTGCGCACGCTGCTGGTGCAACTCATGGCCTCGGCACCGCGCATGTCTGAGGCGGTGATCCACCGGGCCCATGTCATGGATGGCCTGATCGACCCGGCCTTCGCCAATGACATCACGCATCGCGACGTGCTGATCGCCAAGGTCGATGCCTTCCTTGCCGAGGCGCGGTCCTATGAGGAGATCATCGACCGGGCCCGCATCATCGGGCAGGAGCAGAAATTCCTCATCGCTGCGGGACTCTTGTCCGGCACCGTCAGCGCCACCGGGGCAGGGGAGCAGTTCACCGCCCTGGCCGAGACGCTCGTCAATCGCCTCTTCGGCAGCGTGCGGGCCGAGTTCGAGCGCCGCCATGGCGTCATCGCGGGCGGCAAAGTCGCGCTGCTCGCATTCGGCAAGATGGCCAGCCGTGAGATGACGGTAACCTCCGACCTCGACTTCATCCTGCTCTACGACGCGCCCGAAGCCGATTCCGACGGCGGCAAGCCGCTGAGCACCAGCCATTACTTCGCCCGTCTCACCCAACGCCTTGTGGCGGCCGTGACCTCGCCGACAGCGGAGGGCGTGCTCTACGAGGCGGACATGCGGCTACGGCCTTCAGGCAATGCCGGGCCACTGGCCACCAGCCTCGGCGGCTTCCGCGCCTATCACCGCGACAATGCCTGGACTTGGGAACATCTCGCACTCAGTCGCGCCCGTGTCATCGCTGCCGATGACGCCATGGGATTCGATGTCGACGCGGAAATTGCCGAGGTGATGTCGCGCCCGCGCGACCACGGCAAGACTGTCGCGGATGTCGTGTCGATGCGCGCGCTGATGGCCAAGGAACGGCCTGCGCGCCACACCTTCGATCTCAAGCTGGCCGAAGGCGGGCTGGTCGATCTCGAATTCATCGCCCAGTCGGCGCAGCTTGTGGCGGGCGCAAGCATCGGCCTGCCACAAGCCCTGACCGCGCGCGTGCTGGCGCGGCTTGGCGAAACCGGTCTCGTCCCCGAGGGCGCGCGCCTGGCCGAAATCCACGAAACCTATTCCACTGTCTTGCAGGTGATGAGTTCGGCGCTGGTCAGCCCGTTCAAGGACGAAGCCTGGTCGGACGCCTTCAAGGAATTGCTGGCCGGGCTGACGCACTACCCCGATTTCGGGCGGCTGGAGCTGGATATTGCGGCGATGAAGGGCGAAGTCAGCGCGGCATCAGCAAAGTGGTACGAGAAGGCGCGGGCGCTTTAGCGGACGCCTATTCGGCAGCCACCAGCACGTCATTGCTGTGTAGCGGCAGGGAGATGGCCACCGTTGTGCCGAGCGAGGGGCTGGAATCGATGGCCATCCGTCCGCCGCTGAGTTCGGCAATAGCGCGGGAGATCGATATGCCCAGCCCTGGGCCGATGCCCTCGCGGGTGAAGGTGGCATCGCCCAGCGCGAAGGGTTGTGACAGGCTGGCCAGCCGATCCTCGCTCATGCCGACGCCCGTGTCGGTCACTTCGATCACCACGCCGTCGCGGGCTGCGAATGCTGCCAGCGTGACCCGCCCGCCCGATGGCGTGAAGCGCAGGGAGTTCTCGACGATATTGGCCACCATGCGGACCAGCCCGAGCCGGTCGCCCTGCACCACGGCCTCGCTCGGCTCGTCCAGCACGAAGGTCAGTCCGGCGCGCGCGGCCTGCTTGCGGAAGCGTTGGACAACGGTTTCGAGCACTTCATCTACCGGCACCGGGTCGCTGCGCATCGGCTTCTGCCCGCTTTCGAGTTCGGCCAGGTCGAGAATGGTCGCAAACGACGCCAGCAGGTGCTCGCCCGATGTCTTGATCGACTGCACATATTCGACATAGCGTGCGTCGCCCAGCGGTCCATAGGTCTGGTGCCGCATCAGCTCGGCAAAGCCGATAATGTGGTTGAGCGGTGTGCGGATGTCGTGGCTGAGATGGGCGAGGAAATTGGTCTTGGCATAGCTCGCCGCCTCCGCCTTGAGCTTTTCCTCATGGTAGCGCCGGGCCAGCAGGCGCTGCTCCTCGCGGATGGAATGGAGCAGCGTATCGGTCTTCTTGCGCTCGGTAACGTCGCTGACCAGCGTCATGAAGCCGCCATCGTCGAGCGGACGTTCGTCGATCAGCAGGCACGATCCGTCCTGCCGATGCAGTTCGAGCAGGCGGTTGCTCTCGTCCTCGTTGATCAGCTTCATATAGCCGCCCTGGATCAGGCGTTTGACCGCGTCGTGATAGGTGACTGACATGCTCGTCAGGTTGAGCCGGTCGCGATATTGCTGATTGCAGACCACCAGTGCGCCGGCCTTGGTCCAGCAGGCCACGCCCATCGGGATTGCGGCCGCCAGAGTGCGATAACTATGGCGCTGCACCATGTCGGGCATATCGCCCTTGCGCCGCCGCCAGGTGAGCAAAGTCAGCAGACCCGCCAGGGCAAAGGCGACGACACCGCGCTGGCCTAGCCCCATCAGGGTGCCGGTTGGTTCGGCCTCCAGGGCCAGCGCACCATGTGGAGCGGCCGGAACGATCTGGCCGAGAAGCGGAAGCTGAGCATCTGGTGATCCGACCAGGCTGGCGCGTGTCACCGTGGCGTATCGATGCGGGGTGTTGCCGATGGCTGCCGTCGCTGCGTCTGGAGCCAGTTCGGCGATCTCGCTGGCGATGGCTGCACCGATGATTGCCAGCTCGTGACGAGCATCCTCGAGGGTACGTGCCGTGTCATAGATGACAAAGAGGGTGGCGGATAGCAGCGAGGTGAGGGCTACGGCGGTCGTGATCGGCGATAGCAAAAGACGGAGTGGTCGCCGCGGCGCTTGCTTGTTCAGGTCGTTGAAGGAGCGCCCTGCCGCCCTGCCTTTGCCAGCGCCGAATCCATCGGCGCCGACGCCGGATTTCTCCGCCGACCGCATGAAATTCTCCGTCATGTGAGGAATTTAGCCTCAGCCCGATTTGCCTTTAACAAACAATGAATCACGGAACCGCGGCTGTCCATACCCCCTTGTGGAGGGGAAATGGGCCAACTCGCGAAATCGCGAGTCGGCTGAATCACTTAGCGGCGAAGAAAAATTCTTCCAACATTACCGGATGTTTAGCTTGCCAACATGCGGGTCAGTATGTCTGCGGTATTGCGGCTCAGGGAATTTACGGACTGCAGGCCGGTAAGCGCCGACTTCGCTGCGTCGCGCCGCTCGCTTTCGAGCATCGGCCACACCCGGAAGCCGGTCAGCACGCGCGCTGCCACCTGCGGGTTGATCTTGTCCACTTCGGCCACGAAATCGGCGACGAAGCGGAAACCAGCGCCATCGGCCCGGGCAAATTGCGTCGGATTGCTCATGGCGAAGGTGCCCATTAGCGAGCGTAGGCGATTGGGATTGGTGCGCGGAAAAGCCGGGTCGGCCAGCACCGTACGGATACGCTCGATCACCCCGTCCTGCGGTACCGAAGCGGTCACCGCCAGCCACTTGTCGTAGACCAGCGGATCGGCGGCAAAGCGGGCATGGAAGTCGGCCAGCATGGCTGGGGCATCAGCCGTCCAGGCGACGGCGCTGGCGCCCAGCGCCGCCAGCCGGTCGGTCATGTTGCGGGCCTCCGCATATTGCTGGGCAGCCAGACTTGCCGCACCAGCCGCTTCGCTGGCAACGAGCAGGCCGAGCAGCCGGTTGCGCAGCGCACGGCGGCCATTGCTGGCAGCATCGGGCGCATAGGGCAGGTCGCTTGCCAAAGCCCGATAAGCCCTGAGCATTGGCAGCGCCAGTGGGCCGAACACGGCCTTTAGCAGGTCGTCACGGACAGCATGAACCTGCGACGGATCGATATCCTTGCCAATGGTCCGACCGATCTGCGCCTCGGCCGGCAGGCTCAGCGCCAGCGCCTTGAATGCATCGTCCAGCGTCTCGCCGGCCAGCGTATCGCCGAACGCGTCGCTGAGCGCCTTGGCCGCCTCAGCACTCCACGGCTTGCCGTTGATTGCATCCACCGCCAGCGCCATGCCGACATCCTGCAATGCCTGCCAACGATTGAAGGGATCGCTGTCATGCCGGGCCAAGAACAACTGGTCGTCCTGCGTCAGGTTGGTTGTCATGTTGACCGGCGCCGAGAAGCCGCGCAGCAGCGACGGGACAGGCTTGTTGGCGATGCCCGTAAACGTCACTTCCGCCGACGCGCCGTTGAGCACGATCATCTCGTCCCGCACCTCGGCGCCACTGACGCCGCCCCACGCCATCGGGCTGCCATTGGGGTCGATGAGACCGAACTTAATCGGCAGCACCAGCGCCTCCTTGGTCGGCTGGCCCGGCGTCGGCAGCGTCTCCTGGCTCAGCTTGAGCGTGTAAGTCTGCGTCGTGGCGTCGTAGCTGTCGCTGACAGTGAGGCGCGGCGTACCTGCCTGCAGATACCAGGTCTTGAACTGCTCCAGGTCGATGCCATTGGCCTCGGCAAACACGGCGAGGAACGCCTCGATCGTCGTCGCCTCGCCATCGTGGCGCTCGAAATAGAGGTCCATGCCCTTGCGGAAGCCGGCTTCGCCCAGCAGCGTCGCCAGCATGCGCACGATCTCGGCGCCCTTCTCGTAGACGGTGGCCGTATAGAAGTTGTTGATCTCGCGATACTGATCCGGCCGGGCAGGGTGGGCCAGCGGCCCGCCATCCTCGGGGAACTGCGCACCGCGCAAGCTCACCACATCCGAGATACGCTTCACTGCGCGCGAGCGCTCGTCGCTGGTGAATTCCTGGTCGCGATAGACCGTCAGCCCTTCCTTGAGGCAGAGCTGGAACCAGTCGCGGCAGGTGATGCGGTTGCCGGTCCAGTTGTGGAAATATTCGTGCGCAATGACCCGCTCGATGCCCTCGTAATCGGCATCGGTCGCCGTCTCCGGCTGGGCGAAGACCAGCTTGTCGTTGAAGATATTGAGACCCTTGTTCTCCATCGCGCCGAAGTTGAAATCGCTGACGGCCACGATGTTGAAGATGTCGAGGTCATACTCGCGTCCGAACCGCTTCTCGTCCCACGCCATCGAGCGCTTGAGACTATCCATGGCCCACAGGCACTGCTGTTCCTTGCCATGCGTGCAGTAGATGGCAAGTTCGACCTTGCGGCCCGATGCCGTGGTGAAGCTGTCGGTGATCGAACCCAGGTCGCCCGCCACCAGCGCAAACAGGTAAGCCGGCTTGGGGAAGGGGTCTTCCCAGATGGCGAAGTGCATGCCGTCTCCGGCATCGCCTTCGCCGACCAGATTGCCATTGGCCAGCAGCACCGGCGCCACATCGCGCGGCGCCACCATGGTCACCTTGAACGTCGCGAGATTATCCGGCCGGTCCAGGTAATAGGTGATGCGGCGGAAGCCCTCGGGCTCGCATTGCGTGCACCACGTGCCGCTGGAGCGATAGAGCCCCATCAGCTTGGTATTGCCCTCGGGCTTGAGATTGACTTCGGTCTCCAGCACAAAGCGCCGCAGCGGTGGCTCGAACACGGTGAGCCCGTTGGTATCTGCAGCATAGGCCGAGAGCACCAGCGGCGCGCCGTCGATGGCGATCGAACCCAGCGCCAGATCGTCCCCGTCAAGCACCAGCGGGGTGCCGGGAGCCGTAGTCTCCTGCGGCTCGATGGTCAGCTGCGAGATAACCCGCGTCCCCTCGGGCAAAATCCGAAAGTCGAGGTCTACTGACACAATCCGGTAGGGGCTGGCAGCATAGTCCTTGAGGTAAATCGTGTGTTCGGTCTCGGTGCGCATGAAGGGGTCCGTCAAAACGTCGGTCTGAAATCGATTGTGGCTGCGCCGCAACAGCAGACTCGGCGCTTTCGTGTATCCTGTTCAGCCAGCGACCTCACAGGCTCACTCTTCTACGCCAATTGGGACGGCATTGGGGAGGGGGCTTCCTCTGGTCGCGACACGTGTCTCCTCTGCGCCAATTGCGGGCGTATCGAGCGCGTTATCCGACATTCCCGAACGGCACGTTGCCTTGGGCCGATCCTGCCTTGACCTCAAGTGCGCTTGAGGTTGTAGAGCGATGGCCAAGCACAACTGCCCCTTCGGGCGTAACTATGGTGGTCGACTATGCTGCGTTGGTTTGAACGGCGTCTCAATCCCTATCCGCTGGGTGAGCCAACCGAGCCACCCAAGGGACTGCTCGCCTTTTGCCTGCACTATAGCCACGGCGCCAAGAAGTGGCTGGCTTTGATGGCCTTCGCGGCTGCATCGGTCGCCATCGGCGAAATCGTCATCTTCGGCTTTATCGGCGATGTGGTGAACTGGCTGGCTGGAGCCGATCCCGAGACGTTCCTCGCCACCGACGGCTGGAAGCTCGCGCTGATGGGCGCAATGGTGGTCTTCATCCTGCCGGTCTTCGCGCTGGTCTCCACGCTGACCATGCACCAGACCCTGCTGAGCAATTTCCCCCAGCGCATTCGCTGGATGAGCCATCGCTACCTGATCCGTCAGTCGATGAGCTACTTCCAGGACGAGTTCGCTGGTCGCATCGGCGCCAAGCTGATGCAGACCTCGCTCGCCGTGCGCGAAGTGGTGATGAAGCTGCTCGATATGCTGGTCTATGTCGTCGTCTATTTCACCGGCGCGGTGATCCTGGCGGCTTCGGCAGATTGGCGCTTGGCTATACCATTCCTGGTCTGGCTGGCCGCCTATGTCTCGATGATGGTCTATTTCATCCCTCGCATGGGCAAGATTTCCGAGGCCCAGGCCGATGCCCGCTCGCTGATGACCGGCCGCATCGTCGACAGCTACACCAACATCGCCACGGTGAAGCTGTTCAGCCATTCCAATCGCGAAGAAAAGTTCGCCAAGGAGGCGATGGACCAGTTCCTCGACACCGCCTATCGGCAGATGCGCCTCTTCACCGTGCTCAACATGCTGGTGCTGTGGTCCAATTCGCTGCTGCTGTTTGCGACCGGCGCCACCGGCATCTGGCTCTGGCTCAATGGCCTGATGAGCCCGGGTGCACTCGCTGTCTCGCTTGGCCTCGTCATGCGCTTCCAGGGCATGAGCCAGTGGGTCATGTGGGAAATGTCATCGCTGTTCGAAAATATCGGCACCGTGCGCGACGGCATCGCCTCGCTCTCGGTGTCCCGCGTCGTCTCCGACACCAAGGGTGCGGAGCCGATCGGCACGGTCAAGGGCGACATCAAGTTCGAGAATGTCGGCTTCCACTACGGCAAGACATCGGGCGTCATCGACAACCTTAACCTGCATATCCGGCCGGGCGAGAAGATCGGCCTTGTCGGCCGTTCCGGCGCCGGCAAGTCGACCCTGGTCAACCTGCTGCTGCGCTTCTACGACCGCGCCGATGGCCGCATCCTGATCGACGGGCACGACATCGCCAAGGTCACGCAGGACAGCTTGCGCGCCAATATCGGCGTGGTGACGCAGGATACCTCGCTGCTGCACCGCTCGGTGCGCGACAACATCATCTACGGCCGCCCCGACGCGACAGAGGAGATGATGCGGGAAGCCGCCGACCTTGCCGAGGCGACCGACTTCATCCTCGGCCTCAGCGACCTGCATGGCCGCAAGGGCTTCGATGCCCATGTCGGCGAGCGCGGTGTCAAGCTGTCCGGCGGGCAGCGCCAGCGCATTGCCATCGCCCGCGTGCTGCTGAAGAATGCGCCCATCCTGGTGCTGGACGAAGCCACCTCGGCCCTCGATTCCGAGGTCGAGGCCGCCATCCAGGGCCAGTTGCAGCTGCTGATGAAGGGCAAGACCGTGATTGCCATCGCCCACCGCCTCTCGACCATCGCCATGATGGACCGGCTGGTGGTGCTCGATCAGGGCAAGGTGGTCGAGACCGGCACCCATGCCCAGCTGCTCGAGACCGGCGGCATCTATTCAAGCCTGTGGCACCGCCAGTCCGGCGGTTTCATCGACGCCGACCAACCGGAAGAGGCGGCGCAATGAACGAGATACCAGCAGTCTGCCCACCCTCCCCCTTGAGGGGAGGGTAGCGCAGCTAGGCCGGAAGGCCGTAGCGAAGCTGGGGAGGGGGTGGCTTAGTGACCACGAACAGACCCCCTCCCTTGATCCCTGCCCTCAAGGGGGAGGGTGTCGACTGAAGCATCCTAACCTCAACCAAGGAGAACCCCAATGGGTGACAATACCGAAACGGCCATTACCGCGAGCGCGGGTCCCGCAACCAATCCCGGGGCACTGAGCCAACGTCGCAAACCCATGGACCGATACCGAACCTGACCTGAGCCAGAAACTCCGTCAGGCGCGGCTCACAATAATGAGCTCAAAATGTTCAACCGCGTCATCGACTATTTCGACCATCTCTATTCGCCCACCGCGCTCGCCAAGGATCGGCAGCCGCCCATGGGCCTCCGTCCTTTCGTCAGCTATTTCATCGATCAGTTCCGCGCGGCCTTCATCATCCGCATTGCGCTGGTCTCGATCGGCTCCATCGCCGACGCGCTGATGCCCGTCTTTGTCGGCCTCGTGGTCGGCATGCTGGCCACCACCAGTCCCGGCGACATGTTCACCGTGAACGGCCAGACCTTTCTCTGGATGATCGTTGTCGTGGTGGTCGTGCGCCCGCTGACCTTCCTGCTCGATACGCTGATCCGCAACCATGGCATCGTCCCCAACCTGGTCGATCTTGTGCGCTGGCAGAGCCATTGGCATGTCATCCGGCAGAGCTGGACCTTCTTCCAGAACGATTTTGCCGGCCGCATCGCCAACAAGATCATCCAGGCCGGCGAAGCCATCGAAATCGGCGTGAACCTCACCATCGACGCCGCATGGTATGCGCTCGTCTTCGTGGTGGTGGCCATCATTGTGCTGGCGCAGCTCGACCTGGTTCTGCTAGTGCCCGTCGGCGTCTGGCTGCTGCTCTATGCCATCCTTTTCACCATCACCATGCCGCTCATCGCCCGCTATTCCGAGGAACTCTCGGAGAGCAAATCGGTGATGACCGGCCGGATCGTCGACAGCTACACCAACATCCAGACGCTCAAGACTTTCTCGACCGGCGAGCACGAAGACCTCTACGTCGCTGACTCGATCAACGACCACGCCGTCAGCTTCCGTAAGCTGATGCGGGTGTTCACCTACATGTGGTCGATCCTGTTCCTGCTCAATGCGGGCCTGGTGGTCTCGGTCACCTGGATTGCGCTGACCGGCTGGAACCAGGGCGTGCTCTCGGCGGCTGCCGTGGCGACGGCCATTCCGTTCGCGCTGCAGATCATGAATATGAGTGGCTGGATCCTCGAAATCGGCTCCAACATCTTCCGCCAGGTCGGCAATGTCAGGGACTCGATGGACACCATCGCCCAGCCCCTGACCATGTTAGACAAGCCGGAAGCCAAGCCGCTCGCGGTCAGCAAGGGCGAGCTGCATTACGACAATGTCAGCTTCAACTACTGGCGGGGCAAGCAGGGGAGCGTGATCGACGCCTTCAACCTGACGGTCGCGCCGGGCGAGAAGATCGGCTTAGTCGGACGCTCCGGCTCGGGCAAGTCGACGCTGGTGAACCTGGCCCTGCGCATGTTCGATGTGCAGGATGGCGCCATCCGCATAGACGGGCAGGACGTTCGCGACGTGACGCAGGAAAGCGTGCGCGCCGCGATCGGTCTGGTCAGCCAGGACACCTCGCTGCTGCACCGGTCGATCCGCGAAAATCTCAAATACGGCCGCCAGAATGCGAGTGACGAAGAGATGATCCGGGCCGCCGAGCAGGCCAAGGTGCATGACGTGATCATGTCGCTGGTCGATCCCAAAGGGTTCACCGGCTACGACGCCCATGTCGGCGAACGCGGAGTCAAGCTCTCGGGTGGCCAGCGCCAGCGCGTCGCCATCGCCCGCGTGCTGCTCAAGAACGCCCCCATCCTGGTGCTCGACGAAGCGACCTCGGCCCTCGATTCCGAAGTCGAAGCGGCGATCCAGGAGCAACTGACGACGCTGATGCAGGGCAAGACGGTGATCGCCATCGCCCACCGCCTCTCCACCATCGCCTCGATGGATCGGCTGGTCATCCTGGAGCAGGGCAAGATCGTGGAAGAAGGTTCCCACGCCCAACTCCTGGCCTCGGGCGGCCACTATGCCCACCTCTGGGAACGCCAGTCGGGCGGCTTCCTCGATCTGGACGCGGTGGCGGCGCAATAGCCGTCCAAAGCAAGCAAGAATACCTCCACCTAGCCTCCCCCTGACAAGGGGGAGGAATCCGGCCGGTGGGGTTGTCCAAAATGTTGCCTCATACCCGATCTGTCCCTCCCCCTTTTCAGGGGGAGGTTAGGTGGGGGTATCCTTCCTTGGTCGCAGCGGAGTGATTTGCACCAGCAACCGTTGTTCGGCCACAGATTGAGCACTAGCGTAATCCCATGAGCCTCTTCTCGCCCCTCCACCGCATATTCGAGTCGTGGCTCGACCCCTTCCGACCCGTCGACAATCTCCAGCCACCGTCCTCGGGGCCGGGTTTCTTCTGGCACTATATCGGCCAGGCCAAGCTGCCCTTCCTGTCGCTGCTGATCCTGGGCGGTGCCGTGGCGCTGGTGGAAGCGGCCTTGTTTTATTATGTCGGCCGCCTCGTCGACATTCTCGATGCCGCCAACCAGGCCAGCGGCTGGTCCGGACTCATCGCCGCCAGCGGCAGCGAGCTGGCGATCATGCTCGTCGTCGTGCTGGGCGTCCGCTTCATCGTCACCTGGCTCTCAGCGGTGGTCGAAGAGCAGACGGTCAATCTCGGCTTCTACAATCTCGTCCGCTGGCAGGCCTATGCCCACGTCATCCGCCAGAACCTGAGCTTCTTCCAGAACGATTTCGCCGGCTCCATCGCGAGCAAGGTCTGGCAGAGCGGCGGCGCGGTGGGCGATTTCATGGTCGCGCTGCTGCAAGTCGTGTGGTTCATCGCGGTCTACGCCATCGCTACCCTGGTTCTTGTCGCCCAGCTCGATTGGCGACTCGGCGTCGCCGTCGCCCTGTGGATTGTCGCTTTCTCGGGCCTCGCCGCCTACTACGTGCCACGCATGCGCTCCCGCTCTGCCGCGGCAGCCGAAGCCGCCTCGGCGTTGACGGGCAGGGTGGTGGACAGCTTCTCCAACATCCAGACGCTCAAGCTTTTCGGCTCCAGCGATCAGGACGATCGCTTCGTCCGTCGCGGCTTCGACAATTTCCTGACCTCGATGACGGCGCTGGCCCGCACGCTCGTCGGCGTGCGCACCGCCATGGGAATGCTGTCAGGCATCGCCATAGCAGGCATCGGCGCTCTCTCGGTGCATCTGTGGACGCAGGGCCTCATCTCGGTCGGCGGCGTCGCCTTCACGCTCGGCCTGGTCCTGCGCCTCTACAACCTGCTCGGCCGCATGATGAACCAGCTCAATGGTCTCATGCGCAATTACGGCACGGCGCAGAACTCAGCCGACCTCATCGCCCGCCCCCTCGGTTTGGTCGATGCGCCCGACGCCAAGCCATTGGTCGTGACGCAGGGCGCCATCAATTTCGAGCGTATCGATTTCCACTACGGCAAGCCGAGCGGCGTCATCGAGCAGCTCGATCTCACCATCGCCCCCGGCGAACGCGTCGGCCTCATCGGCCGTTCGGGCGCCGGCAAGTCGACCCTGGTCAACCTGCTGCTCCGCTTCTACGACCTGCAAGGCGGTCGCATCACCATCGATGGCCAGGACATCTCCCGCGTCACCCAGGCCTCTCTCCGCGCCAATATCGGCGTCGTGACCCAGGATACCGCGCTGCTCCACCGCTCCGTCCGCGCCAACATCGTCTTCGGCCGCCCCGATGCCACCGACGAGGACATGATCAGCGCCGCCCAAATGGCCGAGGCCGACGAATTCATCGACAACCTCGTCGATTTCCGTGGCCGCACCGGCTACGACGCCCAGGTCGGCGAACGTGGTGTCAAGCTTTCCGGTGGTCAGCGCCAGCGCGTCGCCATCGCCCGCGTGCTGCTCAAAAACGCCCCCATCCTGGTACTCGACGAAGCCACGTCCGCGCTCGATTCCGAGGTCGAGGCGGCGATCCAGGAACAGCTCACCACCCTCATGCAGGGCAAGACGGTGATCGCCATTGCCCATCGGCTGTCCACCATCGCTGCCATGGACCGGCTTGTGGTGTTGGAGAAGGGCAGGATCATCGAGCAGGGCACCCACGCTCAGCTTCTGGCTGCGGGTGGGCAATATGCCCAGCTCTGGCAACGCCAGTCCGGCGGCTTCCTCGATCTCGACGCTGCGGAATAAGGCTAGCTGACGGCGCCGAACATGCGGCTGCGACCGCCGCCCCAGTCCTGGCGTTCGTTGTCCAGATGCTTCAGAGCCAGTTCTTCGTTCATCGGGCGGCCGAACAGGTAGCCCTGCATCACGGTGCCGCCCAGTCCAATCAGCGCCTCGAGCTGCTCTTCGGTCTCGATGCCCTCGAACACGCAGGAAATGCCGAGGTTGCGGCACAGGTCGATCGTCGTCTTGATGATAGCGCGACTGGTCGGATCATTGGAGACTTCCGCCACGAAGCTGCGGTCGACCTTGATGCGATCCAGCGGCAGCTTCTGCACATGGGTCAAGCTCGAATGTCCGGTGCCGAAATCGTCCAGCGCAATGCGCGAGCCCAAAGCCAGCAAGGCCAGCAGGGCTTGGTTGGCTTGGTCCATGTCCCGCATAACGGCAGTTTCGGTAATTTCGAAGTCGATCCGGCATGGCTTGCCCGCCTGGGCCACCAACGCAGCAATCGCTTCGATGGCTGTTGCCGAGCCCAGGTCATGCGCCGACAGATTGACCGACAATCGCAGCGGCTTGGGCAGCCTCCCCGACACCGCCAGCGCCTTACGGAGCACCGTCTGGGTGATCTTGGAGATCGTCCCCGTACGCTCGGCCAGCGGAATGAATTCCGCCGGCGACACCTCGCCCAGCACCGGACTACGCCAGCGCGCCAGCACCTCGTAGCCGGTCGTGCCGTTGCTGGCGATATCGAATTGCGGCTGGAACAGGATGTAGAGTTCGGCGTCCAGGTTGGCCGTGTGCAGTGCATGCTCCATTCGCCGCACGCGGTTCAACTCGTCGGCGTGACGATCCGAAAACACCACGGCCCGGCCGCGTGTCTCGCGCTTGGCGACCCAGGTCACGTAGTCGGCGCGGTCGTAAAGCGTGTCCGCCGTATCGCCAGCCCGCGACAGTGCGAAGCCGGCCGATGCCGATAGATGCACCGTGCCAAGCTTGGTCTCGAACGATGGCCGCATGGCCGCCGTCAGCACATCGCCGCAGGCTTGTAGCGAGGCCTCGTCATTGGCGCCATCCAGCACCAGCGCAAACTGGTCCGAGCCAAGCCGGGCCACAAATGTCGACGGCCGCCGCAAAGCATTGATGCGGTGGCCGACTTCGATCAGCACCTGGTCGCCGGCGATCTGGCCAAAAATATCGTTGATCGACTTGAAGCTGTCGAGGTCCAGCCGTGCCACGGCGATCTGGCTGCCATCGGCCTGGGCCCTGGCCAGCGCCTCCCGCAGATGCTGCTCGAACCGTCTCCGGTTGGGCAGGTTGGTCAGGCTGTCGACATTGGCCAGCCGATAATTCTCGTCCGACAGGCGCTGCGTCTCTACCTGCTTGCGCACCATTTCGGACCGCGATGCGACCAGCGCGCTAAAATCGCGATAGTTGTTGAGCATGATGAAGATCAGTGCGGCGAGCACCAGCACCATGTTGATGGCGATGGCCATGAATGTCTGCTGGCCGGCCGTGGCAAACATCACCAGGAATGGACCCATCACGCAGATCGCCACGATCAACGCCGCACCCCGGGCATGCATCAGGCAGAACATGCAGCCAATGCTGGTAATGCCCATGTAGAAGGCGACATGCGACCGTTGATAGGCGTCGCCATACTGAAACAGGCTGAGCGACCATGTTGTGAACCCGATGGCCAGCACCGCTGCCACGACCAGCAGCACGGTGAGCGTTCTTCGGGCCTTCTCGAGGCTGAGGATCACATTGCGACCGCGCCACCAAAAGGTCAGGCGAGCCACGCTGATGACGGTGAGCAAGGCCGGCACATAGGCAGTAAGCATTGCGGGGGCGGTGTGCAGGTGGGTAGCCGCCAGGATAAACGTATTGGCCAGCAGCATCGCATAGAGCAGCGGAATTTGCCGGGACAGGGCACGCGCCTGGGCCAAGACCAGTTCCGGATCCTCCGGAACGGCAAAGAACCGCAACACTGACTTTACCGCCGACATGGCCACGAGCCCCCTCGTTCAAGACCCACGGTACAAGCACAAACCCTAACACATACGTAAACGCTCGCGCTATCGGACCTTCCCTGGCTGATTTCTGCATGTGCAACGATGCAAAACACCCGAAATTTTCACTTTCGGCCCCATTGGAAGCCGCGGCAAGACCGGGTAGAACCCTCCATGAAATCGATTGCGCTGGGAATATCCGGCGCGCCTAAACGCCCGCAATGCGCCGCGCGGCCCGAGGAGACCACGATGCCCATCCCAGCCACTTATTCCGCCCTCGATCTGGCGGGCACCTTCGCCTTGTCCTCGCCGTCAGTGAGCGACATCAGCCTGCCGATCACCCTGCCGGGCGATGTGCATACCGCGCTGTTGGCCGCCGACCGCATCCCCGATCCCTATTACGGCGAGAACGAAAAGACCGTGATGTGGGTCAACGAGACCGCCTGGTCGGTCGAGCGTAGCTTCAACGCCAGCGCCGCCGATATCGACGGCTACCTGACGCTGACCCTGGCCGAGGTCGACTGCATCGCCACCATCCTGCTCAACGGCGAAGTCATCGCCCAGACGCAAAACAGCTTCATCCGCAACGACTTCGATGTGTCAGGCAAGGTCCGCCAGGGCGACAATACCCTGCGCATCGAGTTCGCCATCGCCCCCGACGTCGCCAAGGCCCGCGCCGACGCGCATCCGTTCCCGATCCCCTTCACCAAGAACTACCAGACCAATGGCCTGAAGGGCATCCACATGAACTTCATCCGCAAGGCGGCCTGCCACGCGGGTTGGGACTGGGGCATCTGCATCATGCCCATCGGCATCTATGGCACGATGAGCCTGCGCAAGTCGCGCCTCGCCCGCCAGGAGAGCGTGCAGGTCGATCAGGCCCATGGCCAGAACTCGGTCGAACTCTCGATAAAGACTCGGCTTTTCGCCTTCGCTCACGGTGAGGTGGAACTTGAACACACCATCGATGGCCAGGTGATCACGGACAAGGTCTCGGTGCAGAAGGGCGAGAACGTCTTCACGCACAATGTCACCGTCCACAATCCGAACCTGTGGTGGCCGGCGGGGCAGGGCGAGCAGCCACTCTACGAGCTCGTCACCAATCTTGAAGGCGAAAAGACCACCCGCCAGATCGGCCTTCGCAAGCTCGAATGGATCGTCGAGGCCGACGAGATCGACCACAGCTTCAAGTGCCGCATCAATGGCCGCGACATTTCTATGCTCGGTGCTAACTGGATCCCGGCCGACGCCATCCCCTCGCGCATCACGCCTGCGGTCATTCGCGACCTGCTCGACAGCGCCAAGGCCGCCAACATGAACATGCTGCGCATCTGGGGCGGCGGGCAGTACGAGCCCGACTACTTCTACGAACTCTGCGACGAGCTCGGCATCCTGATCTGGCACGACTTCATGTTCGCCTGCATGAGCTACCCGTCCGACCGGCCATTCCTCGACAACGTCCGGACAGAGATCACCCAGCAGGTCCGCCGCCTCAGCCACCACGCCTCCGTCGCCCTCTGGTGCGGCGACAACGAAGTCATCGGTTCGCTGCACTGGTATCCCGAAACCAAGGCCGCCCCCGAGCGCTACGTCGCCAATTACGACCGTCTGAATTCCATGCTCGGCAACATCGTCGAGGATGAAGACCCAGCCCGTCGCTTCTGGCCGTCCTCGCCATCCATGGGCTACCTCGACTTCTCCGACGGCTGGCACGCCGATACCCGTGGCGACACCCATTATTGGGACGTCTGGCATTCGGCCAAGCCGTTCGAGGCCTACCGCACGGTCAATCCGCGCTTCGCCTCCGAATTCGGTTTCCAGTCCTTCACCTCGATGAACGTCATCGAGACCTTTGCCGAGGAAAAGGACCGCAACCCGTCATCGCCGGTCATGGAAAACCACCAGCGCAATGCCGGCGGCAATGCGCGCATCCTCGAAACCATGACGCGCTACTTCCGCTTCCCGCGCGATTTCGACCAGATGGTGTTCCTCAGCCAGATCCAGCAGGGTCTCGCCATCAAGACCGCCATCGAATACTGGCGCTCCACCAAGCCGCGCTGTATGGGCACGCTGTTCTGGCAGATCAACGACATCTGGCCGGTGGCAAGCTGGTCGAGCCTCGATTACGGCGGGCAGTGGAAGCTGCTGCAATACATGGCCAAGCGC
The DNA here is from genome assembly GCF_021729885.1 of Devosia sp. SL43. Taxonomy (NCBI): domain Bacteria; kingdom Pseudomonadati; phylum Pseudomonadota; class Alphaproteobacteria; order Hyphomicrobiales; family Devosiaceae; genus Devosia; species Devosia sp. SL43. The sequence goes on from NZ_CP063401.1 coordinate 4,001,570, forward strand.
TTCTTCCTGCCGGTCAACGTCGTGGCCGTGCCGCATCACGACGAAGTCGCCACCAATTCGCGCGGCACGCCGGTCGAGAACGCGCCGCCGACATCTATCCTGTTCCGCGGCATAAACGATACCGGTCGCCCGGTCAGCATCGCGCTCGAAGTGCGCGCCGTGAAGATCGCGGGTGGTGATCGCGTGGTCTTCTCCGGCAATACAGCCATCAGCCCGGATGGGGCGATCACCGTCACCTCCATCCCCTTCGACAGCCTTGCTGCCGACGAGTTCCTGTTCTTCTCCTGGCGCGACGCCAAGGGCAACCTCCTCGGCGAAAACGACTACTTCCCCAAGCCCTACAAGGCCTACGAACTGGTCCAGCCTAAGGTCCGCGCCGCCTGGTCCGAAGTCGATGGCCAACTGGTGCTGACCCTTACCAGCGACCAACCGGCTCTCTTCGTCACCGCCACGGTCGATATTCCCGGCTACTTCTCCGACAACGCCGTCACGCTCCTGCCGGGCCGCCAGACCGACCTAACCTTCACCCCCCGACACGGCGCCACGCCGTCTGCGGCAGAACTGGTACAGTCGCTCAAGGTGCGGAACCTCAGCGAGACGTTCTAAACAGCTCTGAGGAACAAGTTTTGCCGCCCTTGTCATTGACAGGGGCGGCAGCATCTTTCATCGCTAGACCAGACAGCGCGCCACCCTCTGCCGCCCTTCGGAACCATCATGTCCGCTCAGATTGCGCCCGTCGAAGAGCGCCACAATTCCGGTATCGGCATACTGCTCTTGTCGCAGTTGATCCTGCTGTTCCTGGACACCTCCGCCAAGTGGATGTCCAATCAGGGCATCCCCACGGGCGAGATCGTCTTCATCCGCTATGCGGTCCACGTTGCGCTGATCCTGGTCTTCGTCTGGCCATTGCGGCGCGGCGGGCTGTTCCGCACCGCCAACTGGAAGCTGGAAGTGCTGCGCGGCGTGTGTCTGCTGCTGACCACCGGTGGCAACTTCCTCGCCATGCGCTACCTGCCGCTCACCGTCACCGGCGCACTCATTTTCACCAGCCCTCTGATGGTCTGCGCGCTGTCCGGTCCATTGCTCGGGGAAACGATTGGCTGGCGGCGCTGGCTGGCGATCATCGCCGGCTTCATCGGCATCCTGATCATTGTACGCCCGGGCACCGAGGCGTTCCAGCCAGCGTCTCTGCTGGCCCTGGTCGCAGCCTTCTTCGTGGCCCTGTTCTCGATCATCACCCGCAAGCTGGCCGGCGTCGATACCGCCCTGACCCAGCAGTTCTATGCCGGCGCGGTCGCCCTGCTGCTCATAACGCCCTTTGCCTTCACCGGCTGGGTTTGGCCGTCAGACGGCATCACCTGGCTGGCCTTCTTCGGCGCCGGTACCGTGGGCATGATCGGCCATATCCTGATTTCGGTGGCACACCGCTTCGCGCCGCCGTCCACACTGGCGCCGTTCAACTACCTGACGCTGCTCTACCTCGCCATCGTCAGTTGGCTGATCTTCAACCAACCACCCGACCAGTGGTTCTACCTGGGCGCCAGCATCATCATCGCCAGCGGTCTCTACATCTGGCTGCGCGAACGCTCGCTCAATAAGCGGGCGACGTCGGTGGACGACGCCATCGTCGACTAGGCCTCAGTCATTTCCTTGATCGGCGCTTTCTTCTCTGCATCGCCCTGCGTGATCAGCCGGGCGCTGCGCTGGCCGCTGAGATAGATCCACAACCAGCTCAGTGCCACGGCGAGCCGGTTCTTGGTGTCGATCAGGAAGTAGATATGGGCGATTCCCCAGACCCACCAGGCCATCCAGCCCTTGAGCTGGAACCGTCCGAAATCGATCACCGCCGCCCGCTTGCCGATGGTCGCCAGGTCGCCGGCATGCTTGTAGCGGAACGGGATCTGTTGCCCGAACCGCCCCAGCCGCGCCTTGATTACCCGCGCCGCATGCTTGCCGCCCTGCTTGGCGCCGTCGCCGACACCGGGCACGGGCTTGCCATCAGGCATGGTGATTGTTGCCGTGTCGCCGACCACGAAAATCTCCGGATGCCCAGGCACGGTAAGGTCCGCCTCGACCTTCACCCGCCCGGCCCGATCCGGCTCCACGCCCAGCCACTTTGCCGCCGGCGACGCCTGCACCCCTGCCGCCCAGATGATGGTCGCGACATCTAGCCGCTTGCCACCATAGACCACGCCACCGGCATCGATCTCGGTCACCGCCGCGCCCAGTTCCACCTCGACGCCAAGGTCGCGCAAGGCCTTGAGCGTGTAGTCCGATAGTTCCTGCTTGAAATTGGCCAGCACCCGCTTGCCGCCCTCGATCAGCACCACCCGCGCCTCGTCCGGCGAGATGCTGCGGAACTCGCCTTTGAGCGTCACCCGCGCCAGCTCGACAATGGCGCCCGCCATCTCGACCCCTGTGGGTCCCGCGCCGATCAGCACGAACGTCAGCAGCGCCTTGCGTTTAGCTGGGTCCGTTTCCCGCTCCGCTGCCTCGAAGGCCAGCAGCAGTTTGCGCCGGATGGTGGTCGCATCCTCGAGCGTCTTCAACCCCGGTGCGAACTGCTCCCATTCGTCATGCCCGAAATAAGCATGTCGGGCGCCGGTCGCCAGGATCAGGCTGTCATAGGGAACGCGGCTGCCATCTTCCAGCACCACCGCCTTTCCGGCTACATCGACGCCGGTGACCGTTGCCAGCAGCGTCGTCGCCTCACTGCGCTTGCGCAGGATATGGCGGATCGGCCAGGCGATTTCCGAGGTGCTGAGCGATGCCGTCGCCACCTGGTAGAGCAGGGGCTGGAACAGGTGGTGATTGCGCCGGTCGATCAGGGTGATGTCGACATCGGCCCTTTCAAGTGCCTGCGCCGCAGCCAGTCCGCCGAAGCCGCCGCCGACGATAACAACGCGATGCCTCTTGCCGGCCATGCTGCCCTCCTTTGGCTGCCCACTATGTGGTGCCTAAGGGCTTGTATGGCAAACTAGATCGTGGCTCGCCACCGCTCAGCGTAGTCGTCGAAGCCGGCATGCTCCAGCGGGGCGATCACCGTCCCCGAACTGCTTCCCGCCGGTCCACCAAACAGCATGCTCGCGCCAAGGCTGGTTCCCGTCGCATCGCCTGAAGCGCTGACTTTCGCGCCCGTTAGCCGCCCCAGGGCAGCGGCAAAAAGCGTGTTCCGCGCCAAGGGTCCCTCAATGATGATTTCGCGGCCCAATCCGCAGAGGCCCAGGCAGGCCTCGGTCACCAGCGCCAGATAAAGCGAAACTGCCGCCGTCCGCTGGCCCGCGCTCAGGGTCTCCGGCTCTACCGTCCAGCGCCCGACCGATTGTGGAAACGGCCCGACGCCCGGCACGAAACTGGGCAGAGCCTGAATGCCGCCAGCGATCACCGCTTCGATATCGTCCGCGTCCGGCGCCACCGCGCCCGGCGCCAACATGTCGAACTCCCGCCCGCCCATGAACCGCGCCGTCGGCACGGGCCGCCCGAATGCATCGACATTGGCCAGGCTATCCCGCAAGGGATCCAGCCGCCCGGTATCGCCACCGACCGTCATCGCAATGGCCCAGGTGCCCGTCGACAGGATCGTGAATGGCGCCTCGTGCTGTCCCAGATGCGGCAACAGCGACGCATTCGAATCGTGGATGCCACACGTCACCGGCGTACCGGCCCGCAGCCCGGTTATCGCCGCGACATCCGCCGTGATCGGTCCCAGCACCGATGCCGCCGGCCGCACCGCCGGAAACAGATCAGCCCAGCCCTCATTCACCACCAGACTCGAAAACGCTGAAGCGTCCGGCGCCCACAGATCGGTGTGGCACCCCAGCGACGTCACTTCGTTCGCCATCACGCCCGTCAGCCGCCACGCCCAATATTGCGGGTACATCAGGATGTCAGTTACCTCGGCAAATCGGTCAGCATAAACCCGGCTCTGCCAAAAAATCTGCGCCCCCAGATTGAGCCCGACCGGCAGTCGCGGCGACAGGCTCTCGGCAAAATCGGGCCGCGCCGCGCCATAGGCCTCGCCGGTCTCCTCCGGCCCGCTATGCTCATAGTCCAATACCGGCAGCGCCAGGCGATTGCCCGCCATGAGCGCCGCTGTCGCCCCATGCGTCGTGATCGACACCCCATCGACGCCATGCTCGGCATGCAGCGCCTTGAGGCTCTCCACGATGAAGCCCCATAGCCGCTCCACATCCATATGCGGATAGAGTCCGTCACGGCGCACCGTGTTTGGCGTGCTGCGCGCCGCCAGCTGGCTCCGCGTCTCCGCGTCGATCAGCACCACCTTGGCATTGGTCTTGCCGATATCGATGACAGCGATGAGGCGGGGCAGGGGCATGGACGAGCTCGTGGAACGTTATCCAGCCGCAATACTGGATTTCAAATCCAAGCGCCATCGCTAACATGTTAGCGTCCGGTGCAATCCGGCTCTGCCGCCAGCGACCGGCCAAAATCCGCATTCTGCGCTATGTGCCCGCCAATGACCTCTATCGCCCGCGCCCGACGCTTCAGCGTAGCCCCGATGATCGACTGGACGGATAATTTAAGGGATCAAAGTAGTTGCATGGCGACGTGCACGCGTCGTGCATACAATGGTTCACCCTCCAATTTCGGAATACCTCTGTTCACCGAAGAGCGTTCGGCCGAGGTGGTCAATGCCCGCATGGGCGCAGATCGAGGACACCCGCGCCGCGATCGCCTGGCAAACGTCGCTACCGCGCCGCCGCCCGGGGCTCTGTCCCCGATGTCACGCAGGTGCGCAAAGCAGGTGAAGTGGATTTGCGAACCGGGGACGAAATCTACCTGACACCCTTCGTTTGCGAAGCTGCGCCTCGACAACCAGGGGATCTCGTCTTCCTTGATCAATTGGGCGAGACTCTCTGCGATCACGTCCGAGATGATATCCACCGGCGGTAATTGCAGTTACTTTTCTGCCCATGCCTCCAGTCCCGGGTTGCATGTAGCAAAGCTGGCCCGGCAAGTCTGGTGCGCTCCGAGCGTCCCAAGCGACGAATTTGCTCCCGAGCCAGGGCAGCTTCAACCAATATAGATACAATTCTCGGTCTCGAAGGCGAACAGGGAAGCTCGACTGTCGCATCGAAGCCAGCAAGCCAACGTCGTGGAAGGTCCGGCTCGAAAACCATGGCCGTCGCGATTCCCACCATGGACACTCCGGCATGCGATCCACCGCCTTCCAAGGCTAGCTCCGCTGTCGATCTATCCAAAATCCCCCCGGTGACCATGATCGGCATCTTCGCTGTACGACTGATCTCGCGGGCAAAGTCGATGTAGTATGCCTCACGCCGAAGGGTGCTATCGGCCTTGTTCACGTTCATTCCGGTGGGGCTTTCATAGCTTCCGCCGGAAATCTCAATCAGGTCGACATCAAGGCTATTGAGGAACCCCACCACCGCTGACGCATCTTCTACTTGAAATCCGCCCTTCTGAAAGTCAGTGGAATTGAGCTTCACCCCCAAAGAGAATTTAGGGGATACCAGCAGCCGTATCGCCTTGATAATCTCGATAAGAAATGTCGCTCGTTTCTCCAAAGAGCCGCCCCAACGATCGTTTCGAAGATTGGTTAGTGGCGACAGGAACTGGCTGATCAAATAGCCATGCGCCGCATGCAGCTCAACCCCGTCAAAGCCGGCCTGTTCAGCCATGGACGCCGAGCGTGCAAACGATTGAACGATTCGTTCTATTTCTTGAGCGCTCAGTTCCTTTGGTGTGCTGAAAAAGAGTGGAGAAAGTCGGCCTAACTTGAGTGCTACTGGCGAGGGGGCGACTGTTGGCTGCCCGAGGTTCGAATAGACTTGCCTGCCGGGATGGCTGAGCTGCAACCAAACTTGGCCACCACTGGGACGTGCGGTAGCGGCCCAGGCTCGGAACGGCTCAAGGGGTTGGAGGGCATCAAGAACGATATCGGCGGAACCCGTCATGGCCGTGCCGTCGATCATCACATTTCCTGTGATGATCAGACCGGCTCCAGCTGCGGACCAGCGCGAATAGAGCCTGAGCATTCTGTCGCCGGGCTGATGATCATCGTCGGCAAGATTCTCTTGGGTCGCGGCCTTGGCAATCCTGTTTGGAAGCACCGTGCCATTGGGCAGCGTGAGCGAATGGAGAAGGGCAGATTGATGAGACATGGGATTTGCGCAGCCAGTTGAAGTAACAGCGCAATCACACTAAACCTTCAACCATGATTGAAGGTCAAGGCAGATGATGCGGATAGGCGAGTTGGCGCGTAGGAGCGGGATTAGGAAATCCAGAATCCGGTTCTATGAGAAACATGGGCTCGTGCAGTCCGCATCTCGCGGCGAAAACGGCTACCGAGAATATGCGCCGTCTGATCTGGAAAGGCTGACAACAATCCTCGACGCGCAAGAACTGGGCTTCACACTGGCAGAGATACGTGAGCTCACGGCACAGCTCTCCAGGGGTGCGGCGCTCCCCGGCGTCGTTGTCCCGGCGCTGGAGGGGAAGATTGCCGATCTCGATGCCCGCATTTCTGCCCTGACGAAAGTGCGGCAACGAATGGCGACACTGCTGGAGGAGGAGCGGAAATGCATCCCTGCCGAAAGCGATGTGAGTGGTTAGACATGATGAACAAGATACCTGAGACATCCGCGAACGAAAACGGGATGCTTTGAACGGCGCCAGGGGCTCCGGGCGTCAGTCGTGAGGCCGTTCCATAGTCCTTTGCCGAAAATCGGTCTCCCCGGACTGTGCCATTCTTGCCGACACCTCGTGCTGGGGCACGAGCATCGCGGATGCGGCGGTAGAAGGCGGCGCCAGACACATCGTCTACAGTTCATCCAATGGAGTGCGTGCCGCGCCCGACGGGTACGACGGCAAGGCCAGAATCGAGGCCCATATACGAGGTCTACCCGTGGTGACCACCATTGTCCGTCCTGCCTTGATGCCAGTCTTTCAAGGCCATAGGTCCGCAAATTTAGGCGGACACCCGATCTATGCGGTCACTTTGGCCCGCGCAGCGGTACGGGTCCCGTGGATTGGCGGACAAGAACGCTCGGTAGTTCCCTCTTCTGCAAGCTTCGCTTCTCAGGATTCCCGTTCAACTGCATCACCAACAGTTCGGCCAAGGGTCGGCAGGCGCCTGTAAGCGGAGAACTGGTGACGGTCAGAGGTGGGGACATCTCGGACGAGTGGTAATGTGGTACGTGGTCATCGTGGGCGATGACGGAAATATCTTGCGGCACCCGGAGCCCCTTCTCCCTGATCGCGCTGAGGGCGCCCGCTGCAATCTGGACAGAACCGCAGACGAACGCAGTGGGGCAACGGAGCCGATCCGACTCCAAAGCACGCATGACAGCCGAATATCCATGCTGTTCGGTCAACTCACCATGCAAGATGGGGGCTTCTGACGACTGGATTCCCAGTTCTGACAGAGTGTCCAAGAATCCAGTTCGACGGTCTACGGCATAAGAGTGGTGTTCAGGTCCATTGATCAATGCAATGCGGCGGTGGCCAAGCCCGCAGAGCATCGTGACTGCTGCCGAGGAAACGTAGTGGTTGTCGATGTCGTAGTAAGCATATTCATCAAGAGGGCTCACGCGACCGTGGACGACAAACGCCAAGTTATGTTCCCGGGCGAGAGCTATTCGGGGATCGTCCAGACGAGGCGAATTGAAGATGAACCCGTCGATCACGCCCTTGGATATGAGGCGGTGATAGGGCGTCAATTCATCGTCGCCAGCGGCAGCCACGTGCAACATCAAGTCGAGATCATGGGCCGCCAGGGCCGTCGATAGACCCGCTACCACGCCGAAGAAACTGGTGTCTTCCGCCAAACTCTCGGCATGAGGCACCACCAATGCGATAATTCCCGAGCGACCACTGACGAGCTTGCGAGCAAGTTGGTTCGGCCGGTACCCCAGGCGCTCGGCTTGTTCCGTCACTCTGATGCGGGTGTTTTCGTTAACCTCTGGGAACCCGTTTAGCGCACGACTGACTGTGGCTGGTGACAAACCGAGCGCGCGCGCTATGTCTTTGAGCGTTGAGGGCATAAGGCGTCCACGTCGATTTGAAGGTCCGCAAGTTGTAGCTGGAAAGCTAACAGAGTGTTAACGGACCCCCGCTGAAGATCGACTCAAAACGTTTTGAGTCGATCTTGGGAAATGGGTCTCGGACTTGATCCAGGTCAATTCGAAACGCTTACCTCTTGGCATAATGCAGACGCGAGAGTCTTGCCAGTATGCCACTTGCTCAAAATGTGAGCAGCTTCGCTTAAATATCAGCGCTCAAGGATTCAATTAACCAATTGGGCCTACCCTCCTGTTGCCCCCAATGAAAGGACGCAGGCTTATGGGTTTCCCCCTCTTCCAACGCGGTAATACAGACAAGAGCCTGGCTAACGCCGACACGCTTGCAGCGCTCCACAAGTCGCAAGGCATCATTGAGTTCCAGCCGGACGGCACCATCCTGACTGCCAATGAGAACTTCCTCGGCGTTGTGGGGTACACGCTGTCTGAGGTTCAGGGGCGGCATCACAGCATGTTCCTTGAGCCTGCCTATGCAGGATCTGCGGACTACAAGGAATTTTGGGCCAAGCTTGTGCGGGGCGAGTTTCAGCGGGCGCTTTTCAAGCGCATCGGCAAGGGCGGCAGCGAGGTCTGGATCGAAGCGTCGTACAACCCGCTTCTTGGCAAGGACGGCAAAGTCTACCGTGTGGTCAAGATAGCCACCGACGTTACCGAGAGGCACAACCAGTCGGTAGACGCGCGTGGCCAGATTGCCGCGATATCGCGCTCGCAGGCGGTCATCGAATTCAGCCTTGATGGAACGGTGCTCACCGCCAACCAGAACTTCTGTAGCGCGCTCGGCTATCACCTTGACGAAATCAAGGGCCAGCATCACCGCATGTTCGTTCGACCACAGGACGTGGCGAGCCCGGAATATGCCGAGTTCTGGCGCAGCTTGGGGCGGGGCGAATTCCAGGCCGCAGAATACTTGCGCATTGGCAAGAACGGGCGCGAGGTCTGGATCCAGGCCTCCTACAACCCGATTTATGATGGAAGCGGACGCCCCTACAAAGTTGTCAAGTACGCAACTGACATCACCGCCCGCAAGGCGGCGGTCAACGAGCTGAGCCATGTGCTGGGTCTACTCGCGGAAGGCAATTTGACATGCCACATCGACGGCACTTTCCCCGGCGAGCTGGACCAGGTCCGGGTGGCATTTAACGAAACAGTTGGGCGCTTCAGCACAATCGTGCAGGAACTACGCCAAACCTCCGGGGCCCTTCGCGCGGCAACGGGGGAAATTCTGGCGGGCGCCAACGATCTGGCGGAGCGGACAACGCGGCAGGCGGCCGCAATCGAAGAGACGAGCGCGGCAGTCGAACAGCTGTCGCAGGCCGTCACTTCCAATGCCAAGCGTGCTGATACCGCCCGCACTACAGCTCGAAGCGTATCGGATGGCGCTAAAGTAGCCGGCGACGTCATGGGGCAGGCCAACGATGCCATGGAGGCTGTCACCACGCAGGCATCCAAGATTTCCAATATCATCGGGCTGATTGACGACATCGCCTTCCAGACCAACCTGTTGGCACTGAACGCTTCAGTGGAAGCGGCGCGGGCGGGTGACGCCGGCAAGGGCTTTGCCGTGGTGGCCGTGGAAGTCCGGCGGCTGGCGCAGTCGGCTGCGAGTGCCTCGAGCGATGTGAAGGGACTGATCGAGCAATCAAGCGTTGCCGTGTCCCAGGGGACCAAATTAGTGGCGTCCGCCACTGAACAGCTCAACTCGATGGTCGGGCGCGTTCAGGAAAACGCCCTGCTGATGGACGAGATAGCCAGGGCCAATGGCGAACAGGCCAGTGCCATTGCCGAGGTCAACACGGCTATCCGCCAGATGGACGAAATGACCCAGCACAATGCGGCTTTGGTTGAGGAGACCAACGCGGCAATTGAACAGACAGAGGGACAGGCCGGCCGCGTCGATACCCTTATCGAAGTGTTCGTGGTCGACGCAACAACGAGCCCGATAGTCAAGGCGAAGCCTGGTCAGAGTCCCAGACCCAGTAAAGCAGCAGCGGCCAGAACTTACCTCACCGATGGTGCTGCCGCCATTGCAGCCGATTGGAACGAGTTCTGATGGGGCGCATCAATCAGACCATCGCGTTTGGGCCGGTTGCCGGAAGCGACAGAAATGTCATTCACCTGTCGCCGGCCCATCCGAGTGCCAGGCAAAATGAGCGTGAGGCCATCGGGCAACTGGCCAGCCATACCAAGGCGCTCGCGGACCTCATGGTCCAATTGAGTGCCGAGGTCGCTACGCTCAATACCTCTGGCGATCTTTCGGGCCATCTGGGGTCCGTCGCAGTCGGTTTCTCCCGACTGGGAAAGACATTCAGCACAGCGGGGACAGCCTTGGATGGTTGGGACATCCAAGCCAAGCCTCAGCCATCAACGGATATCTCGTCAGAGAAAAACGCATTGTAAAGCGGTCTCAAGGCCGCGCCCTTTGCAGGCGCATGAGCGCCTGCCACCCCACGCTTCACATGTGGCGGGTTGGCCCAGGCGTATTGCGGCAGCTGCGAGGTCATCTCGGCGATCAGCGTCCCGACAAGGTCCGGCGGGAGGCTTCCATCGATGACCAACAGGGGCAGGTCCATGGCATCTGTCAATGCCTGTACCGATTGTGCCAGGGCCGCCGCAGCCTTACTTGCCCAACGGGCGACTACCTCGTCCTTGTTGGCCCCGTCAGCCATGGCCACCTCTTGCAGCCATGATTGGGCGCCGACCAAGTCATAGACGCGGGCCGACTGGGCCTCCTGCGCCACCAACATCCGTCCCAACCCGCCATGTCGTGCTTGTGGAGCGACCCAGAGCTTCCCATCCAACAGCATACCCGACTGCACAAACCGGTCGACAAAGAGATAGAGATAGTCGGCAGGACGCGGGTGCGGTGTTGCCGCCAGCTCGGCCCACGCTCCGGCAGCTCCTGTGGAGTACATTGTCACCGGTACGTCGATCGTGCGTTGCAGCTCTGCGCAGAAGGTGCGCTCATCCCAGCCCTCCGAATGTGTGCCCAGGACGGTCTGACACAAGCGGTCGAAGTCTGCCGGTGCGGCGACACCCAGGCCAACGAACCGCTCCCTCACGATGGGTTCCTGCCGTTTCATTGCCAGGTCGAACGCCCGACCGACCGCCGCGGCGACATGGCTATAGGAACACTGTTCGATGGCGAATTCCTGCTCATGCAAGATCTGTCCACCAAGGGAGCGGATGAAAAGGTAGCACTGGCCAAAGCCGATTTGGCATCCGGCCGAGTAGGCTCCTTCCGGATTTAACCACAGCGCCAGTCCTGGTTGCCCGCGCCTGCCGCGTACTCGGTCACCCTGAAGGAGTAGATTGCGGCCCAAAAGATCGTCGATCAAACGACTGACCGTCGCCGGGCTTAGGCCGGTGATGCGCCCAGTGTCCGCTGCGGTGCTGCCGGGGTTGGCGGCAATGGCCGCCAGGACGGACCGCAGGTTTGAGCTGTGCACCGCACTTGCGTCCAGCCGCTTTGGACCGGGTTCAAAAACTATGCGCCGCAATAGCACCCCCCATTCAGCCTGACGCCAAGCATGACCAAGGCTCGCGCATCCTTCGTGCGTTCAATAGCCGGGGAAATTGGTGGTTTTCCCAATCCTACGGTCGGCCCATGCAGTGAATGGCCTCGGGATGAAGCCTCACGATGGCTGACACCAGGTCGAAACGGGCGGACGATCAAGCGAGGTGACCAGCCGGTGGGGCTTCGAAAGCTGGTACACTGGTTGCGTTTTGCCGGCCCGCTACATGCGCGGCTCGCAACCTTGATGGGAGCAGGTTCAATCCACAATATCTGCGGCATCCCGTGAAAAGAGCCGGCGGAAGATCGGCTTGAGCGCGGCACCGCGCGCCGCCGCCGCCCCTCCGAGGCGACCAATTTCGACAATAGGCTTGTCCGAGCTCAACACAGGAAACTCTTGCACGCGCTGGCAAACGAGATCCACCAACCGCTCTACCACAGGCCGAGACATAACCCCATCAACGATGGCAACGCTGAACTCCATGACGGCAGACGTGTTGATGATGACCTTGGCAAGGGCGCGGCTTGACTCGTCAAGCCACTCGCCAAGTTCTGGCTCCAAGGCACTCCAGTCCCAATCGATCGGATTTCCTTTCGGCACCGGCTTGCCCGATGCCTTCAGGCGCTGCTCAAGAGCGAAGACGGACGCCGTCAGATGGACGAACTGCTGCTTGCCGTCGCGGTCGGTAACCATCATAGAACCCAGGTTCGCAGAGTTCCCAGATGGCCCTTCCCACAAACGTCCCTCGGCAACCAGACCAGCGCCAATGAAGGTCCCCACCTGCAGGTAGGCGATGTTGTTCGGGCGCGGCACTGGATGTGCAGCCAGTTCCGCCCAGCACGCAGCATTGCCGTCATTGAACGCGTAGACGCGCAGTCCGGTCAGTTCTTCAATCTTTGCCGCGACGTCGAGATTGAGCCACGCCTTCGCGACATCGACTGGAGTATCGAGCAGACTGGCACTGCTGGCAATTCCTGTGGGCATGGCCAGGCCGATGCCCAGGATGCGCGAGCGATACTCCGCCGGCACCAGGCCGACAAGAAGCTGCGTGAGTGACGCGATCTCCTTCAAGACGGTCGACGCCTGCGGAAAATCGTATTCCTGCCGATGCTCGCCCAGGATCTCGCCGCCCAGATTGCGGATGAGGATATGCATGTGCCGCCTGCCGATCTCACAGCCAACGCAGAAAGCGCCAGCCGGATCCATGTAGATCGGCACAGCGGGCTGTCCACGCTGTCCACGGCGCGCGTCACCACGATAAACGAGTCCGACGCTCTCCAACTCGCTAAGGATGCGCGAAACCGATTGCGGACCCAAACCGGTCCTGCGCGCAATCTGCGCCGCCGAAGAACCAGGATCCGTCGCCACGACCGTTAGTACGGCACGCTCATTGTTCTGGCGTAGACCAGACGATGCCATACGTCGGGCCAAAGGCTCGAAAACGTCGCGCTTGCTCAATGCGATTCCCACAATGCACCGCCGCTCGGGCGAACAGTTCCAGACTGGAACTAATGCAGCGCATGCGAGGAGTTGTGAAGGCCACAGTGCAATTTGGCTATGGAATCGGTTGAGATTCTCTCGTTTGAACGTTGAGAATACGTATGCATTCTGAAAGTTCCCGAGCTATTCCGTCCAGCAGTTGAACTATGTGCTCATGATTCGCCAAAGGGATCCCTTCCAGATCATGCAACTGGATGACGAGATTGAGCATGCGCAGCGTTGTGCGCACACTTTCCAGATCGGCCGCAGCGGCAGCGGCATTCTCCACGATTGTCGTGGCCCGCAGGAGCGCCACCCGCGCCTGCAGGTCGATGACGTTTGACGTGATGTCGTCCATCAGAGTGGATCAGAACTCATTCCAGTCGACGGCCAAACCATCGCGCCGAACCGTCGGCCTTCGGGGGGCGGCGACCAGTTTGGGGGTGGGGACGATAACGTGGAGCGGCCTCACGCCGAGCTTGAAGACATCGATCAGGCTTTCAAGATTTGCGGCCTGGCCTTCTGTCTGTTCGATGGCGGCGTTGGTTTCTTCCACCAGGGCGGCATTGTGCTGGGTCATCTCGTCAAGTTGCCGAACGGCTGTGCTGACTTCGGCGATTGCCGCCGCCTGATCACGGCTTGCCCCGGCAATCGATTGCATCGTCTCGGCGCTTTGCTTGACGGTCGCAAGGACGTTGGCAATCCGCGCAGCAGCTCCACTCACCAGTTGCGTGCCCGTACTGACCTCGTTTGAGCTCTGTTCGACCAGCCCTTTGACCTCTGTCGAGGACTCGGCGGCTGACTGAGCCAGGCGCCGGACTTCCTGAGCGACCACGGCGAACCCCTTGCCGGCCTCTCCGGCGCGCGCCGCTTCCACCGACGCATTGAGCGCCAGCAGGTTGGTCTGGAAGGCTATATCGTCGATCATGCCGATAATGTTGGATATGCGTTTGGACGACGTGTTGATGCGCTCCATGGCCTGATTGGCCTGCTCCATCGACGCGCCGGTTTCCGCCGCGCCGTCCACGGCGGTAATCGCCAGCTTGGATGCGCTTTCGGCTTGACGGGCATTGTCGGCAACGGTCGCCGCGAGCTGCTCCATTGCAGCCGAGGTTTCCTCGATCGTTGCAGCCTGGCGGGTCGTGCGTTCGGCGAGATCGTTGGCGCCAGCCAGGATTTCGCCGGTTGCAGTTCGCAATGCCCCCGAAGTCTCGCGCAAGTCACTCACGATTTCGCTGAGCTTGTCGGCTACGGCATTGGTGTCGCGCTGCAACTGGCCGAAAGCACCCTCGAAGTGTCCCTCGACGCGGCGGTCGAGTTCAGCCCGCGCCAGGGCCGAAAGGACGCTGGCCGTCGCGTCCAGGCCCTGCTCGACCGTGCCGAGCAACCTGTTGACGTCTTCGGCCAAGAGGTTGAGCTCGCTGTCGGCGAAATCGGCAACCACGCGCTGGCTAAGATCGCCAGCGCTGGCGGCGGAAACCACTGTGCCGAAAGCGGACTGCAACTGTGCCATCATCGCCCGACGGTCTGTGTCACGGCGCGCGCGTGCCGCTGTCTCCGCTTCCGTCAATTCGGCCACCTTGAGGCCGTTGAGGCGGAAGATTTCGGCCGCGGCCGCCATGCGACCGATCTCGTCCTGACGGCTCGAAAACGGAATGGCGTTGCCGAAGTCACCGGAGGCTACCGAAGTGAGCGCTTTCTCCATCTGGCGCAACCGGTTCGCCACACTCTTGAGGATCACATAGGCGCCATAGCCGATGGCAATGGCAGCGATCAGCGCCGCGCCGACCATCGCCCATTGCACGAGCGACTGCAGCGCGGCCTGGCTCTCGATGTCCTCAACCGCTTCTTCTTCCAGCAGGGTAATGTACGCGGCAACGGCTGTGCTGACCGGATCGATGGCGGGGTAGAGGCGTTTCTCTGCGAATTCGACGAGCGCCTCGGCGTCCTGCGCCTTGATAATGGCATCCAGTTCGGCCACGGCCTCGTCTGCCGCAACCATTGTTAATTCGATAGTTTCGGCTGCCGCCTGCTCAGCCTCGGTGCGCGCAACATTGGCCGACCAGGCCATCATAATCGTGGATTTTGCCTGGTTCGTAATCTGGCCCGACTTTGCCCAGTCGACAGTGCCGGCGCGCGTCTTGTGGACATTGTCGACAATGGAAACGGCGTAGGAGTCCACCATCGTCTTGAGGTCGCGCATGGGCTCAATGTGAGCTGCCAGCAGGCTTCTGGTCTGAGCGCTCAGTACGTTGAGCGTAACAAAGCCCGCCCCTATCAGCACCACGATGATGGCCGATAACAGCGAGAGAGAGATGATCAATCTTGTCTTGAGCGACATGAAACCGGCGTCCTGTGCCGCGAGATCGTGGTGAGAGTCCGGGCGGCGGCGGAGCAATCACGCAATGGGGGCTTGCACCTTCCAACGCGTCCCAACGCGTTAGGCAGGCGGGAACGAGGGACTGGCTTACGCGCCTTTTCCGTTAGATTCGTTCCATAGAAATATTTAATACGTATGCAATTTTAACAAATGTTTACAAGAGCGCCCTTCGCCAGGGCAAATGCTCGATTTTGCCGCCAAGTGGAGCGCATATATTGGGGATTTCGGCGGTTTGTGCACTAGGGAGTGTGGGCGCGTCTTAACGTTGGGGAAACGATCTCGGCACGCTTCAATAGTATTCCTTCCTGGAACTTATTATAAATGACGATGTTTTGGAGATGGCCGATGCGT
Organism: Devosia sp. SL43; assembly: GCF_021729885.1. Lineage (NCBI taxonomy): Bacteria > Pseudomonadati > Pseudomonadota > Alphaproteobacteria > Hyphomicrobiales > Devosiaceae > Devosia > Devosia sp. SL43. The sequence goes on from NZ_CP063401.1 coordinate 4,017,352, forward strand.
GTGATCATCGTTGAAGACAACTCAACCAACCTGGCGGTGCTAAGTGGCATTGTTAGTCGTATGGAGGGCGTCCTCTGCGTCGGCTTCACCGATCCCGGCGAGGCTATGGCGGATCTGCTGACCCAGCCCTGCGACCTAGCGATTGTCGACTTCTTCATGCCCGGCCTAAATGGCCTCGAACTCATCCAGGCGATGCGTTCAATGCCCCAGCACGCCCATGTGCCCGTCGTCATGATCACCGCGGACGCCGACCGTAAGCTCCGGCTGGACGCCATAGCCAGCGGCGCCACCGATTTCCTGACCAAGCCTGTCGAGCCGGTTGAGCTGCGCTCGCGCGTCACCAATCTCCTGGCTTTGCGCAAGGCCCAGAATTCCCTTGCCGAGCGGGCTCAGAGTCTGAAGGCCGAGGTGGATCTCGCAACTGAGCATCTGCAGCGCCGCGAGGAAGAAATCGTCTATCGGCTGGCGCGCGCCATCGAGTTTCGCGACAATGAGACCAGCGAGCACGTGGGTCGCGTTGCTCAGGTCTCCCGGCTCATCGCCGAGGAAATGCAGCTCAACGAGAGCTTCGTCCGTGTCCTGGCCCTGGCCGCGCCGCTCCATGATGTCGGCAAGATCGGTGTTCCGGATTCCATATTGAACAAACCCGGGAAGCTTGATCCGGACGAACGCGCGATCATGCAGCGACACGCTTCCATCGGCGCCCAAATTCTCGCCGATGGCGATTCCGATCTGGTTCGAATGGCGGCGGCAGTCGCTGCCAGCCACCATGAGCGCTGGGACGGCAAGGGCTATCCCCAGGGTCTGGAGGGTACCGAGATTCCTTTGTCGGCCAGAATAACCGCAGTTGCCGATGTCTTCGATGCCCTGTGCAGCGAGCGCAGCTACAAACCGGCCTGGCCGATCGAGGTCGCCCGGGAAGAAATTATGCGCTCGTCCGGGAGCCATTTTGACCCCGCCTGCGTGGCCGCGTTCGACCGCGCCTGGTCGCGTATTTCGGCCACTGTCACCCCCCCCCTCGTCATCGCCGCCTAAGGATTCCCAATGCGAACTCCGCTCGCCAGCACCCTGATTGCCCTTGCTCTGCTGCCTCATTCCGTTCTTGCCGAAACGCTTTCCCTGCCCAGCGACCCCGTGGTTCTGACGGTGAGCGGTAGCATTGCCAACACCAATATCGAGCAGACGGCACAGTTCGACCTCGCCATGCTTGATGCCCTGGCCCAGCGTACGACGGTGACCGAGACACCCTGGTACGATGGCGAACAGACCTTCAGCGGCCCACTGGCAGCGGCACTTCTCAAAGCGGTTGGTGCTGAGGGCAGCGTGGTCATAGTCACTGCCCTCAATGGCTATTCTGCCGAGATACCATTGACCGACTTCCAAGACAGCCCCGTCATCTTCGCGTCTCGTCTCAATGGTGAGGTCCTCTCGGTCCGGGACAAGGGGCCGCTCTTCGTGATCTACCCGTTCGACGCCAAGCCCGATCTCTACAACGAGGTCTATTTCGGTCGGTCGGTCTGGCAGGTCACCGCAATATCCGTCCAATAGAATGTCCAGGCGCCTGTTCAAGTCGCGACGGCTGGTTTCTCGTCGCATCGGCGCCGGCATCATCCTGCTGGCAGTGGCCAGCGCCGTCTTGCTGGTCGCGACGGTCTGGCTGTTTGTCAGCCTGCGCGAAAGACAGGACAGCGTGGCGCAAAGCGTTCGAGAGGACGCAGTCTGGGCCGCATTTCAGGCCGACCGAGAAGCCGCGCGACTGATCGAGGCCGCACTCGATCCAGTAGGGTCCACACCCGAGCGCCTGACGCTGCAATACGACCTGCTCTACAGTCGGATCGGCTTGCTTGGTGGTGGCAAGTACGTCATTGCCTTCGGCGAGGCGCCAAGCGTTTCGGACAGCGCCGCGTTAGTGTCGGAGCGCGTTCTTGCGCTGGCTCCAACGATGGATTCAATTGCCGCCGATCCTACGGCAGCGCCCCGCGAAGTCGCGGCCATCCTGGCGCAGGCCAGGCACATTCAAGAGGCGACTGGAAAGCTTCTTATGGCAGCAAATGCTGCAGTCAACGGCATGCGCGTAAAGGAGCGCGCTGAGGCTCTGGTCACCTATGGGTGGATTGGCGCATCCGTTACGGCGCTAACTTTGGTCCTGGTTCTGATCGTAGCGCTGCTGGCGGCGCAACTGGTGCATATTTCTCGAAGCGGTCGCGAGATCGAATTGCTCAGCCGGCGGCATGCCCGCAGTGCGGAGCACGCGCAGGCGGCCAACCGGGCAAAGTCGAGTTTCCTCGCCACCATGAGCCACGAAATCCGAACACCGCTCAACGGCATTATCGGGATGGCCGACGTTGTCGATGCCACCGTCCTCACCACCGAACAGCGCCAGCAACTGCAGGTGATCCGCCAGTCCGGCTATGTTCTCCTCGATGTCATCAACGACATACTGGACTATTCCAAGCTTGAAGCGGGAGCGGTGACAATCGACAGGCGCAGCTTTGCGCTGGCTGATATCATGGAGTCGATCCGCGCGATCATGCAGCCTCGGGCAGCCAGTGCGGGTCTTGTGCTTGCCATTCACTACCCCGACGTCGCGCTCACCACAGACGCCGGACGGCTCCGCCAGATTTTGATCAACCTGGTGGGCAATGCCATCAAGTTCACCGCGGCGGGTGAGGTATCCATCAAGGCTGAGATCGTGGGAGAGAGGCTGGTCTGCAGCGTCAATGATACCGGTCCCGGTATTGGCACCGACGACATGCCCCGCCTATTCAAGGATTTCAGCCAGCTCGACAGCTCCAACACGCGGTCGCACGGTGGTACCGGGCTGGGCCTTGCCATCTGCAAGCGCCTTGCGAAGGCGTTGGACGGGGATGTCGGCGTCGAGAGTCAGTTGGGGCAGGGAAGCCGGTTCTGGATCGACATTCCCGTGGCGGATGTGCATGCGGCTTCGCAGAGCGAGAAAACACAGCCAGCGCCCGATCCAGTTATGCGATCGGGAACGGCCCTGGTCGTGGACGACAACGAGGTCAACCGCACTGTCGCAGGCGCCCTGCTGAAGCGAATGGGGTACACCGTCCTCTTTGCCAACAATGGGCAGGACGCCCTGGATTGCCTCGCCAAAGCCGGCCCCGATGTTGTCTTCATGGATATGCAGATGCCCGTACTCGATGGGCTGGAAGCGACGCGCCAGGCGCGCGCTATGGGACTGAGCACCCCAATTATTGGCTTAACGGCCAATGCCTTCGATACGGACCGGAGGGCCTGTCTCGCGGCTGGTATGAACGAGTTCATCGCCAAGCCGGTTACCCGCGACAAGCTCGCGGCCGTGCTCGACAAGGCGCAGCCACCATCCGAGATACAACTGCCGGCTTCGGAGGTCATCGTCGACCTGGAATATCAGCGTGTTCTTGTGGATGAACTGGGTCAGGACACGTTCGACGCGTTGCTCGCACAGTTCCGCCAGGACGCGGTGAGCCTGATCGACCAGGCTTTGAGCGCTCGGGCCGAACTGGACGGTGACAGGCTGGACGGCGTCTTGCACACCCTCAAAGGGGCCTCGCTTACGCTCGGTTTCCGGCGGCTCGCCGAACAGGCCGAACACCTGCGACACGGTGAAACCAGTCCGTCGGCAATCGAAAATCTGCGCCGTTTCGCTGCCTGACAAATGCGGCTGCGTTAGACCTAGATCAAAGGGCGCAGCCCGGAGATGCGCTAGAATCCCACGATTGCGTCTCAAATCGTGGTGACCAGTGTCGATAAACCAGCCAGATTCAGCTGAACCGCTCGCCTGCCGCCACTGTGCCGTGCGGCGCGCGGGCGTGTGCGGCGCCCTCAGCAATGAGGAGCTTCAGGTCATGTCGCGCCATACGCGGACCGTCGTGTACCAGGCCGGGACCGAGGTGTTTGGCGATGAAACTGCCATCACCGGCTATTCCAGCGTAGTCAGCGGAGTGATCAAGCTGCTCAAGGTATTGGAAGACGGGCGGCAGCAGGTTGTCGGCCTCAAATTCGCCCCTGATTTCGTGGGGCGTCTGTTTGCTACCGACAATATGCTTTCGGCCGAGGCCGCGTCCCTGGTCAGGCTGTGCCATGTCCCGCGCGCGGTGCTGGAGGGCCTGCTGCAGCAAAGCCGTCCTCTGGAGCGCCGACTGATGTCGGAGGCACTGCGGGAGCTCGACGAGGCTCGCGAATGGATGGTCACCCTGGGCCAGAAGTCGGCTTCCGAGCGGGTCGCCAGCTTTCTCTACTTGATTGGCGTGCATCTCTGCCCGGAATTCAGCGTGGTCCCCGGCACGATCAGCTATGAACTGCCATTGACCCGTCGCGACATTGCAGACTTCCTGGGCCTCTCGATCGAGACCGTCTCGCGCCAGCTCACCGAGCTGCGGCGCCTTGAGATCATCGCCATTCGCAACAAGCGGCACATCACTATTCCCGATATCGGGCGGCTGCGCGGCCGCTGCGGCTAAACGGCCTTTGAGTAGCGCGCCGCGCCGGAGTCGAGATAGGCGTCCAGACCGGCGGCCACGGTCCGCACGAAGGGGCGGCCAGCATCGGTGACTTCAAGGCAACCCGGCAACAGCCGGACCAGCCCGAGTTCATCGTCCATCGCGATCGCAACCGCATCCTCGATCACGGCCTCCGCGCTCCCCCCGAAGCGCGCGCGCAGGTGGGCGAAGTCGAGCCGGAAATCGCAAAGCAGGCGCTCGATGGCATAACCGCGCAGGATATCGTCTGCGGTGAACGCGACGCCGCGATCCACCGCGCTTTGGCCCGCCTGCACCCGCCGCTGATACTCGTGCGTCGCCACCACATTCTGCACATGGCCCTGCGGCAAACGGCTGATGGCCGAGGCACCCAGTCCTATAAGCGCGTCCTGCTCGTCGGCAGTATAACCCTGGAAATTCCTGTGCAGGCGACCCGACCGGTTGGCCACGGCGAGCGTGTCCTCAGGCAAGGCGAAGTGGTCGAAGCCGATGCGTTCGTATCCGGCGGCGACCAGCACTTCCACTGCGGCATGGCTCTGCCGATAGCGGTCGAGGGCGCCTGGGAGCGCTGCCTCGTCGATCATTGTCTGGTGCTTCTTCATCCAGGGCACATGGGCATAGCCGAACAGGGCGACCCGATCGGGGGCAAGGGCCGCAACCTGCAGGGCGGTTTCCGTTGCCCCCGCGACGGTCTGGTGCGGCAGCCCATAGAGCATGTCGATATTGACCGATGTCACCCCGACTGCACGCACCGCATCGACGACGCTGCGGGTTTGCTCGAAGGTCTGGATACGATTGATGGCGGCCTGCACCTTGGGATCGAAATCCTGTACGCCAATGCTCGCGCGCGTCATCCCAGCCTCGGCCCATGCCGAAAAGCGATCCGCGGCCATGTCATTGGGGTCCAGTTCCACACTGAACTCGACCTGCTCGCCGAACGCAAAGGAACGGCGCAGGGCTCCCGCCATTCGCACGATGTCATCGGCAAGCAGCAGCGACGGCGATCCACCGCCCCAGTGGACGGCAGTGACCTGCCGGTCGCCCAGCAGCGAGCCGATCCGTTCGATCTCGGCCTCGAGCGCGTCGAGATATGCCACGACCGGCGCATGGCGATTGACCTGTTTGGTGTGGCAACCACAGAACCAGCAGAGCCGATCGCAGAAGGGCACATGCAGATAGAGCGACAGCCTTGCCTCGTCCGGCAGCGCGCGAAGCCAGCCTTCATGGGTTTCTGGCCCAATGCCAGCATGGAAATGCGGCGCGGTCGGATAGCTGGTGTAACGCGGCACGGGCTTGGTCAGGAGGGTGGCAAGGTCTTCGGTCATGGTCGTCTCGGGTTTGGCGCGCTTGGTCTAGCGCCGATCTGCGAAACTCACTTTGATCCCGGTCAAGCCGTTCGGTCAGGGATAGTCGTCGTTGAGCAGGATGCGCTCGCCGGCTCCCTCCACATCGTCATACTGGCCGCTACGCAAGGCCCACATGAAGCCTGCCAGGGCGAGCAGTCCCAGACCCATTGCCGAGAGCACGAGGAGGACGAGACCGTTCATGTTGGCATTCCATTGGCTGAGGGCGCGCCTGCAAACCGCAGGCGCATGGCATTGATCACAACGATCATCGAGGATGAGGACATGGCGATGGCGGCCCAGAGGGGGGTGACCAGTCCGGCGGCCGCCAGAGGCAGGACGACCAGGTTATAGGCGATGGAGAGCCCCAGGTTCTGGCGAACCAGGCGATCAGCCTTACGCGCGAGCCACAGGGCATAAGGCACGCCATCGAGTCGGTTATTGGTCAGCACGAAGTCGGCTGCTGCCCTGCCCGCATCGGCAGCCGATGCGGGGGCAAACGACACGTCGGCAGCGCGCAGGGCCGCAGCATCGTTGATGCCGTCGCCAACCATGGCCACGAGGCCGGTCTCATGCATGCGGGAAATGGCTTCGGCCTTTGACTGCGGTGTCATGGCGTGAGTGTGGTCGGCAATGCCGAGTTGCAAAGCTATGGCCGAGACGGCCTGTTCGCGGTCGCCAGACAGAAGATGTGTTGCGACTCCCTGCCGATGCAATTGGGCGACCACCGACGCAGCCTCGGGACGTGTCTCATCTGCAAATTCGAAAGCGGCTACGGGGTCGCCGTCGGCAGACAGCCACGCGACCGGGCCAGCGGAGGCAATCTGATTGGCGCCGCAAAACTCAGCGCTACCGAGCCGCCACAAAATGCCATCGCGGCGCAGTTCCACGCCGCGCCCCGGGCTTTCCACGCAGCCCGGAAAGACGGGGACGCGACAAGCCCCGGCCAAGGCGGCAGAGAGCGGGTGGCTGCTGGCACCGGCAAGCCCTGCCGCAACCGACAGCAAGGCTGGATCGCCGAATACCTGTCCTGACAGGCGCAGGTTGCCGGTGGTGAGCGTGCCGGTCTTGTCGAAGGCGACATGCCGGACATCGGCCAGCCGCTCCAATGCAGCGCCGTCCTTCATCAGGATGCCGCGCGCAAAGAGCCGGCCAGCGGCGACGACATGCACGATCGGTACCGCCAGCGCCAAAGCACAGGGGCAGGTTACGATCAGCACCGATACCGCATTGAGCAGGGCGGTGCGCCATCCGGCACCCAAAGCGAGCCAGGCCAGCAGTGTCGCCAGCGACGCGATGTGGATCACCGGTGCGTAATAGTCTGCTGCCCGATCGGCGATGCGGCGATAGCGTGTGCGCGCGCCTTCGACTGCCTCCATCAGTGCCGTCGTGCGCGACAGGAATGAGTCCTGCACCGGCCGCAACGCGGTGACCTGCAGCGCCGAGCCGACAATCAGGCCACCTGCGGGCAGCGCGTCGCACGCCTTGATGTCCTGCGGCATCGCCTCGCCATTGACCAGCGACAGGTCGGCCGTGCCCCGGCCCGCCGCGACAATGCAATCCACCGGAATGCGATCACCGGCCCGCAGCAGCAGGTTCATGCCCGGCACGATATCGGCCGAACGAACAAAGCTCATGGTGCCGTCATCAAGCATGCGCAAGGCGCCGCGCGGCGCCAGTCGGGCCAGGTTCGCCGCCGCGTTGCGCGCCTGTCCACGCATGAGGTGATCGAGCGTGCGCCCGATCAACAGGAAGAACAGCAGCATGGTGGATGCGTCGAAATAGGCATGCGCGCCGCCCAGCTTCGTTTCGACCAGACTGATCGCAGTGGTGGCGATCAGGGCAATGGCGATAGGCACATCCATATTGGCCCGTCCGGCGCGGAGGGCATTCCAGGCCGAGCGGAAGAAGGGCATGCCGGCATAGGCCACGGCAGGCACGGCTACGAGTGCCGAAAGCCAATAGAACAGGATGCGCGCGTCACCCTCGACACCCGACCAGACCGCCTCGGAAAAGAACATGGTATGGGCGGTGGCGAAGCCGGAAACGACGAGCGCGGACACCAGTTCGCGCAGGGCAGGGTCCCTGGTGCTGGTATCGCGCGGGTCGAGCGGGTGGTTGCGGTAACCGTTGCGTTCGACCACGCGTGGCATTTCCGCCAGGTTGGCAGCATCGTCAAAATCGATCTGCACCCGCCGCCTGCCCAGATTGACCCGGGCGGCATGAACACCGGGCATGCTCGAAAGCGCGCCTTCGATCGTGGCAATGCAGGCGGCGCAATAGGCGTCCGGCACGGCCAGGCAGATGCGCCGTGTGCCATCGGGACCCGGCTCGACAAATTCCTCCAGCGGGAGAGCGTTGTCGGCTGTTGCTAGGCTCATGGTACGCTGATCCGCGCCTCACGTTCGACCACGCCAAGCGACGTCGGTGCAGTGGTGATGCTTACATCCCAGGCGCCCGATGCCAGGTCTATTGGCGCTTCATAGCCGCGCGGCGTTGCCGACAGGGCTATGGTGGCATCGTCATGCCCGCCAACGGGCCGGTGGATGAACGCCTGCACATCGGCCAGTTCCAGCGATCGGGCATTGCCCTCCGACGTCAGCACCAGAACGCCAGCTTCATAGCTGATGCCGAACGACCAGCCGGCTTTATGCTGGGCGCTGATGGCATCGGCTTTCTCCTGAAACTCCTGGCTGGCCACGTAGCTGTTCTGCACCACCAGGCCCGTCCAGGTGCGCGACGCCGACACCGCCATGATGGCGTTGACGGTGACAATGACCCCGAAAAAGGCCACCGTGATCAGCAGCATATGCCGCCCGGTGAACTCGCCGCTCGATGCCTTGCTCATTGCTGTTCCTCGGGTGCTTCAAAATGGACCCCGGCCGAAGCCGTCGCAGTCCCGTCGGCCGCCGTGACCGTCATCACGAAGTCGGATTTCGAGGCCAGTTCCCCGGCCGGCGAGCGGACATAAACACGCAGGGCCAGCACGACGTCGGGTTCCACGGTGACATGCAGTTCCCGTGTCGGCTCTTCGGCAACACCCGGGCCGGTCATGGTTGCGCCCGGCAACCCTTCGAGGGTCAGGACAAGATCGCGCGGCTGGGTCGTCATGTTCAGCAGCTTGATGTCATAGCCGTTCTGGATCGACCCATCGGCCAGCATGACATAGAGCGGATTGCGGTCGTGCAGCACGTTGAGCCCGACGCTGGGCCGCAAGGACAGGGCGGCCAGCATGGCCAGCCCGATGGCGGCCCAGATGACAAAGTAGACCAGCGTTCTTGGCCGCAACACGGAACGCCAGTTCGTGGTCCGGATGGCCTCGACAAAGCCGCGGCCGGCACCTCGCACCCGTTCGGGATGGATGGCGCCATTGGCGTCCTGGGCAACGCCCATATTGGTGCTGTAGTCGCTGAGCGTGGCGTAGGATATCAGGCCGCGCTCGCGCCCGAGTTTATCCATCACGCTATCGCAGGCGTCGATACACAGGGCACAGGTGATGCATTCCAGCTGCTGCCCGTCGCGGATATCAATGCCCATGGGACAGACGGCGACGCAGGCGTTGCAGTCCACGCAGTCGCCGACCGACTTGCCAGACGTGGTCTTCTTGGCGGCCTTGCCGCGCGGCTCGCCACGCCAGTCATTATAGGTCACGGTGAGGGAGTGCTCATCGAGCATGGCGGCCTGGATGCGCGGCCACGGGCACATATAGGTGCACACCTGTTCGCGCATCAGCCCACCGAAGGTGTAGGTGGTGGCGGTGAGGATGGCGATGGTGAAATAGGCGATCGCCGGCGCATCGAGCGTGACCAGATCTGCGGCCAGTGTGCGTGCATCGGCGAAGTAGAAGATCCAGGCGCCGCCCGTGGCCGCGCCGATGATCAGCCAGATACCGTGCTTGAAGATGCGCTTGGTGAGCTTGGCCGCCGACCAGGGGGCGGCGTCGAGCTTGATGCGCGCGTTGCGATCGCCTTCGATGGCCCGTTCGACGGCCATGAACAGATCGACCCACACAGTCTGCGGACAGGCATAGCCGCACCAGGCGCGGCCGACTGTGGAGGTGATCAGGAAGAGGCCGACGCCTGCCATGACCAGCAATCCGGCGACATAGTAGAACTCGTGCGGCCAGATCTCGATGAAGAAGAAGTAGAATCGACGATTAGCCAGGTCGAGCAGAACGGCCTGATTTGGCGCGTAGGGCCCCCGATCCCAGACCAGCCAGGGGGTCACGTAGTAAATCGTCAGAGTGATCGCCATGACCAGCCATTTGAAACGGCGGAAATGGCCCTCGGCTCCCTTGGGAAACACCTTGCGCCGCGCCGCATAGAGCGGCTGTTGCCGCCGCTTGGCGGAGTTGACCGCCTCTACGTCATGCTGCTCATGGGTTTGGGTGTTGTCGATGATAATCATGCCTTGATCCTCGATCGCACCATGCGGTGCGCCACGCCGCCCGCCCTTGATCTGCGTCAAGCGGGAAACAAGAAGGGGGCGCCACGACGCCCCCTTTCACCCCTGCCGCTTCTGCATGTCGGCCGACGGTGATCTAGAGGCCGCCTCCCAGGCCATGGACGTAGACGGCAAGTTGCTTGAGCGTCACGTCGTCCAGCTTTTCGGACCAGGCCTGCATCATGCCGTGGCGCGGGCGGTTGATCTGGGCGGTGATGGCCTCTAGCGTGCCCTCGTAGAGCCAGATCTTGTCGGTGAGGTCGGGCCCACCGAGTTCGGTCATGCCGCCCCCGGTCTCGCCGTGGCAGGCGGCGCAATTGTCGGCGAACAACTGTGCCGCCTCCGGCGTCGCTGCACCGCCCTCGACCCCGGCCAGGTTCGCAACGTAGCCTGCAAGCGCCTCGAGCGAGGCGGTGTCGAGCAATTCGTCCGCGCCGAAATTGGGCATGAGGTTGAAGCGCGTGTCCGGATCGGTCGGCGAACGCACCCCATGGGCGATGGTGAGGTAGACCTCTTCGATCGTGCCGCCCCAGATCCAGGAATCGTCATTGAGGTTGGGATAGCCCGGGCTGCCTGCAGCTCCGGTGCCATGGCACTGCGAGCAGTTGACCTTGAAGGCTGACGCACCGGCGGCCGTGGCGAAACGCGCGAGTTCTGGATCCGCCAGCACCTGATCGACCGGCAGTTCGGCAATGCGGGCCACTGTCACCGCATTGGCCGTGTCCACTGCCGCCATGGTATCGGCGAATTCGGCACGGCTCGAATATCCCAGCACGCCCGTCGTTGCCGAACTCAGCAATGGCCAGGCCGGATAGAAGACCGTGTAAGCCACGGCCCAGATGATCGTGCCGTAGAAGGTCCATAGCCACCAGCGCGGCAGAGGATTGTTCAGCTCCTTGATGCCGTCCCACTCGTGTCCGGTTGTCTCCACGCCACTCATCTCGTCGACGGGCTTGCTGTGATCCGGTTTGGTGTCGTTCTTGCTCATTACATGTCCCCCCGCTCGTCATTGCGCAGTGGAATGAGGGCGGCCTGCCGGGCGCTTTCGCGGGCGCCCGGACGCAGCATGAAGGCGCCGACGGCCAGGAAGATCGCGAAGAGGTAAAGCAGGCCCCAGGAATCGGCGAAGTGCCGCATGGTTTCGTAGCTCATCATTTCGGTCTCACCTGTAGTTGGCTTCGGCCTGGTAGCTGTCGAAGTCGACCAGCGTACCCAGCATTTGCAGATAGGCGACCAGGGCATCCATCTCCGTGATCTCCATGGCATTGCCGTCAAAATCGCCGACAACGGCCTTGGGATAGCGCTCGAGCAGGGCCGAGGTGTCGGCATCGGTCGTCGCCTGGGCAATGAGGTCGAGGCTGGCAGCCTCGATCATCTCGGGCGAGTACGGCACCCCGACCGTGGCATTGGCCCGGAGCATGCCGCCTATAGTGTCGAAATCCAGCGCGGCCTGCCCCAGGAAGGCGTAGCTGGGCATCACCGACTCCGGCACCACCGAACGAGGGTCGGTCAGGTGCTGCACCTGCCATTCGTTGGAGTAGCGGCCGCCGACGCGGGCCAGATCCGGCCCGGTGCGCTTGGAGCCCCACTGGAAGGGGTGGTCGTACATGGACTCCGCGGCCAGCGAGTAGTGGCCGTAGCGCTCCACTTCGTCGCGGAACGGCCGGATCATCTGGCTGTGGCAGACGTAGCAGCCTTCGCGGATATAGATGTCGCGTCCGACCAGCTCGAGCGGCGAATAGGGACGCATCCCCTCCACCTTTTCGATTGTGTTCTGGAAGTAGAACAGCGGCGCGACCTCGACGATGCCGCCAATGCAGACCACCAGCAGCGAACCGACAAGCAGCAGGGAGGCATTGCGCTCGATAACGCCATGTTTTTCAATGAGGGACAAAGCGTTCTCCTACTCTGCCGGTTGCATCTGGACGGAAACGGGCATGGGCTTCTCGGTACGCACCCGCCCGGCAATGGTCATGGCGATGTTGAAGGCCATCACCAGCGCACCGGCCAGGTAGAGCGTGCCGCCTATGGCGCGCATGATGTAGTAGGGGTGCAGTGCCGCCACCGTTTCGGCGAAGGAATAGACCAGGAAGCCCTGGCTATCGTATTCGCGCCACATCAGGCCCTGCATGATGCCGGCCACCCACATGACGGCGGCGTAGATGACGATGCCAAGCGTCGCCAGCCAGAAGTGCCAGTTGATCATGCGCAGCGAATAGAGGCGTTCGCGGCCCCACAGCTTGGGTACCATGAAGTAGATGGCGCCGAAGCTGATCATGCCCACCCAGCCTAGGGCACCCGAATGCACGTGGCCGATGGTCCAGTCGGTATAGTGGCTGAGCCCGTTGACCGCCTTGATCGACATGACCGGCCCTTCAAAGGTCGACATGCCATAGAAGGCGACGGCGATGACCATCATGCGGATGATCGGATCGGTGCGCATCTTGTCCCAGGCGCCGCGCAGGGTCAGCAGGCCGTTGATCATGCCGCCCCAGCTGGGCATCCACAGCACGATCGAGAACACCATGCCCAGCGTCTGCGCCCAATCGGGCAGAGCGGTATAGTGCAGGTGATGCGGGCCGGCCCAGATATAGAGGAAGATCAGGGCCCAGAAGTGGATGATCGAGAGCCGGTAGGAGTAGACCGGCCGCTGCGCCTGCTTGGGCATGTAGTAATACATCATGCCGAGGAAGCCTGCGGTGAGGAAGAAGCCCACCGCGTTGTGGCCATACCACCACTGCGTCAGCGCATCCTGCACGCCCGAAAACAGCGAGTAGCTCCGCGACCCGAAGGGCGACACGGGAACGGCCAGGTTGTTGACCACATGCAGCAGCGCGACCGTGACGATGAAGGCCAAGTAGAACCAGTTGGCCACGTAGATATGGGGTTCCTTGCGCTTGAGCAGCGTGCCCAGGAACACGATCAGGTAGGCGACCCAGACAATCGTCAGCCAGATGTCGACATACCATTCAGGCTCGGCATATTCGCGGCTCTGGGTGATGCCCAAGAGGTAGCCGGTCGCGGCCATCAGGATAAAAAGCTGGTAGCCCCAGAACACGAACCAGGGCAGGTCGCCGCCGAACAGTCGTGCCCGGCAGGTGCGTTGCACCACGTAAAAGCTGGTCGTCACCAGTGCCGTCCCGCCAAAGGCAAAGATCACCGCGCTGGTATGGAGCGGGCGCAGTCGGCCGAAGTTGAGCCAAGGGCCGAAGTTGAGCTCCGGAAAGGCCAGTTGTGTGGCCACCAGAACGCCAACGAGGAAGCCGACGATCCCCCAGAACATCGTCATGATCGTGCCGATTCTGATCGGTCCGTCCATGTAGCCCGGCTCGGCCTCCGCCACCGCAGCCGGCTGCGGCAGGCGTATGGCGACGATCGTAGCCACCCCCAGCACGAAGCTCAAAATGCCCATGTGAATCCGGAAGGGGTCATCGACCGCCAACCCGGATAGCGTGACAGCCAGGAAGGTTCCTGCTGCCAGTCCAATGATCCAACCCGTGTATCTCACGACGCCCCCTTGAAGATTCGGCCGGTCATCGGGCTGACCAGCACCTTGGGCTTACCGTCACGGCCGCACGTCCACTTTGACATTTGTCAATGTGAGGACGGCACGCACGAATAAGTCTGCATGTGTTTTCCTAGGGAGGTTCGCATGCTGGAAAGATTGGACAGATCGGTCCTGCGCGAGATGGTGCTGGGGCACAATGAGCAGTTGGGGCTCTGCAAGACGCTAGAGCGAATTGCCGATGCTCTGCCGCATGACCTTGACCCCCAAACATGCAAGGAGGCCGCTGGCGCGATCCATCGCGTCATGACCCGGGTCGCTATGGTCGAACAGGACCTCATCAGTCGGCAACTGGCGGAGGGCGGCTCCGTTTTGGCAGTCAATTTGGCCCCCACGATCGCGCGTCTGCGACGAGAAAACGCTGAAGATCTCAGCTATGCCGAAGAGCTGCAGGAAACCCTGCGAGACTACGGGACCGACAAACCCAGCGTATCGATCGATGCCCTGGGCTACATGCTGCGCGGCTTCTTTGAATCGCGCCGCCGCCGGATCGCCCTGGAACGGGAAATCCTCGACGCTCTCGCGCCACCACCACAATGATCTCCTCGCCGCTGATCTGGGGCCTGCTGCTCGGGCTGGGCTCCAGCCTGCATTGCGCCGGTATGTGCGGCCCGATTGGGTGCTCGCTTTTGTCGCTCGGCCCCGAGACGGAGTCCCGACAGGCGCTGCTCCTGCGCGTAGCTCTGATGCAAGTGGGGCGGATTGCCGCCTATGTCCTGCTCGGTTTGGCAGTGGGGCTTGCGGGGGCAGGCATGCTGGTGACCTGGGATCTGACGCCGGTTCACCAGGCGCTGCAATGGGCCGCGGCATCCGTCGTAGTCTGGCTTGGCCTGGCCACCGCCGGCCTCGTGCCATCCATGGCCATCGCCGATCGAGCCCTGATACCGATCGCGCAGGGCGTTGCGCGCCTGCGCTTATCGCTTTCGGGTGGGGGACCCGAGCTGGCTCTACTGGGTGGCATGGTCTGGGGCATTACGCCCTGCGCCATGGTCTATACGGCACTGTTCAATTCCCTGCTGACCGGAGATGCCGCGGACGGCGCGCTACTGATGCTGGCCTTCGGCCTGGGCACCATCCCCGCCGTCATTGCGTCCTCACTGGCTCTATATGGCGCACGCCGCATGCCCAGGCCGGGGCGACAGGCTGCCGGACTGCTCATGGTTGGTGCTGGCGTCCTCGCCTTGGCACTCACGGTCCCCGGCAGCCCGCTCTGCCTTACGAGCCCCGGCTAATCGGCGATCCAACGCAAAATGATGACCGCCAAAGCGGGTCAATGCGCCATCAAAACCGGGATTCTGGCATGCTGCAGCACGGTTCTGGTAGCGCCGCCGAGGACCCATTCGCGGAAGCGGGAATGGCCAAAGGCGCCCATCACCAGGAGCTGGGTGGCGGTCATGTCGATCTCATTGAGCAGCGCCTCTCCCACATCCCGGAAGCCGGTAATCCGGCGCGCCTCGACTGAGACACCGTGGCGGCTGAGATAGCGGCCGACATCTGCGCCCAGCTCGACGCTGTCCCTCGCGGGCGTGGTTCCATTTTCCACCATGGCCACGATGACACGCTGAGCCGAAGCCAGCAGGGGAATTGCTTCCGCCATGGCGCGCGCTGCCTCCCGCGTGTTGTTCCAGGCGACCATCGCAGTGTCGAGCCGCATAGTTTCGGGTTGGCCGGGTGGAACCAACAGGCAGGCGCGGCCGGCTCGGAACAGCACTTGCTCCTCAGCCGCCGCGAACCGGCTCCATTCCTGATCGGGGCGTGTCCCCACGAACAGATCAGCAAGCCTTGCTGCGTCCGATAGAACCTGCCCATTAGCACCCGCCTGGCATTCGACCGTCCTCAGGTCGAACCGAATGTCGAGGGCCGACATGGTCTGCCGAAGCCGGTCGGCAGCGACAACCGCATCGGCCCGACTGCTCTCATAGGCGTCGGCGAAATAAGCCGCCGCACCTTCACTAAGGACTTGCGGTTCGGGCAGCGTGCTGACCAGCAGGCCGGTGAGGTGCGCATCGAAGCGACGCGCCACACTGGCCGCCGCATTGAGCCGGCCGTCGTCCGAAGCCGTTCCGTCGAGATGGACAAGTATGGTCTTGAGCATGGCTGCCTCCATTTGTACCGCCAATTCTTGCAGTCCTGGACGCCTCGCAACTTGATCAAACGCAAGATCGCGTCACTTTTCACGTGACGCTGGCGGGAAAAGCCCGGTCAAGTTGACATGTGTCAAAGAAGCCCGCTCCGCCACGCAGGAAAAGGGCACCAAGAGGCGCGAATGGATCGCATCTCGATCCAGGAGAACATCATGAGCATCGTCCAGGCCGCGCTGTCGGCACTGCTGCTTGCACTCGCTACCCCCGCGCTTGCGGCAAATTTTGAAGTTCAGATGCTCAATAAGGGACCCGATGGTACAGCCATGGTATTTGAGCCGGCTCTGGTTCGGGTGGCTGTCGGCGACACGGTCACCTTTGTGCCAACCGACAAAGGCCACAATGCCGAAACGATCAAGGATATCCTGCCTGAAGGGGCCGAGGCCTTCAAGGGCGCCCTGGGCAAGGAAGTCGTCGTGACCTTTACGGTCGAAGGCATATACGGCGTCAAATGCTCCCCCCACTTTGCCATGGGCATGGTCGCAGCTATCGTCGTGGGCGAGGCGGTCAGCACTGACGCTGCACTAGCGGCCAACCTCCCCGGCAAGGCACGCGAACGCCTCGAGGCTGCCCTGACTGCCGCAGGCCTTTAGTGCAGAACTGCTGACCGGCGATGACCCCGATATTGGGTGCGGCGACGTGCAGGCGCCCTGGCCTAACTGCGCTCCCGTCGATTGTGACGACCCAGGGCCGTGTCGTGCGTGTCCGAAGCGACCCGGGCCGGTTATGGACGTCCCACGTCCTGAATTTCCGGTTTCATCAGGTTTTCCGCCAGCAGCAGCCATTGGCAGCCGGTCCGCTTTCAGGTGGCCTACGACCCCATTTCTGACGTTCAGGCGTAGGTTTATTTTCACAAGGGCTGACGATCCGCTCAAGCGCCCGCGAGGTCGCAAAGGGCTGGATTCCGGTTCAATTAACTCAAGATCGTCAAGAGCTTCATCAGCGACATCTTCGGAACAAGCGAGGCGCGAACTTCGTGCGCCCGGCCCGTGCAATCCTGGCATTCCGTTGGCATGCAAGTGACAGCCGAGCCTGCGCCCTCTGCTCGTTCTCTCGCGGTCCCGGCCAAGCGTCGGTAACTATGACGACAATCAGTAACTGCCGTCGCCGTGCCTGCAATTTTCTGTGGCTGACCCCAAGAGCGCCGATATGCGGCTGGCTCAAAGGGGCAGGGAACAGGTCCAGAAGTGCCTTGGCGCCCGTGGCCGGTATCGGCGGACTGAACTGCAGCGGCGAGTTTGAGCCCGTCCCTGCCACCCTGGCCGTTTGAGCAATTCGACGCTTGGCTAACCCGCGGTCATCGCAAGCATTTTCACCCGATTTCGACCTTGCTCCTTTGCCTCATAAAGACGTTGATCTGCATGATGAAAAAGCTCGTCGAAGGCGACATGGCAGACGAAACTGGTGCCTCCCACACTCACGGAAAGTGGTACTGAGGTGCCCTGCGGTCGAAAGTCTACCGCTGCGATCGATGAGCGGATGCGTTCCGCGATACCGAGGGCATCATTTCTGCTGGAACTCGGCAAGAACACCCCGAACTCCTCGCCGCCAATCCTACCGACCAGATCAACGTCTCTAACCGACGCCTTTATGGAGTGTGCAATCAGCCTGAGGGCCGCGTCACCGCGCGCGTGCCCGAACCTGTCGTTGATCTTCTTGAAATGGTCCACGTCCACCACCAACAGCGCCCCGGACTCTAGCAATTGAGATGCGCGCACTTTGGCAAGATAGGTGTCTACGATCAGGGTGAAGGCACCCCGATTTAGCACCTGGGTAAGGCTGTCTGTGCTGGCCAGTATGGTGAGTTCATGCTTGGCGATTGCGAGCTCGCGCAACTTCATCATGAGAAACGAGAGCATTGGCGCCGCCAGCGCGATCGGCAGGAGGATATCCACCAGAACTGCGCGAAAGCGAGCCGCCTCATCAAGTTGGGAGAAGGTGAAACTGTCGACAAAGAGCGCCGCCGACACGCAAAGGAACGTGCCAGAGAGGGTGACCACGATCACTCGTCCCCAACCGCGGGCCGACAAATTCCAAGCGCGGCGCATCCACTCGTATCCTGATTGGTTAAACAGTCTTTACCGATGACGCCCTCTGAGAATGGAGCCTCCGGGTTAAGGAAGCCCTCTGTTCCTGGGGCGCAATTGATTGCTCGATTTGGCGCGGTCAGTGCCTGCTGCATGCGCCGCCAGTTGCATCCGGAGGCCGATGGGCTTGCCGACAGACTTCATGTCTTCAATATGAAGGTCTATAAGGTCGCCAAGATTGATATCCCCTCAACTCTTTTGGCGCCGGATATCCGAGCGTACAATGGCCAACTTGTGCACGTTTATCGCCTTGAAAAAATAGTCAAAAACCATGATAAATCAAGCTCGTAGGTTCTCCGTGGCGCCCATGATCGACTGGACGGACCGGCACTGCCGCTACCTCCATCGGCTGCTCACGCGCGAAGCTCTGCTGTTCACCGAGATGATCACCGCCGCCGCCATCGTCCACGGCGACGCCGATCGCCATCTTCGCCTCAACGTGGAAGAACACCCCGTGGCGCTGCAACTGGGCGGCTCCGATCCGGCGGAACTGGCCAAGGCGACCCGCGTTGCCGAAGCCTATGACTATGCCGAGATCAACCTCAACGTCGGCTGTCCCTCCGACCGCGTGCAGTCCGGTCGCTTCGGCGCCTGCCTCATGGCCGAGCCCGACCTCGTGGCCGATTGCGTCCGTGCCATGCGCGACGCCACCGATCGTCCGATCACGGTCAAGTGCCGCATCGGCATCGACGATCAGGATACCGAGGAGAGCCTCGATCGCTTCGCCGACGCCATGGTCGGTGCTGGCGTCGATGCGCTCTATGTCCACGCCCGCAAGGCCTGGCTCAAGGGCCTGAGCCCCAAGGAAAACCGCACGATTCCGCCGCTCGACTACGACCGCGTGCATCGCCTGCGCGCGCGCCTCACGCCGCTGCCGGTGATGATCAATGGCGGCCTCGAAACGCTGGAGGCCGCCGAGGCCGAAATGGCGCATATGGATGGCGTTATGCTGGGTCGTGCCGCCTACAACAATCCGATGTTGCTGGCCGAAGTCGACGCCCGGTTCTTCGGCAAGGCCACCCAAGCGCCAACCCTCGAAGCGGTCATGCAGACCATGGCCGCCTATGCCGACCGCGAGGCCGCCAGCGGCACTCGCATCAACAACATCGCGCGCCACATGCTCGGCCTGGCCAACGGTCTCCCCGGTGCCCGCCAGTTCCGCCAGATCCTGAGCGTCGACGCCTGCAAGCCCGGCGCCGATTCAAGCGTGATGCTGCGGGCCCTCGAGGCGGTCAACCGTCCGCGTCTGGCAGAGGCCAGCTAGCCTCGGCTGGCCCAGTAATCGGCCTGTAGCGCGGTCGCTTCGTCCTCCAGCAGTGGCCCAACGACCTCCGTCGCCCGCTGGCCTGCCGCGAACACCACCTCGCATGGCAGGTCGAGCGTCGGGTTCTCCGGGTTGTCGCCCGTCATCGCCTTGAGGCCGCGCTCGGTCTGGCCGTAGACCACCCGGCCAATGCCCGCCCAATAGATCGCCCCGGCGCACATCGCACAGGGCTCGGCAGAGGTGTAAAGAGTGCACCCGGCCAGCGTTTCGAGGCTGTAGGCCTTGCCCGCTCGCGTCGCCAGGAGCTTTTCGGCATGCGCCGTCCGGTCATGTCCTTCCGCCGAAAAGCCATTGCCTTGTTCCATCAGCACCTTGCCATTGGCATCGGCCAGCAAAGCCCCGAATGGATGGTCGCCCTCGTCGCGCGAGCGCAATGCAACCGCGAAGGCCTGCCGCAACAAGGCTTCGTCATCTGGACGGCTGGGCATGGTTCAGTCCACGAGTTCGAGCGAATTCTGCGTCACGCTATAGCGGCTGAGCGTTTCGAGATAGGTCATTCCGAGGAGGCTCATATCGAGCGCATTGTCCTCGGCCACGAAGGCAACGATGCCCTTCCGCCCGATGCCGCCGACATCCATCCGCTCGATCCGCACCCGCGCCGCCCGGCCGGTGCCATTGGCGGTCGAAACCGGAATGGTGAAGTTCAGCGCCGCCGTATCGATTCCCGCCGCCTCCGCATCCTCGATGGTCAGCACCACTGCGCTGGCGCCCGTATCGAAGATCATCGGCGTCGTGTGGCCGTTCACTGTGGCGTTGATCTCGAAATGGCCGCCAACGCCGCGGCGGAACGTGGCTGTGCCGGTGCTCGCATCGACCATGGCCACCCCCGGCTGCAACTCGCCCATCACCCGGCCGGTCATGCCGACTATTTCGTCCCGATAGGCATAGGTCACCATCGCGACCCCGAAAATGCCCACCCAGAGCAAGATGCTGGTGAGCAATTCGCCAAGCTTGCGCCGTCGCGTGAACAGGCCGCCTGCAAGGAGGATCAGGATGACCAGCAGCGGGATGATTTGCGCCGTCTGGTTCTGCGTCAGCCCGACCAGGCTGCCGGCATCGCCACTGATCAGCAGGGCGAGACCAATTGCAATGACAAGCGCTATGCCGATGAAGATCATGGTGTCGCGCTCACGTCCTGGTTCATGTCTTCGATAAAGGCACCGTCGACGGCAATTTCAAGGCCTCACACAAACGGCAACAGCGGGGTCAGCACCGCGATCTCGACCAGCGCGCCCAACGCACCGATCAAATCGCCAGTTTGCCCCCCGACGAGTCGGTTGCACAGGGCCGTCCATCCGGCAATCACCGCCACAGCCAGCAACAGCGCAAAACCAAGCGCCACTAGGCTCGTCGGCGGTCCCGCCAGCACAAACAGCAGAATCGTCGCGAACACTGCACCCACGGCAAAGTTCCCGCCTTTCAACCGTCCCGCCGTTGCCGAAGCCCCGTCGCTTCGCGCCGTCGGTAACGCGACGGCCACCCACAGTGCTCCCGACCGTCCGACGATGTTGGCCGCCAGCCAGACCGCTCCCGCCGCCAGGGGATTGATCGCGGCCATCGTGCCCAGCGCCATCACCCGCAGCACAATGAATAGGCTCAACGCCGCCACCCCATAGGTGCCGTGTCGGCTGTCCTTCATGATTTCCAGTCGCCGCTCGACACTATGTCCGCCAAACAGCCCATCCACCGCATCGGCCAGCGCATCCTCGGCCATCGCTCCGCTGGCAACCACCATGGCCGCCACTGCCAATGCCGCTGCGAAATAGCTGGGCAGTCCGATCAGCGTGCCGCCGATCAGCAGCAGCGCCGGGCCAATGCCGATTGCGATGCTGGCCAGCGGCAGCGCCATGGCGATGCGACCCAAGTTCGGCTTCTGATGCGGCGATGACCCGGTGGGCAGCCGCGAAAAGAACCGCAGCGCCATGATGAAATCGTCTTTTAGCCCGACGCCCTCGGGCGTCGGCGCGGGGCGGCTTGCCTCCAGCGCCTCGGCTCCGATCGCGTCCCTGGGTTGCTCGTCGGTCAATTGCTTTTGGCCTCGTTTTCCGCAACAAGTCCCGACCTTCCTACCACAGCCTCCCGGATGCGCCATGCCTTCGCTTAACCCCGCCTATGCCGACGTTCTTGAGCTTTTGACCATCGTTCCTGATGGCGACGAAGCAGCAGTGGCGGCCGTTCGTGCCCGCGATTCGCAGCTGACCAAGCCTGCTGGCTCGCTCGGCGCACTCGAAGGTCTGGTGGAATTTCTCGCCCGCTGGCAGGGCAGGGCGCAGCCTCGTCTCGACAATCCCATGGTCACGATCTTTGCCGGCAATCACGGCGTCACCGATCAGGGCGTGTCGGCTTTCCCGCGCGAAGTCACCGCGCAGATGGTGGCCAATTTCACCAATGGCGGCGCTGCCATTTCGCAGATTTGCGCCCTGCACGAAATCAACCTGCGCGTATTCGAGTTGGCGCTGGAACTGCCCACTGGCGACATCACGCAGGAGCCTGCGCTCGACGACAAGATGTGCGCCGCCACCATTGCCTACGGCATGGAGGCCATCGCCGGTAAGCCGGACCTGATCTGCATCGGCGAGATGGGCATCGGCAATACCACCGTCGCTGCAGCCATCTACGCTGCACTTTATGGCGGCACCGGCGCCGACTGGGTCGGCCGTGGCACCGGTGTTGACAATGCGGGCCTGAATCGCAAAGCCGATGCCGTCGATCGCGCTCTCACCCGCCATGCCGGCACCCTCGACCATCCGCTGGCCATCCTCGCCCGCGTCGGTGGACGCGAAATCGCCGCCATGCTCGGCGCCTTGCTGGCTGCCCGCCACCAGAAGGTCCCGGTTATTATCGACGGCTTCGTCGCCACCTCGGCCGCCGCCATCGCCCACGCCGTTAACCCGGCGGCGATCAATCACTGCATCTTCGCCCACGTCTCGGCCGAGTCGGCCCACGCCCGCGCGCTGACCGCTATGGGGCAGAAAGGCTTGCTCGATCTGGGCATGCGCCTGGGCGAAGGCAGTGGCGCTGCCCTGGCCGCCGTCCTGGCCAAGACCGCGCTGCATCTCCACAACAACATGGCAACCTTCGAAAGCGCCGCCGTGAGCGGCAAAGAGGGGTAAGCCTAAGCGCCCTTCGGCACCATGATGCGCCCCAGCTCGCGCACCAGGCTTGTTTCCACCTTGCCCGCCTGCGCCATGGCATGGAGGATCATCATGGATTGCGTCGGGCTCTTGGGTTCCTTGTAGCTGCGCCGTTCGATCAGCGCTGCGTAGATATCGCAGATCGTGATGATGCGTGTCAGGTCGCCGATTTCGCTGGCCACCAGCCCGTCCGGGTAGCCCGATCCATCCAGATATTCGTGGTGGTGCCGTACGCTGCCCACCGCATCGGTGGCCACGCTGCTCCGCGCCGTCAGGTAGTCGAATCCCGTCACCGGATGCTGGCGTAGCACCGCCATTTCCACATCGGTCAGCGCGCTCGGCTTGTCGAGGATTTCGATCGGCACAGCCGCCTTGCCGATATCATGCAACAGCCCCGCCACCGTCAGGCGCACCACGTCGCGCTTGGCCATGCCCAGCTTGCTGCCGAAGGTTGCCGCGACCCCGGTCACCAGCATGCAATGCTGGAACGTGCCGATATGATAGCCCTTGACCGTCGCCAGCCAATCATCAAATCCCAGCCCGCTGACGGCATCGGCGATACGGCCGCTGGCATCGATAATGCTGTCCGTGTCGAGTTGGGCATCCGCCGTCAGACAGGCAAAGCTCTGGTCCAGTGCCGCCACGCCGGCGTCTATCGACTGCATCAGCGCCTCGTCGTCGAGACCCACCGTCTTGATGCCAAAATGCTTGTGCAGTGCCGCATTCATCTCGGCCACCGTAGCCGGTCGCGGCAACAGGCTATCCGCGCCAAGCACATTGGCATGCACCACTGTCAAGCGGCTGTTAGGATCGACCAGAAAGATGCGGCAACCGCGCCCGCGGCGTGCCAGCGATCCCTTGAGCTTGCGAATATTGTCGACTCGGCGCAGATCGATGTCGAAGACGATGCTGGGATCGCTGTCGAGCAGGTTGGCTTTGAACTCGTCGAGCCCGACTGTTTCCGCGCCGAGGCCTTTGGCCGTGTCCTGATGAGCAGCGGACGCGGGCCTGTCTGTTACCAGCAATACTGCGCCGCGACCTTGTCTACCGACCACTATCGTCTCCGTCTATCAGGCCGACAATGGGTCCGGAAACATTTCCGCATGACTAATAAGTACGAGTGTGGAGCAAATTAACCGGCTTCCGAGAAGATTTGCAGGCGGTTCTTCTTCTCAACCACTGGCGCCAGCGCATCCATGACCCGGGCGCGGGGGAATGTGGCAATCACTTCTGTGCCGAAGCGCAGCTTGCTGAACAGGTCGAACCGCCCCTGATGCAGTTCCATGATCTTCTGCACGATCGGCAGACCCAGGCCGGCGCCCTGTTCGGCGGTCTTCTGCGCCAGCGAGCCCTGTCCGAACGAAGACAGCACCGTCTCGATCTCATCCTCTGGAATGCCCGGCCCGTTGTCCTTGACCGACACCATCTGCCCGCCATCGCCGCTGCGCGTCACCACCAGAATGACCTTGCCATGTTGCGGCGTGAACTTGATGGCGTTGCTGAGCAGGTTGAGCACCACCTGGCGGATGGCGCGCTCGTCGCCCCACAGCTTGGGCAGGTTGTCGCCGACGCTATAGATCAGGTCGATGCCCTTGGCCTTGGCGCGCAGCTCCATCATGCGGCGGCAGTCCTCGGCGATATCGACCAGCGACACCACTTCCTCGTTCAGCTCATACTTGCCCGCCTCGATACGGCTCAGGTCGAGCAGTTCGTTGATCAGGTTGAGCAGATGTTGCCCGCTGCTATGGATATCCCCGGCATATTCCTTGTACTGGGGCACCTGGTGCGGTCCCAGCAGTTCCGATTTCAGCACTTCCGAAAAACCGATAATGGCGTTGAGCGGCGTGCGCAGTTCGTGGCTCATCGTGGCGAGGAACTGCGACTTGGCAATATTGGCCTGCTCGGCATGGCGGCGCGCCTCGTCCGACATATGCCGCGCCTCTTCCAGCTCGTTGATCAGCGCATCCTTTTCGCCCTGATGCGTAATCGTCTCGAGCTCCGATGCGTGCAACTGCCGCGCCAGATAGACGAAGAAGATTTCGCCACACACCGCCACCGCTGCCAGCGTGTAGTTGAGCGTGCCACCCAGTGCGATCAGGTTGGCCGACACCGTCAGCGTCACCGGCATCGTGCTAACCAGCGTCGCCGGGGGCAGGGTGTGCGTCGCCACCGCATTGGCAGCCACCGCCACCAGCACCATGGCAAACATCACCGGCGTCAATGTCTCGGGATTGGCCACCAGCGTAAACAGTGCCAGAAGCGACCAGGCCAGCCCCAGCACCGTCTCTCCGGCGACAAAGCTGGTTGTCCACTGCCCGGCATTGAATTTGCTTGGATCGCTGGTCTTGAACCGCTGCGCCATCAGCACCACGATCAGCATGCTGAGCAGCACGGCTCCGGCCCAGAGCGCGGTGAAGACCGGCGGCACCCAGAATGTCGCGACGATGGCGAGAATGGCGACGATCGCCGCCATGGGCAGCGCAGCACTCAGCCGGGAATCGGCATAGTCGTGCATCAGTTCGAAATCGAAGGAGGCGCGGGTTCCTGAACTCGAGGTCAACCGCTGGCGCGCATCGAGCACCGTCTTTTGTGCCGCGCGTTTGCCGTCGCGTCCCATCTGCGAACGGACGTCATCGGTGACAGCCGGCTGGGACGCCATGGGGAACTCGTTACTCGTTACTAGATAGTGCGAACCGGAAACGCATTCGCTACGCTACTGGCAAAACACTACGGGCGGCGTAGTTAACGGGTGGTGAAATCCTGCGTCGATACCAGTACCGAACCAGCATCTTTTCCGGTCGCCGCGGCGCGCTGCTCGCGATTGTCGTTTTGGGCGTGCTGGCACTGGTCGCGGCGCGTCTCGATCCGCCCCCGCCACCTGTGTCCGGCACCGCACGGGCCAGCGACGGCGACAGCTTCCGGCTGGGCGACGACCGGGTGCGCCTGCTGGGCCTCGACGCCCCGGAACTGGCGCAGCAATGCCTTGGTGCCGACGGCCTCCAATGGCCCTGCGGCCGAGCCGCCCGCGATCGGATGGCGGCTTTGCTGGCAAGCGGCAATGTCGACTGCATCCCTCAAGACAAGGATCAATACGACCGCCTGCTGGCCCGCTGCACCATCGACAAAAGCGACCTCGGTGCAACCATGGTGGCCGAGGGTCTGGCGGTCTCGTCCGGCGACTACTGGCGCGAGGAACAGGCGGCGCGTGCTGCCCGGCTCGGCATCTGGGCCGGCGGCTTCGATCGCCCCGCCGACTGGCGCGAGGATCACCCTCGTCCGCAAGGCGTATTGGGTTGGTTCGGACTTTAGGTTAAGACAGGGTTAGAAACGGCCGTCGCACTTCGTTGGCGCAAGATTATTGCTAAGGTCGGTGGAATGTGGCAGTTATTTCGCCGAAATCTTGGATGGTTTTGCCCATTCTTAGAAATCTGATCTCGCGGGGGCGATATGGCATTGGACAAGATCGACAGGAAAATTCTGACCCTTCTGCAGAAGGATGCGACCATGCCGGTGGCCGAAATCGGTCGCAAGGTTGGCCTTTCGACCACCCCCTGCTGGCGCCGTATCCAGAAGATGGAAGAGGATGGCGTCATTCAGCGCCGTGTCGCTGTGCTCGACCCGGCAAAGGTCAATGTCGGTGTCACCGTCTTCGTTTCGGTCAAGACCAACGAGCATAACGAAGCCTGGATGCGCAAATTCTCCGGCGTCATTGACGAGTTCCCCGAAGTCGTCGAATTTTACCGCATGAGCGGCGACGTCGACTACCTGATGCGCGTCGTCGTGCCCGACATCCACGCCTATGACAGCTTCTACAAAAAGCTCATCGGCAAGATCAACCTCACTGACGTCAGCTCCGCTTTCGCCATGGGCCAGATCAAGTACACCACTGCCTTGCCGCTCGATTTCGCCATTGTCGTCGATGACGACAAGTAAAGTTCAGTTTGAGGGGACACGACGTCATGCTTCTCGGCTTTGAACATATCGGCATGACGTCCCGCAATCTCGACCGGACCATTGCCTTTTATTGCGACCTGCTTGATCTCAAGCTGGCCCTGCGCCTGAAAACCGATCGGGGCGAGCAGGCCTTTCTTGACACCGGTAGCGGCATGCTTGAGGTCGGTTGTCCTGTGGCCCAGGTTTCGCGCTCACGCGATGTTCCTCCGCACGAAGCCGGCATGCGTCACCTGACCTTTGCCTACGATGACGTCGATGCCATGGTCGAGCGGTTGCAGGCCGCAGGCGTCGAGATTCTCGAAGGTCCGCGCCCTGCCGTTTACACCGAGGTG
This sequence comes from Devosia sp. SL43, assembly GCF_021729885.1. NCBI lineage: Bacteria > Pseudomonadati > Pseudomonadota > Alphaproteobacteria > Hyphomicrobiales > Devosiaceae > Devosia > Devosia sp. SL43. The sequence continues at coordinate 4,044,159 of NZ_CP063401.1, forward strand.
ATCAAACGCGTCGCCTTCGTCCGCGATCCCGATGGCATCATTGTAGAATTGGTCGAGCGCGCCGACGGCCGCTGACGTTGCCGCGAGGTTATGTCGATGGGTTCTTTGGCTTTCGCGGGGGCTTAGCCGGTACCGCGTTCTTTAGTTCAGTTACATCAGTTCTGAGAACGAAGTTGCGATGCACGAATGCTTCGATGATCTGCAGCATAGTGTCTAGTTGATCTGAAGAGGGGCGCCAACCTCGGTGGGCCGACGCATTCCCTGCTTCTGTCATTACGGATAGAGCATCTCGCTCTGTTGCGCCCGCAAAACCCTTGTCTACCAACTGAGTGAGTTTCTCGGAGAAAGTCAAACTGGAGTCGATCCCGAGAAGCTCCGACCCGCGATCGAATGTTGTACGCACGCCGATTGCCGCCAACACCGCTAAGTCTATGTCGAGTGCTGAATATACGTCATTGAGGAGCTTGTAGAGATCCGTGTCCACCGCTGGGAGGCGCTCTAGCCAATTTGGTCTAGGGCGCTTGTTCGGTGCGGGCCAGTGCTTCACATCGTGCTCGTAGTCGTACTCCTCCTCGCCAGTCTCTGGATTCTGCGAGTAAAACATATCTTCCGAGAAGACACGGTCAGTTTGGTGGTAGATAGCATCACATCCGCGACATTTTAGAATGCGATGGTCAATCGAAACCCAAATTCCATCGCGTATGTCGCTCGAATACTCGTTGTAGTGTCCGACTGTATCGGCCCACTTTTCGTCGCCGCAAGTAGGGCAATGCCCCTTGATGGGCTTAGTTTCGCTAACTTTGGTCACCTTGCTCCTCCAGCGGCAAGGAATAGGTGATCTGCGTTGCTAATGGCAATGGTAAGAAGTACGTGTTTGTTGCACAGACTTCTGTCCGTTCCTGGCCTGCCTGGTAACCAGCTTATCGACTCGGCAACGCCCAAGCCGACGACCCAGTCTGCGACGTGGCCAAATGCCTCTTCTGCTCCGAGCACGAAGCCCCCGGCAGCGCGCAGCCCATCCTTGAGGGCTGCGGCCCCATCGACCACCCAGACCCCACCTCGGCCCTGAGCTTCTACACGCTGCTCCACCGCGTCATCATGTGGTGGTTCCTCCGTCACATCGGCGTCCTGCCAACGCCCGATGCGCCCAGTGACATCATGGACGACCTGCGCCAGATGGCTACCCGCTAGGCGACCTGATCGGTGGCAGCCTCCCGTCGCCCAAACTGCCGGAACCCTGGATGCAGCAGCGGCGCCAGCGTGGCCGTAAGATAGACCAACGTGGCGATCCATAGCCCGCCATTGAGGCCGATGCCGCTGATCCACAGGCCGCCCAGTACGCCGCCGAACGGCATGAGCGACCAGGCCAGCGCCCCGATCAGTGCCGTCACCCGGCCCACCAGGGCCTTCGGAATGCGCTCGAACATCAGCGCCCCGATGATCGGGTTGAGAAACCCTGCCGAGAAGCCACTGATCGCCACCACCGCGAAGATCGCCGGCAGCGGCAGGCCCAGTGCCAGTACCGCGAAAAACGGCGGTGCCGAGAACAGAAAAGCGATGACGTAGACGGTCAGCCGCGGCAGGCGGCTGCCGATGGCGGCCGCCAGGGCCGACCCGGCGATCGAGGTGCCCGAATAGGCCGCCAGGATCGCCCCCAGCATCGACGCATCATAGCCATGGCTCTTGACCCAGACCGGCAGCATCACCCCCGCCGACGCCTGGTCGATCAGGTTGGTCACTGCCACCATCATCACTATGCCCACCAGCACGGGGTCGCGCCGCAGGAACTGCCAGCCTTCAGCCAGCCTCCGGCCGTACCTCGATGGTTGTCCTTCCGGCGCTGCCGCAGCCACCAGCGGGATAGCCACGGCCACGACTACAGCCGTCAGTGCAAAGGCCACCGCGTTGAAGATCAGCGCCTCCGCTGGTCCCATAAGCGCAATCAGCGCCCCTGCCGCGGCGGCGCCCACCGTTCCGGCCAGCCGCTCGATGGCGCCGGTTATCCCGGTCACCCGCTCCAGCGGTACGCCGGCCAACCGTGCTATCTCTGGCACCATTGCGCCTTTTGCGGCGTCCGACGGCCCGCGCAGCGCGCCAATCACCGCCAGTAGCACCAGCAGCAGCGGCATCGTCAGCAGGTCCATCAAATGCAGCACCGGCACGGTGCCTATCGCCAGTGCGGAGGCCGTGTCGCACCAGATGGCCACGCGCTTGGGCCCGGTTCTGTCGATGACTGGCCCGCCAAGCCCCTTGGCCAGCACATAGGGCAGCAGTTCGGCCAGGGCCACCAGCCCGGTCAGCACGGGGTCGCCCGTCGTGGTCAGCACCAGCCAGGGCACGGCAATGGTGGAGAGACGCGTTCCCGCCAACGACAGCACCTGCGCCGCAGCAAGCGCGACAAGCGGCTTCATTTGCTGGGATCCTGCATGGGAAAGCTATGCAGCATGACGGTGAAAGGTCTGACACCCTCCGGCAGGGGATCGCCAAGCTTGGGCGCCGCCGCCATCGCCTCCCACAGCAGCGCCCCTATGCGCTCCGTCAGAGCCCTGGCCGCGTCTGCCGTGAGCGGCATGGTGAAGTCGCTCATATCCGAAGCGGCGCGCCAATCGGGCGACAACTGGCTATAGCCCTCAACTGCACGCTGCATCTGCGCCACCTGGCCGCTGAGCGCAGCCTGGGTGAAGGCCAGGCCCGCCTCGAGCGCCGCGCCCTGCGCATGCGCCGTATCCACGCTGGTCGTTTCATGCCGCGCTTTCCACCAGCGGTCCCGGCGCGTGCCCCGGCCTTCGTCCTCCTCGATAAAGCCATGCCGCGCCAGCTGCCGCAGGTGGTAGCTGGTGTCGCCACTATTGAGCCCCAGCCGCGCCGCAAGCGCTGTGGCAGTCGCCGGCCCCTCCATGCGCAACAGCCCCAGCATGCGCACCCGCACAGGATGCGTCAGCGCCTTGAGCGCTTCGGTGTCGGGAACGATCCGGCTGATACTGCGAGGTGTGGTCATGGCTGAACTCCTCAGTCAGACTTAATCCACAAAGAAATATTTGCAAAGGTTATTCTGCGATTGAAGTGCGTGGCGAATTGTATGGCATAGAGAAACGGATGGGCGGCCGTCCTCGGGGCAGGGGCCCAAATTGTTGCAAGGGATGTTTTTGCTCAGGTCCGCGAGTAGGAGCTCAGTGCCACCATCGCGTCCGCCAGCACGGTCTGTGCCAGCGGTCGCGAACCGTCGGGCAACCCGATCAGCACCCGCTGTACGCTATGGTCGTTGTAAAGGCTCACCATGAAATCCTCGACGCCAAGGCTGCCATAGTCGGCAATAGGCACCTCGACCGCCTCCACCACCAGCCGCGTCCCATCGTCGTGCTGCGCGCACAGCGCAAACACCAGCGCCAAAGCTGGCGACACCCCGGCCAGTCGCGTCCGGAACGCCAGGATATCACCTTCATCAGGCGCTGCCGCAAACAACCGGTCCACATAGGCGTCGATCAGGGCCGCAACCAGCAGCGCCCGTCGGCGCGACAGCGGCGCTGCCTGCGCCGCTTGCCATTCGGTCTGCAGATAGTCCCAATGCCCGGCGAGATCAGCCAAGATGTTTGCGGAAGAAGTCGAGCGTTCTGGCGGAAGCCTTGGTGCAAGCCGCCTCGTTGAAGTTGCTGGCGCGCTGGTTGTTGCAGAAGCCATGCGCCGCTTCATAGAGATGAATGGCAACGCCGGGATGCCGCGCCTTCAGCGCTTCGACCTGCTCCAGCGGAATGCCGGTATCCTGGTCGCCATAATGCATCTCCAGCGGAATGCTGGGCTCCAGCTCGATATAGTTGGGAATGCCGCCACCATAATAGCCGGACGCAGCGCTCAGCCCCAAACCCTTGTTGGCCGCACGCCAGCTCACCGCACCGCCGAAGCAATAGCCGGTAATGCCCACCTTGCCGCCCGCCTTGGCCGGTTCGATAGCCGCCGCGACGTCCAGCAGCGCCGTAGCGTGGTCGAACTTCTTCATCAGCTCGCCGATGATGACGAATTGCTCCGGCCCGTAATTGTCGCTCTCATAGCCGTACTCGATCCGGTCGAACATGGCCGGCGCCACCGCCACAAAGCCATGCCGCGCATAGCGATCCACAACATCGCGAATGAAGGTGTTGAGGCCCCAGACTTCCTGGATTACCACCACGCCGCCGCGCACCGGCCCCTCGGGCACGGCCCGATAGGCATTGAGGCTGAAGCCGTCGCTCGCCGTGATCTTGACCCGCTCGCCCATGATAACTCCGCAATGAAATGAAGAAAAACTAGCCGCCCGTAACGCTCATATGGCGGGCCACTGCCGGCGCAGGCTGCGCCCGGTCGATGACAAAGTCGTGGCCCTTGGGCTTGAGCAGCATGGCGCGATCCAGCGCCTCGTCCAGCGCTACCCGCCCACCGTCGCGCAGCGCATCGCGTAGGTTCACCTGGTCGTCCTGCCCCAGGCACATGAACAGCTGCCCGGTTGCCGTCAGCCGCACGCGATTGCAGCTTTCGCAGAAATTGTGGCTCATCGGCGTGATGTAGCCCAGCACGCCGCCGGTCTCGGCGACATGGACATATCGCGCCGGCCCGCCCGTACGCTTGTCGAGCTTGCTGAACGTATAGTGCCGCGCCAGCCGGTCATGCAATTCGCGCAACGGCAGATAGCTGTCGACCCGGTCGATGCCCACTTCGCCCAGCGGCATGCCCTCGATCAGCGTCAGGCCCATGCCCTTGCCATGGGCCCAGGCCATCATGGGCTCGATCTCGTCGTCATTGACGCCGCGCATCGCCACCATGTTGATCTTCAGCGCCAGGCCGGCGTCACGCGCAGCCTCGATGCCATCGAGCACATCATCGATCCGGCCGCGTCGCGTGATGGCGGTGAACCGCGACGCGTCCAGCGTATCCAGCGACACGTTGATCCGCTTCACGCCCGCCGCTGCAAGACCTCCAGCATGATTGCGCAATTGGCTGCCATTGGTGGTGATGGTCAGCTCGTCCAGCCCATGCCCGATCCGCGCCCCGAGCGTCCGCACCAGATCCATAATATCCCGCCGCACCAGCGGTTCGCCGCCCGTCAGCCTGATCCGCGTCGTGCCGCGGTCGATGAAGGCCGTCGCGATCGCCTCGATTTCCTCAAAGCTCAGCACATCCTTCTTGGGCAAGAAGGTCATATCCTCGGCCATGCAATAGACGCAGCGGAAGTCGCAGCGGTCCGTCACCGAGATACGCAGGTAGGAAATATGCCGCCCATAGCGGTCGATCAGCGGGCGGGCAGGGGGCATGGTCATACTCATGCGCGCAACCTAGTCCCGGCAGCACCATTTTCAAAGCCACGCCCAAACAAAAAGGGCCGCCCAGAAGGCGGCCCTCTATCAATTTCGCGCTAATACCAAGCTGGGCAGGCCAGCATCACCTGCTCAGCGCCTATATTAGTGGTTGACGATGATCAATGCGCCAACCTGCACGCGCTCGTAGAGATCAGTGATGTCTTCGTTGGTCAGGCGGATGCAGCCCGACGAAACGGCCTGGCCGATGGACCACGGTTCGGACGTGCCATGCACGCGGTAGAGCGTCGAGCCAATATAGAGAGCGCGGGCACCAAGCGGGTTGTCCGGGCCACCGGGCATGTAGGCCGGCAGATCCGGAACGCGCTTGCGCATCTGCGCCGGCGGCGTCCAGCCTGGCCACTCGGCCTTGCGGGTGATGCGATGCGTCCCGGACCAGGTAAACCCGTCGCGGCCGACGCCAACGCCGTAGCGCATGGCCTTGCCATCTTCGAGCACCAGATACAGGCGGCGCTCATCGGTTTCGATGACGATGGTGCCGGGCTTGTGGGTGGTCGCGTATTCGACGATTTCCTTGCGGATCGGGCTGCCGCCACGATTGCGAGTCTGGGCGACGGCCGGCTCTTCCCAGGTATTCGTATCGGCGTTGTACACGCGTGCCGCCATCGTCGGCATGACGCTTGTCGCCGACAAGATTAGGGAGAGCGCTATCGCGATAGCGGACTTGAACTTGAACATCTGACGACTTGGCCTCTGGAAGTAGAGCGAGCGTTCGATTCGAACGACGAAATATTGCGGTTGCTTACGCGGTTTAGAGACATGCGAAAAGAGCGTGTGCCGCTTTTCTGCCACACTTCGGGCACCTTGCCCAAATTGTGTTGCTGGCTGGTTACAGTTCCCGTTCACCAATGCGTGAACTACGCCGTTCTGCCGCATTGACACCGGCTTTGCGCCCTGCCAAGGCCTCACCTATGGCAGGGGAGATGAAGGCAGGATGAACGAAAATCTGAAGCGACAGGCCGCCGCCATGGCGCTGACCCAGGTTCAATCCGGCATGCGCCTCGGCCTGGGCACCGGCTCGACCGCATGGCACTTCGTCGATCTTCTCGGGCAGCAGGTCGCCGCTGGGTTCGACTGTCTTTGCGTACCAACTTCGGAAGCAACCGCACGGCAGGCCAAATCCCTCGGTATCCCGCTATCCGACCTCGAGACCCTGGACCGGCTCGACCTGACCGTCGACGGTGCCGACGAGATCGATCCCGCTCTCAATCTCATCAAGGGCGCTGGCGGCGCATTGCTGCGCGAGAAGATCGTGGCAGATGCGTCCGATGCCATGATCGTCATTGCCGACGCATCCAAGCTGGTTGAAACCCTGGGCAAGTTTCCCCTCCCGATAGAGGTCAACCGCTTCGGCTTGGGCGCCACGCAACGCGCCATTGCCGACGTCATGGTCACGCATGGCGGCGAGGGCGGGCTGCGGCTGCGCGCCACCGCATCGGGCGACAACTATGTCACGGACGGCGGTCATCTCATCCTCGATGCTTTTTTTGGCCGTATTTCGCAGCCAGAAGCGCTGTCGCGCGACTTACTCGATATTGCCGGCGTGGTGCAGCACGGGCTGTTCCTTAAAATGTGCAGGCGGGCTTATGTGGCGACCCCGGATGGCGTAAGAACGCTGCTCGCGGCTGAAGAATAATGGATCGGGACAACATGGGTAGTTTGAAGATGACCGGTGTGATGACACGCCTCAAGGCGCTTGTGGCCGTGGCGCTCAGCGCCTCTCTCCTGGCATTCTCGGCGCCTGCAATGGCGCAGGAAGTGCCGCCGGAGCAACTGGCACTGGCGCGCAAGTATATCGACCTCACCGATCGCGCCGCCGTCTTCGAGACCACTCTGGTCGAGATCGCCATTGGCACGATGCGCCAGATCGTGACGCAGAACCCCGAGATCTCCGAACTGACCGATACGGCGATCGGCAAGGTCTTGGAAGAGTACAAGGGCCGCAAGGGCGAGCTGCTCGACCAGTTCGCACGCGTCTACGCGATCCGCTTCACCGCAGAGGAACTGCAGGAGATCGTGGCCTTCTACGAATCCCCGACCGGCCAAAAACTGGCCGCGGCAAATCTGGAAGCCAACTCCGACCTGCAGAAGGTCATGCAGGTCTTTACCAACAATACGCGCCCGGAATTCTTCGCCAAGGTTCGCGCCGAACTCCGCGCCCAGGGCGTCGAGATGTAGCCAGCCCGGATCATTCCAGGTCAGGGTCCATTCGATCCTGGCATGGCAGACCGACCGGCCCCGCCTTGTGCGGGGCCTTTTTTTATGCGATGCGCCACCCGATATTCATCGCCAGATACCGATGTAACCTTTGGAGTTTGTCATGAACGATAGCTACGACCTCGTCGTCATCGGTGCCGGCTCCGGCGGCGTGCGTGCGGCCCGTATGGCGGCCACCTACGGCGCCAAGGTCGCTGTTATCGAGGAATTCCGCGTCGGCGGCACCTGCGTTATCCGCGGCTGCGTGCCCAAGAAGCTCTACGTCTATGCCGCGCGCTTCCACGACATGTTCGATGTCGCCTCCAGCTTTGGCTGGCAGGTCGATGCCAGCTTCGATTGGCCCACCCTGGTGGCCGCCAAGGAAAGGGAAATCACCCGGCTCGAAAGCGCCTATACGGCCAATCTCGAAAAGCCCGGCGTCGAGATCATCAAGGACCGTGGCGTCGTCACCGGCCCCAATGGCGTGCACCTGGTTGGCCAGGATCGGGACCTTCACGCCAAGTACATCCTCATCGCCACCGGCGCTCACCCCCACATCCCCCACATCCCGGGCGCCGAGCTCGCCATCACCTCCAACGAGGCGTTCGATCTTCCAGCTTTGCCGCATTCGATCCTGATCGAGGGCGGTGGCTATATCGCGGTCGAGTTCGCCACCATTTTCGCCGGTCTCGGCGTCGATACCACCATCATCTATCGCGGCCAGCGCATCCTGCGCACCTTTGACGACGACATGGCTGTCGGTCTCGAGGCGGGCTTGACCGATCGCGGCATCAAGATCATCTACCAGACCACGATCCAGTCGCTTGCCAAGCACGGCAACGACATCTTGGCCACCTTCAGTGATGGCGTTTCCGCGCCATATGGCGCCGTGATGTTTGCCACCGGTCGCACACCCAATACGCGTGGACTGGCGCTCGACAAAGCCGGTGTGCAACTGACCAGCGCAGGCGCCGTCAAGGTTGACGCCTGGTCGCAATCCTCCGTGCCCTCGATCTACGCCGTCGGCGACGTCACCGGCCGCGCCGCCTTGACCCCGGTCGCGATCCGCGAAGGCTGGTATTTCGCCGAAACCGTGTTCAACAACAACAGACAGGCCGTCGACCACGGCCAGATACCGACCGCGGTCTTTTCCGAACCCGAAATCGGTGTCATCGGCCTCACCGAGGCAGAAGCCGCCACCCATGGCGATATCGATGTCTATCTTGCCCGCTTCCGCCCGATGATGAACACGCTCTCGACCCGCAGCGAGCGCATGATCCTCAAGCTCATCACCGAAAGGGACGGCGGCAAGGTTCTCGGCTGCCACATCCTGGGCCCATCAGCCGCTGAAATGATCCAGCTCGTCGCCATTCCGATGGGCATGGGCGCGAGCAAGGCCGATTTCGACCGGGCAATGGCGCTGCATCCGAGTGCCGCCGAAGAACTCGTTACCTTCAAGGCCCCCAGCTACACCTATCGCGACGGCAAGAAAATCGGCGGCTAGGCTCGCTAAAAAAATGAACGCTGCCCCAAGGGACAGCGCTCCGATAGTCGTCCGCAAACGCGGCTTACTTCATCGTCACGCCATCAATGACCAGCGTATCGGCAATCACCGAAAGCGAAACGGAAGCAGCGGCGTAGGTCGAGTGGCTGGTCGAGACCGAGGTGACATGTGCGCCCTTGATCTCGTAGCGTAGCTCACGCAGCGTGCCATCGGCATCAGGAACGCTGGCGACGATCTCGAGGTCGCGATTTGCCGCTTCGGCACCGCCGGTCTGGGCCGCCCATTCCAGCAGCTTGGTGTCGATGGGCGAGATCACGACGAAGGACAGCGAGAAATCGGTGGAGGCCGGCACGTCGTCATATCCGGCATTGGTAGAAAGATAGACGCCCAGATCGTTGACCTTGTAGTCGCTGGTGCTGCCATCGGCGGCCGTGACGGTCAGCGTGGACGGATCGAAGGTCGGCGTCGCGTCCTGCGCCAGAACGGCAACTGGCGTCGTAACGGCAAGAGCCAAGGCGAAAAGTGCGCTGCGCGTAGAGATCGTGGTCATGTGAGACTTCTCCTGAAGTGCGCCAGACATGCTAAGCCGCCGCCTTGATTGTCAAGCAACCTCCAGCCAAGTGCAGGACGTGGCCCCGATTATCCTTGTCCCTCATGCGCAGCCTTGGTATTCCGCCCACAGCAGCAAGTAACCCTGCCTGAGCGAGACCTGATATGACCACCTGGACCCCCGATAGCTGGCGCGCCAAGCCCATTTCCCAGGTTCCGGCCTATCCCGATCCGGCAGCGCTGGTCGAAGCCGAGCGCCAGCTCGCCACCTTCCCGCCGCTCGTCTTTGCCGGTGAAGCTCGTGATCTCAAGGCGCGTCTGGCTGCCGTGGCCCGTGGCGAGGCCTTCCTGTTGCAGGGCGGCGATTGCGCAGAGAGCTTTGCCGAGCATGGCGCCGACCATATTCGCGATTTCTTCCGCGTCTTCCTGCAGATGGCGGTGGTGCTGACACACGGCGCCTCCAAGCCCGTGGTCAAGGTTGGCCGCGTTGCCGGCCAGTTCGCCAAGCCGCGCTCTGCCGATACCGAAACCATCGATGGCGTCGAGCTGCCCTCCTATCGCGGCGACATCATCAACGATATCGGCTTCACCGAGAGCTCGCGCGTTCCCAATCCCGATCGGATGCTCCAGGCCTACCGCCAGTCCGCCGCGACCCTGAACCTGCTGCGCGCCTTCTCGATGGGCGGCTATGCCGAACTGACCCGCATCCACGAATGGACCGTGGGGTTCATGAAGGGCTCCAACTGGTACCCGCGCTACGAAGAAGTCGCCCGCAAGATTGACGACGCCATCACCTTCATGGGCGCCCTCGGGCTCAACCCGGACAATACCCCGGCTCTGCGCCAGACCAGCTTTTTCACCAGCCACGAAGCCCTGCTGCTCGGCTATGAGGAAGCGCTGACCCGTCGTGACTCGATCACCAATGACTGGTACGCGACCTCTGGCCACATGCTGTGGATCGGTGACCGCACCCGCCAGCCCGATGCTGCCCATGTCGAATACTTCGCCGGCATCAAGAATCCCATCGGCATCAAATGCGGTCCGTCGCTGACCTGTGATGACCTGCTGCGCCTGCTCGACCGGCTCAACCCCACCGACGAAGCCGGTCGCATCACGCTGATCAGCCGCTACGGCTCCGACAAAATTGCCGACCACCTGCCACGTCACATCGAAACCGTGCAGAAGGCCGGACGCACCGTCGTCTGGTGCTCCGATCCGATGCATGGCAACACGATCAAGGCCTCGACCGGCTACAAGACCCGCCCGTTCGACCGCGTACTGTCCGAGGTGAAGTCCTTCTTCGAAATCCACCGCGAGCTGGGCACCTATGCCGGTGGCGTGCATATCGAGATGACGGGCGATGATGTCACCGAATGCACCGGCGGCAGCTTCGCCACCGTCACCGAGGCGTCACTGTCCGACCGCTACCACACCTATTGCGACCCCCGCCTTAATGCCAGCCAAGCCCTGGAGCTGGCCTTCCTCGTCGCCGAGGAAGTTCACGCCCAGAAGCCGCCGCGCCAGCGCATGGCCGCCGGGGAATAATTCTGCGGCCTGGTGAACCCGGGGAGGGGGCTTCGCGTTGCCATGTTGCAGCGGAAAGCATTAATAGGGTTAGGTTCCGTGCGGTCTGCCTTCACGAAAGCTGCCTATGCCGAAGTCCCTGTTTCCTGAGGCTGACACCGAGACGCGCGCGCGCCTCGAACAGAACCCCACGCTCAAGCTGATCAACGACTACGATTGGGCGAGCAATTCGCTCGGCCCCATTCCGGACTGGCCCGAAAGCCTCAAGGGCGCCGTGCGCGTCATGATGGCGGCTTCGACGCCAATGGTCATGATGATCGGCCCGGACGGCGTGTTGGTCTACAATGACGCCTATGGCGATTTTGCCGGCAACCGGCATCCGGCGATTTTCGGGCAACCCGCCACCTTGGCCTGGCCCGAGATCGCCGATTTCAACCGTGCCCACATCGCGCGCGGCCTGAGCGGCGAGTCGCTGATCCTGCGTGATCAGGAATTGGTGCTCGATCGCCACGGCCGCATGGAATCGGGTTGGATGGACCTCCATTACAGCCCCGTGCTCAACAACGATGGCATGCCCCTAGGCACATTGTGCATCGTCCACGAGACCACCAACCGTGTGACCGCCGAAAAGGCCCTGGCCGATAGCGAGCTGCGTTTTCGCACCCTGGCCGACACCATGCCGCAAATGGTCTGGTCGACCCTGCCGGACGGCTTCCACGACTACTATAACGCCCGCTGGTACGAGTTCACCGGCGTGCCGGCAGGCAGCACCGACGGCGAGGGCTGGAACGGTATGTTCCATCCCGAGGATCAGGAACGCGCCTGGTCCACCTGGCGCCTGTCCCTGGCGACCGGCGAGCCCTACGAGATCGAGTACCGCCTGCGCCACCATACCGGCGAATACCGCTGGACCCTCGGCCTGGCCCTGCCCATCCGCGATAGTTCCGGCACCATCGTCCGCTGGATCGGCACCTGCACCGATATTCACGCGACCAAGCTCGCCGCCGAGGAGCGCGAACTGGTGGCCCAGGAACTCAGTCACCGCATCAAGAATATCTTTGCCGTGCTAACGGGCATCATCAGTCTCTCGGCCCGCAGTCGCCCGGAGATCAAGCCCTTCGCCGACGAACTGCGCCAGCGTGTCTATGCCCTGGGCGAGGCCCACGATTTCGTTCGCCCGCATAGCCATGCCTCGCGCAGCGCCGGTGGCCAGAACTCCTTGCGCTCGCTGATCGAGCGCCTCGTTCGTCCCTACCGCAATGCCGATATGGACCGTGTTCGATTGGTGGGGGACGATGCCGCCATCGACGATGGCGCTGCCACGCCCCTCGCCCTGTTGTTCCACGAGCTTGCGACCAATGCCGCCAAATATGGCGCGTTGTCGGAGGCCGAGGGCAGGGTGGTGCTGACCGGGCGAGACCCAGGCGATGGCTGTTACTTGCTTACGTGGAAGGAACTGGGCGGCCCGGTCCCGTCTGCTCCGACCGACAGTAGCGGCTTCGGGTCACGCGTTATCGAACTCAGCGTGCAGGGGCAATTGCGTGGCAAGCTGGAGCGTCACTGGGAATCCGACGGCCTGCGCGTCGATATCGAAATACCGATGGAAGCGCTCACGCGCTCCGCGCGTCTGACCAGTTGAACAGCCGCAGCCGCTGCGGTGGCGTCGCCTCCGCTGCATGGTGCCGCGCGGCGGCATAGGACACGGCAGCCCGCAAGTCCTTGTCGGTGACCGGTTTTGGCAACACCCCGATCGTGCCGGGAATACCGTCGCCGAGCTGGGACGGATTGGCCGTCATGAACAGCACAGTCACGCCATGGGTCTGGGCCAGGATATGGCCGATCTTGCTGCCGGTCGGGCCATCTTGAAGGTTGAGGTCGACCAGCGCGACATCGGCATCACCGGCAAGCGCCAGCGCGGTGCGTTGGTCGGCGGCAATGCCGACGGGGATATGCCCCATCTCCGCGATCACATGTTCAATTTCCGTGGCGACGAATATCTCGTCCTCAACCACCAGTATCCTGCACGTCATAATATCACTCGTCACACACTTGGCCTTCTGGCTAGGAGCAACTCCTGTGGCTGCAACAGGTTGCCTGCTTGGCACGCGCAGCAGCCATCCAGCGTCGATTCTGCGCCCCAGCGGTTACCAAAATCCCAAGTGAAAGGCCCGACCTGCGCTTAGCGGAACATTAACCCTAATGCTTCATAAATTTCGACAATGACCCAGTAAGCGTACCGATCCCGGAGGATCTCATGAAGCGCTCCCTGCAAGGCGCCGTGGCAATTTTGGCAGTCCTCGTCGCAGTGCCCGCACTCGCAGCCGACTATCCACCCTTGCGGCCTGCCTATCCCGACGATTGGGAGAGCAGTGAGGCCAATCCGCTGCGTTACGAGGTGGGCCTGCGCTACTGGTATTCGCTGGGCGGTCAGGACGTGACCTTTCCGAGCGCGTTTGGTGACACCATCCTTGGCGTCCGCGACACGACCCATATCGGGGAACTCTACGGTCGCATCGACGACCTCTCGACCCAAAGCTACGTCAAGGTCTATGGCGGTCTCGGCTTTGCCAGCTCCGGCACCTATGACCTCCAGCAACCCTTCATGCCCGATGTGAACACGTCACTCGGCGGCGCCGGTCGCGTCGGTTACGTTGTCGGCGACTTCGGCTGGTTGCCCTTCGGAAACATGGAGGAAGGCTTCGCCATCGGCGGGCTGGTCGGCTATCAGTACTGGAATGACTCACCGGACATTGGCCGCGGAAACTTCGCCGTCGTTGACGATTCCTCCGATATCGCCTGGACGCCGGGGTCGCCGACCTACTCGATCGGCGGCGACAGCGAGCGCGACAATCTCGACATTCACGCGTTGCGACTGGGTCTCAGCGCCCAGGTCGATATCAACGACATGTTCGATATCCGCGCCGAAGTGGCTGCCATACCCTACGCCTGGGTCACCGGCACTTTCGGGCCGCACGAAGTTCCCAATATTCCGTTCCCCGGTGGCACGGCCTACAAGGCATCAGCAACCTCGGTCAGCGGCACCGGCTACGGCGCTTCGGGCGAACTGATGGTGGGCGTCCACCCCACCGAGAACCTCACTTTGCGCATCGGCGGTCGTGCCTGGTACGTCGGCGGCACGCTCGACGCGACCTACACCCAGGCCAACATCACCGATCCGATCGATGCCGATGCTGACGGCATCTACGAGACCGGCCCCTCGCTGTCACTGCAGGACTATATCTTCACCTCGCAATTCGCCCAGGTGTTCCGCTACGGCGCCCTGTTCGAACTGACCGGCCGCTTCTAGCACCGGCACCACACCATGCCTGTTGTCCGCTTGCCCTCCTTGGGGTGAGCGGATAAGTCTTGCGCGCGTTCCGGCACCCCCTGCCGCAGCGCTCCGCACCTTCAGACAACGGGCAGTACCATCGTGACAGACCGGCTCCGCATTGCGCTCGCCCAGCTCAATCCCAAGGTTGGCGACCTCACCGGCAATCTTGCCCTGGCCCGTGGCGCCCTCGCCGACGCGGTTGCTGCCAAGGCCGATATCCTGCTGCTCTCCGAGCTGTTCCTCACCGGCTATTTCCCCGACGACCTGCTGTTCAAGCCCAAGTTCATCGCCGACGCCATGCAGGCAGCGCGTGAAATGGTCGCCGACACCAAGGGCACCGATGTGGTTCTCATTCTGCCGACCGTGTGGCAGGACAAGAACGGCCTGCACAACGCTGCCATCGTCGCCGAAAAGGGCGAGATCATAGCTATCAGGTTCAAGCGCGAACTGCCCAACACCGACGTCTTCTACGAGAAGCGCTACTTCACAGCTGGCCCGCTGACCGAGCCGGTCATGATCAAGGGCGTGCCGATAGGCATCCCGATCTGTGAAGATGTCTGGCACCCGAGCGTTTGCGAGCACCTCGCTATGCGCGGCGCCGAAATCATGCTCTGCCCCAATGGTTCGCCTTATTGGACCAACAAGCAACACATCCGCAAGGAACTGGTCCGTGCCCGCGTCGCCGAAGACGATGTGCCCATGCTCTACCTCAACCAGGTCGGCGGCCAGGACGAGATCGTCTTCGACGGGGCCTCCTTCGCCATCGAACCCGGCAACAAGCTGGTCTTCCAGGGCAAGTCCTTCGCCACCGATTTCATCGTCTCCGACTGGGTGCGCGAAGAAGCCGGCTGGACTTGCGCCCAGGGCGAGGTCACCGAGCTCACCACCACCGACGAAGCCCCCTGGCTTGCCTGCGTGTTGGGTCTGCGTGACTACGTGCACAAGAACGGCTTCAAGCAGGTTGTCCTTGGCCTCTCCGGCGGCATCGACAGCGCCGTCGTTGCCGCCATGGCCGTCGACGCGTTCGGCGCCGAAAACGTCCACTGCCTCATGCTGCCCTACCGCTATACCTCCGAGGCCAGCCTCAAGGACGCCAAGGACTGCGCCCAGCGTCTGGGTGTGCGCTACGACATCGTCTCCATCGGCAACCCGGTCGACGATGCGCTGACCGAACTCGCCCCCATCTTCGACAACCGCGCCCCTGATCTGGCCGAGGAAAACATCCAGTCGCGCATGCGCGGCGTCGTGCTCATGGCCGTCAGCAACAAGCTCGGCTCGATGCTGCTAACCACCGGCAACAAATCCGAAATGGGCGTCGGTTACGCCACCATCTATGGCGACATGAACGGCGGCTACAATCCGCTCAAGGACATGTTCAAGATGGAGGTCTACCGCCTCGCTGCCTGGCGCAACAGCCATCGGCCAGGCGACAGCCGCGGCCCGACCGGCGAAGTCATCCCCCAGGCCATCATCGCCAAGGCACCATCGGCCGAACTGCGCCCCAACCAGACCGACCAGGACAGCCTGCCGCCCTATCCGGTGCTCGACGCCATCCTTAAGGGTATTGTCGAGGACGAGCTCTCCCTCGCCGAAATCGTCGCCCAGGGCTACGACCAAGCCCTTGTGGAGCGCATTGAGCGCCTGCTCAACATCGCCGAATACAAGCGCCGCCAGTCTGCCCCCGGTCCGAAGCTGACCCCCAAGGCCTTCGGCATGGGCCGGAAATACCCCATCACCAACGGCTACAAGGACCGGACCGTCGGATGATCAGCCCCGATACTCCAGTCGTTCGCTGGGCGCCGTCCCCCACCGGCCGCATCCACCTCGGCAACGCCCGTCCGGCTTTGCTCAACTGGTTCTATGCCCGCCGCCACGGCGGCCGCTACATCCTGCGCATGGACGATACCGATCTGGCCCGCTCCACCCGCGAATCGGCCGACAGTATCGAGGTCGATCTGGCCTGGCTCGGCATCACCCCCGACCTGCTGGTGCGCCAGTCCGAGCGCACATCACTCTACGACGCCGCGGTCAAACGCCTGATCGCAGCCGGACGGCTCTATCCGTGCTACGAAACCGAAGACGAACTCGACCGCCGCCGTGCCCGCGCCCGCGCCCTCAACAAGCCGCCGATCTACGATCGCGCCGCCCTCAAGCTCACGGACGAAGATCGCGCCCGCCTCGAAGCCGAAGGCCGCAAGCCGCATTGGCGCTTCAAGCTCGCCGGCCGCCCGGTGCATTTCGACGACCTGATCAAGGGCGCCCAGACCGTCAACACCGCCTCGATGTCCGACCCGGTTCTGGTGCGAGAAGACGGCAGCTATCTCTATACGCTGCCCTCGGTCGTCGACGACATCGACCTGGGCATCACCCATGTGATCCGCGGCGAGGACCACGTCTCCAATACCGGCACCCAGATCGAGATTTTCGAGGCCCTTGGTGGTCCCGTCCCCACCTTTGGCCACCACAATCTGCTGACAGATGCGCAGGGGCAGGGCTTCTCCAAGCGCCTGGGCAGCCAGTCGATTGCCGATCTGCGCGACGCCGGCTACGAGCCGATGGCCGTCGCCATCATGGGCTCCATCACCGGCACCAGCCTGCCCATCGAGCCCTACGAGACCCTCGACGAGATCGCCAACCGTCTCGATTTCACGATGATTTCGCACGGCCCTGCGCGCTTCGACCCGGTCGAACTCGACAGCCTCAACGCCCGCCTGCTGCACGCACTGCCCTATGAGGGCGCCGCCGCCCGCCTGAGCAGCCTAGGCCTCGAGGGCGAAGCCATGTGGCTACTGTTGCGCGCCAATCTGGCCAAGTTCAACGACATCGTCGACCTCGCCAAGCTCGTCACCGGCCCGATAGAACCGGTCATCGCGGACGAAGACCGCGACTTCCTCGCGCTGGCCAAGGCCATGCTGCCGCCGGAGCCATGGGACGAAACCACCTGGTCACATTGGACCAATGCCCTGAAGGACACCACCGGCCGCAAGGGCAAAGCTTTGTTCCTGCCGCTCCGCCTGGCCTTGACCGGACGTCACGACGGACCCGAGCTTAAGTCCCTGCTCCCGTTGGTTGGGCGTAAGGCGTGTCTGGCCCGACTACCCTGACCACCTTGTCGCCGAACTGCACCAGGCGCAGTTCGGTATCCTCCTCGGCCTGAACCGGTCGCGTCACCGGCGTTTCACCGGGACCCGCCGGACGTGGCCGGGGCAGGGGAACGTTGACCAGCGTCGCCGTCTGCAGCGGCGCCACCGTCGGCTGCACGGCGGCGGCCACCGGCACCACGCCGCGCGGATCACGCAACGGCATCGGGAAGCTGACGCCATTGACCTCGATCATCGTGCGCGTGCTGCCATCGCTGCCCGTGGCCACGCTCAGCGACCCGTCCGATCGCGGCGCCACCTTGCAGCTGGCGCTCGGGCTGGTGTCGAGCGCGTCGCGATACGCAAAGGCCGTCGGCAGCGACATATAGGCTTCGCCATATATGTTGCGCATCTGCTCGGGCTCTTCGCCGGGATTGTTGTAGAAATACAGGGCCACCGGCGTCGTCGGACAACTCGCCTGGCACATAGCGTCGTCGTTGGTCACATAGTCCTGCAACGTCGCGTAGCTGATCGGCCAGAAATAACCGTCGCTCAGCCGCACGCAGACCGTGCGCACCGTCTGGTAGCCTTGATTTCCCCAGTAGCCGCCATCGATCATCTGGCCATTGGTGAAATCGCCTTCCGACGTCGTGCCGAAAATGCGATCGAATACCGACTGGCGCTCGGTCGTGAAGGTCGCGCTCGATCCATTATTGCCACAGCCAAAACGCGCCATTTCCTGCAGGATCGCCTCGCGCTGGCCGGCAACCGCATTGGCGGTTTCGACCTGCTGGGAAATGCCCGCAGCAACCTCCCGCAGCCGCAGCACTTCACGTCCGATCTGCCGGCATTGCTGCGACAGCGGGCGACCAGCCTTGGCATCGTCATTGCATCCATCGCGGATATAGCGGCTTTCCATGGCCTGTACATCGCGCTGCGCCTGCCGCGCCGACTGCGAATTGCCGCCCATCTGCTGGAAATCGCCATTGCGATCGAACTGCCGCAGCGCGTTCTCCAGCTGCGCACACTGGGCCGCCTGCGCATAGGCCGTGTTCACGTCCAGCAGGAGGCATACCGTCGCCAGTATCAGAAGGATAAGGGCGCGTGCGCCATTGCTGCTCAAACTTGCCATCGAATCCCATAGGCGCGCCGCGCGCCACACCGGCCTTAAGACAACGCTAGGACCGATAGCAACACTATAGTGACAGCGCCTGCGCCGTGGTAGCGCTGCGCGGTCACACCAGCGAGAGAATGCGCCGCCATGAAGCTAGCAACGCTCAACAATGGTCGCCCGGACGGACACCTGGTCATCGTTTCCAGCGATCTGACGCGCTGTGTCTCCGCCGGCCGCATCGCGCCAACCCTGCAGGCCGCCCTCGACGACTGGTCAGTCCACGCGCCGGCGCTGACCGCACTCGCCGCGCAACTCGACGCCGGCGCCATTGCCGGCCAGCCTTTCGATCCCGCCGCAGCCCTGGCACCATTGCCGCGCGCCTATCAGTGGATCGACGGCTCCGGCTATCTCAGTCACCTCGAACGCGTCCGCAGCCTCAAGGGCAGCAAGGATGCCGAGCTGCAATCGGGGCGTCCACTGCTCTACCAGGGCGGCTCCGATTCGCTGTCCGCCCCCACGGCGCCTATCCGCATCACCGACCCCGATCTTGCCCTCGATTTCGAGGCCGAGGTCGCCGTGATCATCGGCGCCGTTCCCATGGGTGCCACCAAGGCACAGGCGAGCGCCGCCATCCGCCTCGTGACCGTCTGCAACGATGTGTCGCTGCGCCGCCTCGTCGTCGACGACCTGCAGAATGGCTTCGGCTTCTTCCACGCCAAGCCATCCACCAGCTTCGCGCCCATCGTCGTCACGCCGGAAGGCCTGGGCACCAGCTGGCGCGACAATCGCCTGCATCTGCCGGTCCGCGTCGAGGTCAACGGCACGCTCTTTGGCCAGCCCAATGCCGGCACCGACATGCATTTCGATTTCGCCGACCTCATCGTCGAAGCCGCCCGTACCCGCTCCCTCGCATCTGGTACGATCCTGGGGGGCGGGACGGTCTCCAATCGCCACGATGAGAGCCTGCCGATCAAGAAGGATGGTATCGGCTTTGCCTGCATCGCCGAAGCGCGCACCGTCGAGAAACTCAAATACGGCCGGGCTCGCACCCCCTTCCTCAAACCCAGCGACACCGTCCGCATCGGCGCCATGGCAGATGGGAAGTCAGTCTTCGGCGATATATTTCAGAAGGTGGTATTGGCGTGACTCCGGCTCTCCCCAAAGGAAGTGGGTAGCTAACGTCTTGCAATTCTTGATAACATTCCCGTGTGCGCATTGGGCCCGTCACAGGCCCATGCAACTCTGACCATCTATGATATCATTCGCCGTTGAGGGTGCACTCGTGTCGATCAAGAAGATTTCTGCCATGGCCGTCGCTGGCCTAATGACTTTGGGCGTCGTCGCCGCCTTCGCACAGGACGCCTTCGTGGCACCTGCCACGCCTGAGGAAGCGGTAACTGCCCGCATCGCCCTGATGAAGGAAGATGGCGGCATCCTGCGCTCTGCCGGCAATCTGACCGGCGCCGAAGCCGTCGCCGCCATGACCACCCTACAGACCAACTACAGCCATATCCCGGCTCTCTTCCCCGAAGGCTCGATCGTCGGCGAAAGCAAGGCGCTCCCCGCCATCTGGGAAAACTGGGACGCCTTCGTCGCCATCGCCAAGACCGGTGAAGATGCGGCTGCCGCCGGTCTCGCCGCCGCTGAAGCTGGAGACGCGGCGGGTTACGCCGCAGCCCTCCAGGCTATCGGTGCTACATGCGGTGCCTGCCACCAGCAGTTCCGCAGCTGACACGCGGCCCGAAAGGGCAAAATCGCTCCGGTGGAGCGATTTTAGTTAGTCAGGCCATGAGACCTACGGTCGAATGGCGGCTATCCTTTAGAAATCGCCTCCAAAGCGATTGGCGGCCCGGTGGGGCCGCCTTTTTTCTTTCCGCTTGCTTTCCGCCAAGGCTCCGGTCAATCTCCGCGCCATGAAGACCGGCATCATTCTGATTAACCGCTGCATTATTACCTGCTAACCAACAGTTGGCGGCGCGGTCTTCTTCATCCTGACTTTCTGATACCCGAAGAGCCGTCTGCCAGCGCTATCACGCATGGCCAGGGACGGACCATATGACCACGCCGCAGCTCACGCTCTACAATACGCTCACCCGCAGCAAGGCGGCCTTCACGCCGATCGATGCCAGCAATGTGCGCATGTATGTCTGCGGCCCGACGGTCTACGACTTCGCCCATATCGGCAATGCGCGCCCGGTCATCGTCTTCGATCTGCTGTTCCGCCTGCTGCGCCACGTCTACGGCGTCGAGCACGTCACCTATGCCCGCAACATC
The DNA here is from genome assembly GCF_021729885.1 of Devosia sp. SL43. NCBI lineage: Bacteria > Pseudomonadati > Pseudomonadota > Alphaproteobacteria > Hyphomicrobiales > Devosiaceae > Devosia > Devosia sp. SL43. The sequence continues at coordinate 4,065,076 of NZ_CP063401.1, forward strand.
ACCGACGTCGACGACAAGATCAACGCACGCGCCTTGCGCGATTTCCCCGATCTGCCGCTCAACGAGGCCATCCGCCGCGTGACGGAAAAGACCGAGAACCAGTTCCTCTCCGACGCCGCCGCGCTCGGTGCGCTGGAGCCGACCATCCAGCCCCGCGCCACCGACAATATCGTGCAGATGCAGGCCCTGATCGGCGACCTGATCGCCAACAACCATGCCTACAACGCGGCCGGCGAAGTGCTGTTCGACGTCAAGTCCATGCCCGATTACGGCCAGCTCTCCGGTCGCAATCTCGAGGACAACCTGGCCGGCGCCCGTATTGCCGTCGAAGCCCACAAGAAGAACCCGGCCGACTTCGTGCTCTGGAAGCAGTCCTCCGAGACCGAGCCTGGCTGGGACAGCCCCTGGGGCCGTGGCCGCCCGGGCTGGCATATCGAGTGCTCGGCCATGTCCGAGCGCTACCTCGGCCAGACCTTCGACATTCATGGTGGCGGGCTCGACCTGATCTTCCCGCACCACGAAAACGAAATCGCCCAGTCCCGCTGCGCCCATGGCACGCACGCCATGGCCAATGTCTGGATGCATAACGGCTTCCTTCAGGTCGAAGGCCAGAAGATGAGCAAGTCGCTGGGCAACTTCGTCACCATCAACGATCTCCTGGAAACCGGCGCCATGGGCGGCCGGGCCTGGATCGGCGATGTGCTGCGTCTCGCCATGCTGATGACGCATTATCGCGAGCCGATCGACTTCTCCCTCAAACGCCTCGAAGAAGCTGAAGCGAAGCTCCGCGACTGGCAACGCGCGGCCCGTGGCGCCCAGGTCGCCGAAGGCGACGAACCCGATCCGTCCATCGTCAAGGAACTGGCCGACGATCTCAACTTCCACCGCGCCTCGGTCGCCCTCGACTTCATCGCCAAAAAGGCCAACCGCGACGAGGGCAACGCCAAGCACTGCCTCGCCGCCACCCTGCGCTTCCTCGGCTTCGGCCTCGATAGCCTGCTGACCTCTGACGACGGCTGGGAAGAGCCCCCGCACATCGCCACCGCCATTGCCGATCGGCTCGCCGCACTCAACGCCAAGGATTTCGCCAAGGCCGACGCCATCCGCACCGAACTGGCCGAGCAAGGCATCACCCTGATGGACTACAAGGACGAAGCCGGCGAACGCCGCACCAAATGGGAGAGCAAGCCATGACTTCCCGTCCGGACGAACACACCGGCGGCTGCCAATGCGGTGCGCTGCGCTTCCGCGTCACCCGACTTGGTCGGCCGTCGATCTGCCATTGCCGCATGTGCCAGAAGGCGTTCGGCGGCTTCTTCGGTCCATTGGTCACGGCCCACAATGCCACCTGGACCCGCGGTGAACCCAAATGGTTCCAGTCGTCCAACGCCGCCCGCCGTGCGTTTTGCGGCGATTGCGGCACGCCGCTGGCCTATGAAACCCGCTTCGGCCTCGAACTCGCCATCGGTGCCTTCGACGATCCCGAGGTCGCCGCTCCCGTCATCCAGGTCAATCCGGCCGACAAGCTCAGCTTCTTCGACGGCCTGACCGCGCTTCCCCTGCGCAGCGAAGAGCCCGATGAATGGCGCGACTTCCTTGCCGGTATTCATTCCAACCAGCATCCCGACCACGATACGGAAGCCTGGCCACCCAGGGAGAATTCCTGATGGATCGTTACGCCATGGAAGTCAGCGGCGGCTGCCAATGCGGCGCCGTGCGCTATCACGCCACCGAAATGCTGGACAATTCGCACATCTGCCACTGCCGCATGTGCCAGAAGGCTGTGGGCAACATCTTCGCGGCACTGGTGGCCGCCCCGCGCGAATCCATCACTTGGACCCGCGGCGAACCCGCTCGCTTCCGCAGCTCCGAACACATCGATCGCGGCTTCTGCGCCGCCTGCGGCACGCCGCTCTTCTACGACAACACCGAAGGCGGCCGGGTCAACTTCACCATTGGCTCGCTCGACCACCCCGAACTCTTCCCGCCCCACGCCAATACCGGCAATGAGGGCCGGGTGCCCTGGTTCAAGTCGCTGACCGCCATTGAGGAACTTGGTAACACCGAAGATGGCCAGGAAGCCTGGGCCTCCGCCATCAAGTCCACCAACCACCAGCATCCCGACCACGACACTGTCAGCTGGCCCGAGTAAGCATTATGTCCAAAGACCGCCTCTACATCTTCGACACCACTCTGCGCGATGGCGCGCAGACTGCCGGCATCGAGTTCTCGCTCGAGGACAAGATTTCCATTGCTGGCCTGCTTGAAGAGCTGGGCGTCGATTATGTCGAAGGTGGCTATCCGGGCGCCAATCCGGTCGACACCGAGTTCTTCGAACAGAAGCGCACCAAACGCGCCAAGTTCACCGCCTTCGGCATGACCAAGCGGGCAGGGCGCTCCGCCGCCAACGATCCGGGCGTGCAGGCGCTGCTCAATTCCCGCGCCGACGCCACCTGCTTCGTCGCCAAGACCTGGGACAACCAGGTCAAGGTTGCGCTCGAAATCTCGCTCGAGGAAAACCTCGAAAACCTGCGCGATACCGTCGCTGCAGCAGTCGCCTCCGGCAAGGAAGCGCTGATCGACTGCGAGCACTTCTTCGACGGCTTCAAGTCCAATCCCGATTACGCACTCGCCTGCGTGAAGACTGCGCTGGATGCCGGCGCCCGCTGGGTGGTGCTCTGCGACACCAATGGCGGCACGATGCCCTCCGAGGTCAGCGACATTGTCGGCAAGGTGCTGTCGGTCGCGTCAGGCGACCGCCTAGGCATCCACGCCCATGACGATACTGGCCAGGCCGTCGCCAACACTCTGGCTGCCGTCGAAGCCGGTGTCCGCCAGATCCAGGGCACCCTCAACGGCATCGGCGAGCGTTGCGGCAATGCCAACCTCGTCACCATCATCCCCACGCTGGTCCTGAAGCCCGCCTTTTCCGACCGTTTCGAAATCGGCGTCGACGCCGCGCGCCTCGCCCGCCTCACCCAGATTTCCCGCGCCTTCGACGACCGCCTCAACCGTGCCCCCGCCCGGCAGGCCCCCTATGTCGGCGCGTCCGCCTTCGCCACCAAGGCCGGCATCCACGCGTCTGCCCTGCTCAAGGACTTTTCCAGCTACGAGCATGTGCCGCCCGAGTCCATCGGCAACGAGCGCTCCATCATGGTCAGCCAGCAGGCCGGAAAGTCCAACCTGCTGACCGCTTTGGCCCGTCACGGGATAAACCTGTCCAAGGACGACCGGCGCCTCGAAAGGCTGCTGGCGACCGTCAAGGAACGCGAATCGCGTGGCTATTCCTATGACGGCGCCGACGCCTCCTTCGCCGTATTGGCCCATGAAGTGCTCGGCACCTTGCCTGCCTACTTCACCGTCGAGAACTACCGCGCCAGCGTCGAACGCCGCCACAATGCGCAGGGCGAGGAGATCACCGTCACCGAAGCGGTGGTCAAGATCCGCGTCGGCGAAGAGCTGCTGATGTCGGTGGCCGAAGGCAACGGCCCCGTCAATGCGCTGGATTTGGCCATGCGCAAGGACTTGGGCAAATATTCTGCCCGAATCGAGGACCTCGAACTGGTCGACTTCAAGGTGCGTATCCTGGACGGCGGCACGGGCGCGGTCACCCGTGTACTGGTCGAGAGTCGCGATGGATCAGGCGAGCGCTGGTACACCATCGGCGTCTCTCCCAATATCATTGATGCGTCCTTTGAAGCTCTGTATGAATCAATCACATACAAGCTGTTGAAAACTGAAGCGGCTCAGGGGACGACAGAAAAGGTGGCTTAACCGGACGGCGTTGCCGTCCTCGGGAGGACGAACTGGCCGAAACCGCTCCGAAACAACCTCTTGCGCTCACCCTTGGGGCGGCGGCGGTTACTCTTGCTGTCATTATCGGCGTTCTGGCTGGTCCAAACGTCGTCACCTGTTTCAACGCATCTGAAGGCATGGGCCAGTGCCTGCGCGGCAAGATGACCGATGCCGGCCTCATCCCGGCGCCCGCCACAGCGGTTGCTGCGCCTGAGGCTGAGCCCGCCGAAGAGGTTGCGGTCGTCACCCCGGAGCCTGCGACGTCAGCGGCAGATCCGGCGACCGATGTCGCCGCGCCCGCGCTGGACGTCACGCCGCCCGCGGCCGAAGTCCCCGAAAACCTTATTGCCGCGACCTTCGGCCTGCTGCGCGCCGAGCCCGATGGCTCCGTGGTCATCGCCGGTAGCGGTACACCCGGCACCGAGGTGGAAGTCTATTCCAACGGCTCCCTGCTCGGCAAAGCCACCGTCGAAACCACGGGCGATTGGGTTCTGGTTCCCGATGCGCCGCTGCCCGCAGGTGGTGTCGAAATCACCCTGGGCGAAGCCGGCAAGACCGGTCGCGCCGCGGAATCCTTCGTCGTTGCCATCGCCGACGACAAGACCAGCCAGCCGCTCGTCGTTGCCAGCACGCCCGGCGCCGCCAGTGAAGTCCTGCAGGGCCTCCAGCCACCGACTGCCGGCACCAGCACCGAAGTCGCCTCCGCCGAGCCCGCAACGCCGCCCGTGGCCGCTGATCCCGCAGCACCCGCCGAACCTGCTGAAACCCCTGCTGCCCCTGATGTAGCGCCGACCACGACGCCACCGGTTGAGGTTGCGCCCGTTGCGGAACCCGCGCCGGTCGCTGCCGACCCAGCCTCCGCAGACCAGCCCGCTGTAGCGACGACCGAAACCAGTGCGTCGCCAGCAGAGCCGGCCAGAACGCCACCAGCCGAACCTGCTTCTGCTGATACCCCGGCCGAGCCAGTCGTCGCCACTGCGGAGGCTGCGCCGGTTGAGCCAAGCACAGCTGCCGCAGCGGACGCCACCGTGGCTGCCGTCGCGACACAGGTCACGCCAACCGTCGTGCTTGAAGGCACGCCACCCACCATCGACGCCATCGAGCTCGAGAGCGAAGAGACTTTCTTTGCCGGCGGAGGACCCGAAGGCGCCACCATGCGCCTCTATGTCGACGACATCTTTATTGCCGATGCCAAGGTCGAAGGCGGTCGTTGGCTGGTCGAGGCCGGCAAGGTGCTGACCAAGCCGTCGCAGCGCGTCCGCATCGATATGCTGCAACCCGACAGCGCCAAGGTCGCTTCGCGCGCCGAGGTCAACTTCGTCATCGAATTGCCAGTTGAAGAAGCGCCCATCGCTGTCGCCCAGGCTGAACCGACAGATCAGCCGGAACCCGCAACACCGGCGCCAGAGCCAGCAGCGGTCGAGCCCGCCGCCCCCGCACCAGAGCCTGCCGTTGCCGCACCTGCGCCGACCCCAGAGGCGCCAGCAGCAGAGTCTGCCACGACAGAGCCCGCCGCATCCGCGACGACGCCAGCTGAGCCAGCGCCTACCTCCGATAAGGCCGCAGAACCGGCGCTGCCGGAGTCCGAACCCATTGTCGTTGCTTCAGGCGACAAGGCGATTGAACCCGCAGCTGCGGCTCTCGACGCGACCATCAAACCGGATCAGGCCTCGGTCGCCGCTGCAACGCCAGAACCAACAACACCGGCCGAACCAGTGGTGACGGCGGAAGCGACACCGCCAGCCGATGATACTGCAGACGAACCTGCGCCGACGCCCGCCACCGAACCTGCGCCAGTCGCCGATGTGCCCACAATGGTCGCCGTCGCCATCGGCGGGGCCGATGCTCAGCGCTTCGTCTCCGGCAAGGCCATCATCCGCCGCGGCGACAACCTCTGGACCATCGCCCGTCGTACCTATGGCGAGGGCATCAAATACACCACGATCTACCAGGCCAATACCGGCCAGATCCGCGACCCCGACCGCATCTATCCCGGCCAGGTGTTTGATTTGCCGGAGGGCGCTAACTGATTTCGACTGTGAGTGGGCAAGATCGTGCTCTCCAATCACCCCCTCCCAGCCTTGATCGCTCAAATCGCTCCACTGGAGCGATTGTCCCTCCGGGCCGCTCCAAGCCCATCAAGGGGGAGGTGCAGTTCTGTGGGTTGAACTGCATCGAGCCACACGAGTGGAGCGACACCTCCCCCTGGAAGGGGGAGGTAGTGCAGCTAGGCCCATAGGGCCGTAGCGAAACTAGGTGGGGGTGAAGCCATACACCGCTCCCTCGACTTATCCCTCTTATCCCCACCCCAAAATCCTCTGCCATAATCGTCCTATCACCCCACGCGGCGGCCTGCAGGCGAACAGTGGTGGGGTGGGTCGGGTGGGGACTTTGCCTTCTCCCACAGGTTCGCGTTTCGGCCGTGGGTTGCTATGACTTCCCGCCGCCGGAAACGTTCCAAAAACCGGCACCCCGAGACGGCTTCCGTCTCACTTTTTACTTTACCAGAGGCGAAAGCCGTCTCGGGGTCCGCCCTCGCTGCCCTCTTGGGCATGCGATCTGCGACAACCGCAACCCAGGCGGCGCTTCCGCGCGCCTAAACGCTGCACAACGCGGTCTGCCCATTGATTATTGCCGCATTAGCCTCCATCTATATCGGCAGATACCGATCAACACAGTCGAGCCCATGCAAGACGACGATATTGCCACCATCATGCGGGCATTGGGCCATCCGGTCCGCCTCAGCATCCTGCGCATCCTTGCCCGCCAGCAGCGGGGCGAATGTTGCTGCGCCGATGTCACCGAGGAACTGCCGCTGGCCCAGTCCACCGTCAGCCAGCACATCAAGGTGCTGCTCGATGCCGGGTTGATCGAGCGCAAGCCGCGCGGCACGCGCAATTGCTACATCGTCCAGCATGATCGTCTTGCCGCCCTGGGCAGCGCCTATTCGGGCATGCTCGCCGGCCTTGGTCCGGTCGCCCCGAAACTGGAAGCGGAAACCGCCTGATGTCTTCAGACAGCGCTGAAAAGAAGCCGTCCGTTAACGCGGACGAGGGCTCTGTATTCGCCACGATCGCCAATCTGTGGACTTATATGTGGCCTGCCGATCGTCCGGATCTCCGCTTCCGCGTTGTCCTCGCCATTGGCGCGCTGCTGCTCAGCAAGGTCGCCACCACGCTCATTCCCTTTGCCTACAAGGGCATCATCGACAGCCTCGATGGCGCGACGCCCGAAAGCGCGGTGGTCATGGGCCTCGCGGTTCCCATCGTTCTCGTCATTGCCTATGTGCTCGGCAACATCATCGATGCCGGCTTCCAGCAATTGCGCGACGTGCTGTTTGCCAGCGTGGGCCAGAACGCCGTGCGCAAACTCGCCCTGCGTACCTTCCATCACCTGCATCGCCTGTCGCTGCGCTTCCACCTGGCTAGGCGCACCGGTGGTCTCAGCCGCGTGATCGAGCGCGGCACCAAGGGCATCGAAACCATCGTGCGTTTCACGATGCTCAACATTGCCCCGACACTTGTCGAATTCGTCATCACCGCCGTCATCTTCGTCTGGATGTTCGGCATCACCTATCTCGGCGTTCTGGTGGTGATGATCTGGGGCTATCTCTACTTCACCATCAAGGCGTCGAACTGGCGGATTTCCATCCGCCGCGACATGAACAATTCCGATACCGACGCCAACGGCAAGGCCATCGACAGCCTGCTCAATTTCGAGACGGTGAAATACTTCGCCAACGAGAAGATGGAGGCCGAACGCTACGACGCCTCTATGGCAGGCTACGAGCGTTCCGCCATTCGCATCTGGACTTCGCTGGGCTTCCTCAACTTCGGCCAGGCCCTCATCTTCTATGCCGGCTTCCTGATCATCGCCATCATGGCCATCGTAGGCGTGATGAACAACACGCTGACATTGGGCGACTTCGTCCTGCTCAACACCTTCCTGATGCAGATCTATCGACCGCTCAATTTCATCGGCTTCGTCTATCGTGAACTGCGCCAGGGCCTGACCGACATCGAGGAGATGTTCAAGCTGCTCGACCAGAATCCCGAGGTGGAGGACGCTCCCGATGCCAAGCCATTGGCCATATCTGGCCCGGTAATCCGCTTCGACAACGTCACCTTCCACTACGATCCCGATCGCTCCATTCTCAAGGGCGTCAGCTTCGAAGTGCCGGCCGGCAAGACTGTGGCCATCGTCGGCCCCACTGGCGCCGGCAAGTCCACCATCTCGCGGCTACTCTATCGCTTCTACGATGTCACCGGCGGCTCGATCACCATCGACGGTCAGGATCTCCGCGCCATCACACAGGAAAGCCTGCGCTCGGCCATCGGCATGGTCCCGCAGGATACCGTGCTGTTCAACGACAGCATCGGTTACAACATCGAATACGGTCGCCCCGGCGCCACTCCGGAAGAGGTTCGCGCAGCCGCCGCCATGGCCCAGGTCGGCCCCTTCATCGAAACCCTGCCCAAGGGCTATGATACACCCGTCGGCGAACGCGGCCTGAAGCTCTCCGGCGGCGAAAAGCAACGCGTCGCCATCGCCCGCACCATCCTCAAGGCCCCGTCCATCCTCATCCTGGACGAGGCGACTTCGGCGCTCGACACCAAGACTGAACGCGACATCCAGTCGGCCCTCGACGTGGTTTCGGCCAACCGCACCACCGTGGTCATCGCCCACCGCCTGTCGACGGTCGTCAATGCCGACGAAATCCTGGTCCTGCGCGAAGGCGTCATCGCCGAACGCGGCAACCACGTCGCGCTCCTGGCCCATGACGGCCTCTACGCCCAGATGTGGAACCGCCAGCGCGAAGCCACCGAAGCCGAAGAAAAACTCCTCCAGACCGCCAACGACCCCGACGGCTTCGTCAAACGCGGTTTGCCGGCGGCGGAGTAGGGCCCAGGCACGAGCTCGCCTATGCACCGGCCGGCACCTCCCCCTTGATGGGGGAGGGTGGTAGGGGGTGCGGAAACCCCGGCCCTTGTGTTCAAGTCATCGGTGCCCGGTAGCCAAGACTTATCCCCGCGTCTTCGACCCGCGCTATGCTTGACCCGAACCAGTCTCGTCATCTGGACGAGCCTCCCTCACTAGGTCAGGTTACGCCAATGACGCCCAGCACCATCACCATCGTCCCGGCGACCGCCGACCAGAAGCCGCTGATCGCCAACCTGATTCAGCTCTATCTCTACGACATGACCGAAAGCATGCCGTTCCCGGTCGGTGCCGACGGTTGCTTCGAATACGACTTCCTCGACCGCTTCTGGCAGTTCCCCTATCTGATCTATTCAAACGACGAGATTGCTGGCTTCGCCCTTGTCATCGACGAGTGCCCCCTGACCGAGCGGAGGTCATGCTGGTTCATGGCCGAGTTCTTCGTACTCAAGGCCTATCGCCGCAGTGGCGTAGGGCAGGCGGCGCTCTCGGCGATTACGGCGAACCATCCCGGCGATTGGCACATTGGCGTGCCCGAAGACAATCGGCCCGCCCAAGCGTTCTGGGGCAGGGCCTTGGCGCCCTATACACCCGAGAGTAGGCATATATCATTCGACGGGGCCGACTGGCGGCTCAACGCATTTGCTGTCTAGCGGCGAAAAACAAAGGGGCCCGCATCGCTGCGGGCCCCTCGCAATTCAATAATCGCTGTCTACTCGGCCGCTTCAGGTCGATCCGGACGGCTGACCACGGTCACGCCGTTCTTTTCCTTCTCCACCAGGCCCTCGTCCTTGCTGACGATATAGCGCTTGGCCCCATCGGCATCGGCAGGAATTTCCACGGCCATGCCGTCGAAGCCGGCCGGAGCCGCCATTGCTGTCTGCCGGCCACGACCAGTGACGAAGCGGCCCAGGCGAGCGAACTGATGCCCGACCCACTTGATCTGCTTCCACAGCACATTGGGCGCCACCACCATCACCGGCACCATGACCAGTGTCAGCGCGGTGGAGACGAACAGGCCCGACACCAAGGCTGCCGACAGGTGGATAAACCACGACCCGGCAATGCCACCCACCACGATTTCGCGGCGGATGAAGTCGAACTCGACATTCAGCGCCATCGGGATAACGCCCAGCGCTGTCACCGTTGCGGTGAGCAGCACCGGCCGAACGCGCTGGCTGATGGTGATCAGCATGGCCTTGACCGGCTCGACATGCTCGTCGCGTTGGTAGTGGTTGTAGGTGTCGATCAGCACGATGCCGTTCTTCACCACGATACCGGCCAGCGCCACGATACCCAGCCCGGTCATGATCGCCGAGAAGCTCATCCCGGTGACGACCATGCCCAGCATGACGCCGGCGATCGACATCACCACCGTCATCAGCGTCACGATCACCTGATAGAAGCTGTTATACTCGATCAGCAGGATACCGGCGATCAGCGCCAGGGCGACAAACAGCGCCGAGACGATGAAGGCATTGGTGTCGTCGACCTGTTCGGCCGCACCGCCATAGACGATCTCCACGCTCGATGGCCATTCCTGGGTCGCCTGCCAAGCCTTGATCTCCTCGATCTTGGCGTCGGAGGTAACCGCTTCGCCGGCCGCATTGGTCGGGTTGAGGTTGGCGGCCACGGTCATGGCGTAAACGCCGTTGCGACGCGAGATATTGGCCACCTTCGGCACGGCGGTACGCTCGATGAAGTTCGAGACGGGGACCAGCCCCTGCGGGGTGACGATACGCAGGCTGTCGAGCGCGTCAAATGTGCGCTCGCCTTCCGGCAGGCGAACGCGGATATCGAGTTCGTCGCCACCATCGTCCGGCCGGTAGCTGCCGAGCTTCACGCCCGACGTTACGAGCTGCACATATGGGCTGAGTTCACGCACGCCGATGCCATACTTGGCAGCGGCTTCACGGTCGATCGTGATCTGCCAGTCGATGCCGGGGGCAGGGCGCCCGTCTTCAATGTCGATCGTGTCGCCCAGATCGTTCTCGATATAGTCGCGCAGCTTGGCAACCGCCGGAGCGATATCGTCATAGATGGTGCCTTCGACGCGCAGGTTGATGGCCTTGCCTGCCGGCGGGCCGTTCTCCTGGGCGGCGATCTGCACGTCGAGCCCCGAAATGCCCTTCACCCGGTCACGGATATTCTGGAAGATCTCGGCAGCCTTGACGCGGTCGTTATAGGGCAGTAGTTGCAGATTGAACGAGCCGATGGTGTCCGGCGGACCACCCGAGCTCATCGTATCGCCACCACCGCCGAAGCTCATGATGACGTCCTGGATGCCTTCGACCTGCAGGATCTCGTTTTCGACTTCGACCAGCATGTCGCGGATCTCGATCGGCGAATAGTTGCCGCGCGTGATCACATTGACGGTGCCGAACTCGGGCTCGGAGGCTGGGAAAGCCTCTGTGCCGGTCGGGTTCATGATGTAGGCGGCAAACATCAGCACCACCAGTGTGAAACCGACGCCCAGCGTCAGGATCGGCTGGTGGATCAGGTGCTCCATGGTCCGCACATAGAAACCCGTCACGCCGCCGACCTTCTTGGGGTCGAACTTGTCGGCATACATGACAATGTCGGCGGCTTCCTTCTGCTTGGGATCCACATGGGTGGAGGCAATGAAGGCGCCGATGATGGGCATGAAGATGAGCGCCGAGACCAGCGAGGCGCACATCACCACGATCACGATGATCGGCAGGTAGCTCATGAACTTGCCGATAATGCCCGGCCAGAACAGCAGCGGGATAAACGCGCCCAGCGTGGTGAAGGTGGCCGAAACCACCGGCACGAACATCTTGCGCGCCGCCAGGATGAAGGCCTCCTTCTTGGAGACGCCCTCCATCAGCTTTCGCTCGGCATATTCCACCACCACGATCGGATCGTCGACGAGCACGCCCACCGCCAGCACGAGGCCGAACATGATCATCATGTTGATGGTCATGCCCATCATCTGCACGACGAGGAACGCGATCATGAACGAGATCGGGATCGACATGCCGATCATGATGGCCGGGCGCACGCCCAGTGTGGCGATACAGGTGATCAGCACCAGCGCCACGGCGGTCAGCACGGCGGCTTCGAGCGAACGGAACAGACCCTTGGTCGAGTCCGCCTGGTCGATCAGGAAGCTGGTCTCGATACCCTGCGGCCAACCCGCTGTGAATTCGTCTGTCACGCGGCGAACGTCGTCGGACACCGTGATGACGTTGGTGCCGAGCTTCTTGATCACGCCCAGCGTAATGGCCGGCTGGCCGTTCACATGGGAGTACGACGTCGCATCTTCGAATGTCCGGGTGATCGTCGCAACATCGCCAAATGTCACCACGGTATCGCCGGAGGTCTTGAGTGGCAGCGAGTAGACGTCTTGCGCGTTCTTGATCAGGCCGGGGACTTCGACGTTGAACGAGCCTTGGCCGCTGTCGAGCGTGCCGCCCGGCACGACCATGTTGTTCTTCGCCAGTGCGTCGAACAGTTCGGCGGCGGTCAGGTTGTAGGCTTCCAGCCGGTTGAGATCGATCGTGACTTCGAGCACTTCCTCGCGCGAACCGCTGAGGGTCACGCTCTGCACGTCGCCCATAGTCTCCAGTTCTTCCTGCAGGTCCTTGGCGCGGTTGACGAGCTCACGCTCCGGCACCGTGCCATAGACCGCCACAGAAATGGTCGGCATGTCGCTGAACGAGATTTCCGTCACGGTCGGCTCGGTCGCGTCGTCCGGCAGCTCGGAGGTAACGCCGTCCATGGCGGCACGGATATCGCTGAGGGCGGCATCCTTGTCGGCATTGACGTTGAACTCGAGAAACACCGACGCGTGACCAGTGGTCGACGTCGCAGTATAGTTTTCTAGTCCGTCGAGTTCCTTGATCCGGTCCTCGATGGGCTTGGCCAGCAACTGCTCGGCGTCACGCGGCGACACCCCGGTCTGGCTGACCGAAATGTAGAAATACGGGATGTCGATCGCCGGGAAGCTTTCCTTGGGCAGCGACTGGTAGGCGGCAAAGCCGGCCCCCAGCAGGAGCACCATGACGGTCAGAACGACACGTGGCATTCGCAGGATTCGTTCGATCAAGTCCAGCATCGTGTCAGCTCGCTGTTACGGTGGCGGTGTCGACAGGCACGTTGGTGGCGTCGACAGCCTGACCGTCGACAACATATTCCTGGCCGACGGTAATGATGTCGACCGACAGCGGCAGGCCCAGCACCCACACGCCTTCGCGTGTATCGCTGGCAATGGTGACGGGCAGGAACTTCACCGAACCATCGACCACGGTGCTGACGCCCAGAACGCCATCGTCATTCAGCGTCAGGACAGATTGTGGCAGGAGGTGCGCGGGAGCGGTGCCCATGGTGACCGTAGCAGTCGCCGTGATGCCATCGCGGATTGCGCCGTCGGCATTGGGCAGCTCGATTTCGACCGGGAACGAACGCGTTGCCGCGTCCGCCGTGGCCGAGATGAAGGTCACCTTGCCGTCGACTTCCTGGTCGGTAATGGTCTTGATCGTTGCCTCGAGGCCAAGCTTGGCTAGGCCGATACGGGCTTCCGGCACCTGGCCGATGAACACCATCGGGTCGAGCTGCACGATCGTCGCACAGGGCTGGCCCATGCCGAGCATAGAGCCGGCAACCACCAGCGGATCCTGAACCACACCGGCAACCTTGGCGTGAATTTCGGTGCGTTCGAGTTCGGCTTGCGCATTGTCGAGACCGGCCTGGGCCGAGCTGATCGCCGCCTTGGCAGCCGTCAGCGCCACTTCGAGCTGGCGCGCTGTATTGGGGGCCGCAAGGCCCTTCTCGCGCAGTTCAGCATTGGTGTCGTAGTCTGATTGTGACTGCGCCAGACCCGCATTGGCCTGTTCCAGCCCGGCCTGGGCCTGGGTGACTGCCGCGACGCGCGTGCCTTGATCCAGCGTGCAGAGCAGGTCGCCGACCTTGACGGTCTGGCCCTTGGTGACATGCACCGTATCGACAATCCCGGCAGTCTCGGCCACAGCGCCGACCGACGCCTTTGCCTGGGTGCGACCGCGCAGCGGAACTTCGATGTTCCAGGGCTGGGCGATATAAGTCGAGGTCCGAACCGACTGTAGCGCGGTATTAGCGCCGGTCGATGCATCATTGCGCTGCGCAATGGTCAGGTGCGGATCGACCGCGTGGTCGGTTTCGTGCTGGGCCAGAACGCCGGCTTCGGCCAATTGGGTCGCAATGGGCCCATGTTCTTCGCCTTCAATGACCGAGATGATCGGCCGTTCGCCGTTGCCCGGACCATTGCCGCCCATCACCAGGCTGCCGGTCGCCAACCAGGCGCCCGCTAGAACCATGATCAGAAAGGCTACGCCATAGGAAAATAGTGCACGCATCGAGAATTCGCCCCTTTACTCAGCCGCGTCTTTTTTCGGCTCGGCTCGCGCCAATGTGATCAGTTCGTGCATATGGGAGCGCATGTGCCGTTCGGCAACCTCCATCACTGCACGTCCATAATTGATGACCCATGTGTCCGCGGCATTGCTGCTGCGTTCCGCAAAGGCTTCTTCAAGCTTGCGATGGGACGCTATGTTCTTTTCGAGGAATTCGTTGGCCCGTGCCTCGACCAGATCGCGCGGCAGGATATGCGCAAAACGGGCAAACAGCAGGAACGGGCTGCGGAAAACGTCTTCACCCAGCGGCCCAGCCAACTCGTCGGCGAAGGCTGCTCGGCCCGCTTCGGTGATCGAATAGACCTTCTTGGCCGGCTTGCCGCTCTGTTGTTCGGTCCGGCTGGTGACCAGTCCCTCGTCCTCGAGCTTGGCGAGGGCGGGGTAGATCGAGCCGAAGCTGGCCTCGATGAAATATGCGCATTCGCCTTCCACGCAAAGCTGCCGGATGTCGTATCCGGTCGCTTCGCCCTCATAGAGGATCGACAGGCAAAGGGTTTTGACGTTCACGCGCGCACTCCACCAGAGCATATGCTGGGCCGATATATGCTGGCTCTGTATATGCTCGACCCGAATCGCGCAAGTTGTACGGGCCACTCGATCTGGCAGACCAGTTAAGAGCCCGTTGCATGGCTGGGTTCAGCTGGCCAGGATGCGGCTCATCTCCGCAGCTGCCCGCTGGGCCAGCGATAGACTGGCAGCGGCCACGAAATAGGGGTTGAGGAACGCCAGGTCCCCCTTGCCGTAATGCATCCGCACCCCGTCAAGCGTCACAACAGCCCCGCCGGCAGCCTCTAGCACAGCTTGTCCAGCCGCGGTGTCCCACTCGCTGGTCGGGGTAAAGCGCGGGTAAAGCTCTGCGTCGCCCCGCGCCAGCAGGCAGAACTTCAGCGACGATCCCACCGATACATCGGCGCCGACATCGAGCGTTTCGCAGAGCTCGACTAGCGCCGAATGCCCATGCGACCGACTGGCGACGATCCGCATGGGTAGCGCCGAAGATACTGCGATCGCCCGTTTTTCTGTCGCAACGCCGGACCGCGTGTCACACACGAATGCCCCGTTGCTATCCCCAGTGAAGGCTTCCCCCGTCACCGGCGCCAGCACGACGCCCATCACCGGCAGGCCGTGTTCCACCAGCGCGATATTGACGGTGAATTCCCCGTTGCGCTTGATGAACTCCTTGGTACCGTCAAGCGGATCGACCACGAAATAGCGGTCCCCCAGCACCGGGATGATCCCAGCAGCGACGCTCTCCTCACCCAGCACCGGGATGCCAGTCGGCAGCAGATAGTCGAGGATGACAGCTTCCGCCGCCGCATCCGCCTCCGTGACCGGCGATCCGTCCGCCTTGGCCACTGCGGCAATGGGCCGCGCATAGACATCCATGATTACCCGCGCCGCAGCGATGGCCGCGTCGAGCGCCAGGTCGGTCAGTTCGGCATCGGTCTTGGCCTGCACTTACGCCCCGATCTCGACATCGAGCCCAAGGTCTAGCGGCTTGGCCGCCATGGTGATCTGACTGGTCGAAATATAGTCGACCCCCGTTTCGCCGATCGACCGAACCCGGTCCAGCTTCACGCCGCCCGATGCCTCTAGTTTGGCGCGGTCGGCGTTGATCGCCACGGCCTGGCGCAGCAGGTCGTTGCTCATATTGTCGAGCAGCACCACCTTTGCCCCAGCTGCCAGCGCCTCTTCCAGTTCGGCCAGCGAGGTAACTTCGATCTCGATCGCCACCAGATGCCCAGCAAACGCCTCGGCCGCTTTGTACGCAGCCGTTACGCTCCCTGCGACTGCAATATGGTTGTCCTTGATCAGGATAGCGTCATCCAGCGAATAGCGGTGGTTGGCCCCACCGCCGCAGCGCACGGCATATTTCTGGAACGCTCGCAGCCCCGGCGTCGTCTTCCGCGTATCGCAGATTTGCGCCCCGGTGCCCTCGACCGCATCGGCATATTCACGCGTCAGCGTGGCAATGCCGCTCAAATGATTGAGGAAGTTCAACGCCACCCGCTCCGCCGACATCACCAGCCTCGCCGGCCCCGACACCGTCGCCACGATGCCCCCAACCGCCACCCGATCACCATCGGCGAGGGCAGGGGTGAACACTACCCCGTCGCCGACCAGTCGAAACGCCGCAGCAGCCAGATCAAGCCCGGCTATCACGCCAGCCTCGCGCGCCGATAGCGTCGCCGTTGCGGTCGCGCTCGGCGCCAGCGTCGCCTGGCTGGTCAGATCACCCGCCAGCCCCAGGTCTTCTTCCAATGCAGCGGCAACGGCACGCTCGACCAGCAAGCGCGGCAATTGGGCAGGTAGACGGTCAGGGCGCGTCATCGGCACGATCCTCAAGGAGTTCGCGCTGATGTACGCGCCCGTCTGCTGCAGCGCAACCGGTGCTAGTGGCGCCCTCGTACTGTATGCTCGGCCTCGATGATCGCCGACGTCAGGCTACCCGTCGCTGGATAGAGCGGGATCAGACACGCCTGCAGCGCGTGATAGATATCCGGCTTGCCCACGAACAACCGCGAGGTCGGCGTCAGGTCTTCCTTCAGTTCACTGAGCCAGCCGCCGCGCGCATGGTCGATCACGTGGTTCTCCGCATAGTCCCACAGCTTGCGATACCAGACCTGGAAATAGTCCTCCCGGTCGTGCTCGCTAAGCCATGCGGCCGCTCCGATCGCCTCGCTGACCGGCCACCACAGCTTCTCGCGCATGATGGGCTTGTTGTCCCAGTCGAGCGTGTAGAAAAATCCGCCATGCACGTGGTCCCAGCCGAGGTCGATCGACTGGCGGAACAGCTGGCGCGAAGCATCGGTCATCCAGCTCAGGCGCTTGTCGCCCAGCGCCCACAGCTGGAACAGCAGTCGCGACCATTCCAGCCAGTGCCCCGGCGTAGTGCCGGACGGGCGGAACATCTCGTTGCCTTCGTAATTCTTGTCGAGCACCCACTTGTCGTCGAAATGCTCGGCCACCCGATGCCCTAGCGGCACCGCATTCTTGGCGATGATAAGCTCGGCAATCCGCTCGGCCTTGACTAGGTAGTCGCGATTACCGGTGGCCTCGAACGCCGCCATCAGCGCTTCGGTCATATGCATGTTAGCGTTCTGCCCACGATACGGCAGCAGCTGCGACCAGTCCTCGTTATATTCGTCGCGCACCGAGCCGGTCTTGTCGTCCCAGAAGCGCGTGTTGATGATATCGGTCACGTCGGCGATCATCTGATCGGCGAGCGGATGCCCCACCAGCTTGGCGCTCGAGGCGGCCAGCAGCACGAAAGCATGGCCATAGGCCTGCTTGGACCCATTGACGACGCCATCGTCGTCCAGCCCCCAGACATAGCCGCCGCGTTTGGCGTCACGATGCTTCTCCCAGATATAGCGCATGCCATGATCGACCAGCTCGCCCGAGCCCGGCCGCCCGATCAGGCTGCCGACCGCCGCGCAGTGCACCATGCGCGTCGTCACGTGAATTTGCCGGGTCGAGTTAGCGGCATCCAGTGGCCTGCCGTCGTCGTCCAGTTCGAAAAAGCCGCCCTTGGGATTGATCGACGCCGCTTCGAAAAAGTCGAACAGGTTATTGGCCTGCCGCATCAGATACTGCCGGTGAAACGGCCGGCTCGACCATAGGCTGGAATTGGTCCTTGGCAGCGTCGGATTAGCGTCGGTCATAGCAGCTCCTGGCCGGCAAAGTGGGGCGCCGGCTCCTCATGTCGAGGAGCTATAGCCGGGCTATAGCAACGTTGCAATTCATCCGCGATGTCATTCCGGCGTAGGCCGGAATCCAGGTCCGGCATTCATCGCGACATCCGGAGTATGGAGAGTTCTCCGCATGGATTCCGGCCTACACCGGAATGACGTTGCGGAAGCGTGAACTCCGGGGGCTCACCCCCGCGCGTACCACCCCTCGACCCGGTCCACTTCCTCCGCTGACCCCAAAATCACCGGCACCCGCTGGTGGATCCCCGTTGGCACCACATCCAGTATCCGCTGCGTCCCGGTCGTCGACTTACCGCCAGCCGCCTCGATCAGCAGTGCCATTGGGTTCGCCTCATAGAGCAGCCGCAGCCGCCCGCCCTTGCTCACCGTTTCGCTGTCCAGCGGATACATGAAAATCCCGCCGCGCATCAAAATCCGGTGGATGTCCGCCACCATCGAGCCCACCCATCGCATATTGTGGCGCTTGCCGGTCGGCCCGGTTTCCCCTGCAACATTCTCCGCCACATAGCCCCGCGTCGCCGCATCCCAAAACCGTTCCCGCGCCGTGTTGATCGCATACTCCGCCGAAGCCGGCTGCACCTTCACCGCATCCGCCGTCAGCACCCAAACGCCCGCGTCATCGAGCGTAAAGACCGCCGTCGACGTCCCGAAGGTCAACACCAGGCTGGTCGCCGGTCCATAAGCCGCATATCCCGCCGCCTTCTGGGCGGTGCCCTGTTGCAGCAGCCCGCCCGCCGACTCCAGCACCGAAAAAATCGTGCCCACAGTGACGTTTACGTCGAGATTCGAAGACCCATCCAGCGGATCGGTCGCCACCATGTAGCGACCCTGATTCTCCAGATGAACCTCTTCATCCAGCTCTTCCGACACCAGAATCGATATCTGCGGATTTTGCCGTATGTGATTCAAAACAATGTCGTTTGAGACGACATCGAGCTCCTTCTGCGCCTCGCCCTGTACATTGGTCTGTCCGGCCAGTCCCGTCTGCCCCGATATCGGCGCTGTCCGCAGCACGGCGGCAATATCGACACTTGCAGCGGCCATGGTGCCGACTACCGACTTCAGTGCGTCATCGACATGTTGAGCGGCGAGCCAGTCGGATAGGGTGGTCATGGATGATCTCGATAGTAGGGCAGGGTACCACCCACTTTCGACATGTGACCGGCAGAGGCAAGGGCGACTTTGGCATGAGAAGTCCCTACTTCCACATCCCCCGCACCTTCTCCCCGATATCCATCCGCACCGGGCTCGGCGACAATCCCTCGATATGCGCCGGCGTCACCGGCGGCCAAAGGATGTCCTCGAACAGCCCTAACATGGCTCGCGGAATGAACCGCGTCCGCTGCGCATACATGTGCTTGTCGCCATGCTTGTGCTGCTGCGTCACGAAAAACCGCTGCGGCACGATCAGGTTGAGCTCATCGCGCGCCCGCGTCATCGCCACATAGAGCAACCGCCGTTCTTCCTCGAGCTCATGCGTCGAGCCAGTGCCCAGGTCCGAGGGAATACATCCATCCACGACATTGAGCACATGCACGGCCTTCCACTCCTGCCCCTTGGCCGAGTGGATGGTGGATAGGATCAGGTAGTCTTCGTCGAGCATGGGTACGCCCGACTGGTCGCTCGTCGCATCCGGAGGATCGAGCGTCAGCTCGGTGAGGAACCGCTCCCGGCTGGGATAGCCACCAGCGATCTGCTCAAGCTGCACAATATCCTGCACGCGGACCACTGCATCCTCATAGGCCTGCTCCATCAGCGGCTCATACCAGAGCCGCGCATAGCCCAGTTCCAACGGCCAGCCCGCATCCTTGCGCGACAGTCGTCCGATCAGTTCCACTAACCCGGTCCAACCCTCGGCCGCCCGCGGCGGCGCCGGTATCTCGCCCAGTGCCCAAACTGGGTCGGGGCCAACAGCCATGGCATCAAGAACTTTGCCGGCCGTGCCGGGTCCAACGCCCGGCAGCAGTTGCAGCACCCGGAATCCCGCCACCCGGTCGCGCGGATTTTCCGCCCAGCGCAGGATCGCCAGCAGGTCCTTGATATGCGCCGCATCGAGAAACTTGAGCCCACCGAACTTCACGAACGGAATATTCCGCCGCGTCAGCTCGATCTCTAACGGCCCCGAATGGCTGGACGTCCGGAACAGAACGGCCTGTTGCTTGAGAGCGATGCCTCCCTCGCGCGACTCCAGCACTTTGTGGACCACATAGCGCGCCTGATCCGCCTCATCGCGCACCGTCACCAGATACGGCTTGGCGTCCGACTGCCGCTCGGTCCACAGGTTCTTGGTGAACCGCTCCATCGCCAGGTCGATCACCGCATTGGCAGCGCTCAAGATTGGCTGGGTCGAGCGATAGTTCCGGTCCAGCGTGATGATATCGGCCGGCGGGCTGAACTCGGTCGGAAAATCCAGAATGTTCCGCACCGTCGCCGCCCGGAACGAGTAGATCGACTGCGCATCGTCCCCAACCACCGTCAGCCCTTCGCCGCGAGGTCGCATTGCCAGCAGCACGCTGGCCTGCAGCCGGTTGGTGTCCTGATACTCGTCCACCAGCACATGGTCGAACCGCGATGATACTTCAGCGGCAATGTCCGGCTCAGCCATCATCCCGGCCCAGTAGAGCAGCAGATCATCGTAATCGAGCACATTCTGCCGCTGCTTGGCCTCGACATAGGCGCTGAACAGCGTGCGCAACTCCTTGGCCCACATGGCGCACCACGGAAACGTCTCCTTGAGCACCGCGTCCAGATCGCCTTGTGCATTCACCACGCGCGAATAGATGGCGAGGCACGTGCCCTTGGTAGGAAACCGGCTCTTGGCCTCGCTCATGCCGAGCTCGTGCCGCACCAGATTCATCAGGTCCGCCGAGTCTTCCCGGTCATGGATAGTGAAGGCCGGATCGATGCCGATCTGCGTGGCATGCTCTCGCAGCAGCCGCGCACCGATGCCATGGAATGTGCCCGCCCAGGTCAGCGCATCCGTCAGCACGCTGGAGGTCTTGCCCATCACCTGCGCCGATATCCGCTCGACCCGACGGCTCATTTCGCTCGCTGCGCGACGGGAGAATGTCATCAGCAATATGCGACGCGGATCGGCGCCGTTGACGATCAGATGCGCCACTCGATGCGCCAACGTATTGGTCTTGCCAGATCCCGCGCCGGCAATCACCAGCAACGGCCCCGGCGCAACCTGACCAACGCCGTGCTCAACCGCACGGCGCTGTTCCGGATTGAGCTTGTCGAGATAGTCGAGGCTGGCGAGCACGAATCGGGGACCTGTGAGGAGTGACCTCACAGGAGTCTATTCGTGGTTTGTTCGCAATGGGTGAACGGGCTTTGCCGTTCAAACCTCCCGCGCCAAGTCCGCCAGCAAGCCCGCTGCCACGCTCAGGCGCGACACAGTCAACTGCCCTTGCGTCAGTTCCGCTACTGCAGCCGCTGTCCGTTCGATACCGGCCTTGCGCTGAGACTTCCATGTCGCCAGCCGATGCGCCACCGCACCGCCTTCCACCTTGAGCACATCCGCCGTCAGGTCGCGCTGCGCCCGCAGCAGGTTGGCCAGTGCCCGGTCCAGCGCCATGCGATCGAAGCGGTCGCTCAGCACCAGGGCGCGGCTCTGCGCAATGACCGGCCAAAGCTCGAACGCGGTGAACACACCGAAGAACGCCGCCGCGCCATCAGCCACCGACACACCCGCACGCTCGCTGACCAGCACGATGTCGCTGGCATAGGCCAGCACCGGCAGCGCCGCGATCCGTTGCGCCAGACTGTCCGGCACGCCCTTTCCGGTCAGCCCGGCCGCCGTCTGAGACACGCCTTCGACCAGCGATGTGGGCAGGGCGCTTGCCATCAGGCTTCGCAGATCCGCAACGCCCGCCGCATGCCGCGCCACCAGGTCGCCCAGCCCGCGCGTCACATCGGCATTGCGCAGGAACCAAAGGCTTTCCTGCCGCAGCAGGGCCATCACCTCGGCATAGAGCCCGAGCTGCACGTCGCCGGCCACCGAGCCATCCAGCGCATCGATCGCGCTGTTGATCTCGGTCAGTCCATAGGCATCGCGCGTGGCCGCATAGGCCAGAGCGACTTCCCCCGGACCGGCGCTGGTTGCCGCCGTCAGCTCGCTGACATAGGCGGGTCCACCGCGATTGATCATGGCATTGGCCAGCACCGTCGCGATCACCTCGCGCTTCAGCCGGTGACCGGTTACCGCATCGGGGTATGTCGCCTGCAACGTTTCTGGGAAATAGCGATAGAGCTCCCCCGCCAGGTAGCCGTCGTCGATGGCTTTGCCGGTAAGCAGGTCGGCATAGAGCGTGAGCTTGGCATAGGCCAGGATCACCGCCAGCTCCGGCCGCATCAGGGCCTTGCCGCTGGCCGCCCGTGCATCCATCACTGCATCGCTGGGCAGGAACTCCACCGCCCGGTTGAGCAGGCCACGATCCTCCAACTGCTCGATCAGTACCCGATGGTCGGGCAACTCACCCAACCCGGCCCGCTGCGCCAGCGAGAGCGCCAGCCCCTGCAGGTAGTTGTTGCGCAGGCACAGCGCCGCGACCTCGTCGGTCATCGTCACCAGGAACGCATTGCGTTCCTCTATCGGCAGCGTGCCATCGGCCAGCATCGGGGCGACAGCAATCTTGATGTTGACCTCGAGGTCCGAGGAGTTCACGCCCGCCGAGTTGTCGATGGCGTCCGTATTGATCCGCCCACCCCTCAGCCCGTATTCGATGCGTCCACGCTGCGTGACGCCAAGATTGGCGCCTTCGCCGACCACCTTGGCCCTGATATCACTGCCGGTGATGCGGATCGTGTCATTGGCGCGGTCGCCCACCTCGGCATCGCTTTCAAGGCTGCTCCGGATGTAAGTGCCGATGCCACCGAACCATAAGAGGTCAACATCGGCCTTGAGGATGGCCGTCATCACCTGGCCCGGCGTCGCGTGATCTGCAGCAATCCCCAGCGCCGCCTGGATCGCCGGTGTCAGCGGAATGGATTTGAGCGACCGCGAAAACACGCCGCCGCCAGCCGAGATCAGTCCCTTGTCATAGTCCTGCCAGCTTGAGCGGGGCAGGGCGAACAGCCGCTGCCGCTCCGCCAGGCTCTTGGCCGCATCCGGGCTCGGGTCAATGAAGATGTCCCGATGATCGAACGCCGCCACCAGGCGGATTTCCGGGCTCAGCAGCATGCCATTGCCGAACACGTCGCCGCTCATGTCGCCGACGCCGACCACGGTGAATGGTTCGCGCTGGATATCGCGGTCCATCTCGCGGAAATGCCGCTTCACCGCTTCCCAGCCGCCCCGCGCCGTGATGCCCATCTTCTTGTGGTCATAGCCAGCCGAACCGCCCGACGCGAAGGCATCGCCCAGCCAGAAACCACGCGAAGTCGCGATGCCATTGGCCGTGTCCGAGAAGCTCGCAGTGCCCTTGTCGGCTGCCACCACGAGATACGGATCGTCCCCATCCCGCCGCACCACGTCCATGGGTGGCACAACCGCACCCTGAACCAGATTGTCGGTGACATCGAGCAGTGCGCCGATGAAGATCTTGTAGCTGGCCACGCCCTCGGCCGCGAAAGCCTCGCGCGCCATGCCGGCAACCAGCCGCTTGGGCACGAAACCGCCCTTGGCGCCCACAGGCACGATGACAGCATTCTTCACCTGCTGCGCTTTGACCAGGCCCAGCACTTCGGTGCGGAAATCCTCCGGCCGATCCGACCAGCGGATGCCGCCGCGCGCAATGGCGCCAAACCGCATGTGGATGCCTTCCACCCGCGGCGAATAAACCGAGATCTCGCGATAGGGTCGCGGCGCGACCATGCCGTCGACCTTGGAGGAGTCGAACTTGATCGCCAGCGCCGGCAAGCGATTGCCCTCGCCATCGCGCTGGAACGCATTGGTGCGCACTGACGCGTCGACCAGATTGAGGAACCGCCGCACGATCGTGTCTTCATCGAGCGACGCCATCGCGTCCAGCGCTTCGTTCAGGTCAGAGCGCGCTGCCTCGGCCTGGGTTGCGCCGTCGGCACTTTTGGGGTCGTGCAGCGCATTGAACAAAGCCACCAGCGCCGTCGCGGCAGCGGACTGGTTCACCAGCACCTGCGCGATATAGCGTTGCGAATAGGAAATCCCGATCTGTCGCAGATACCGCGCCAGCGCCCGCAGCAAGGCCGCGTCGTTCCAGGCCAGGTCAGTCCGGCTCACCAGTGCATTGAGTTGGTCGCTTTCGGCCAACCCGTCCCACACTGCCAGCAGGCCGGCCTCGACCGCCGCGCCACGTTCCTCGACGTCGAAATCACTACCGTCCGCCGGCTCCAGCACCATGTCGTGCAGATACCGTTCCACTCCGTCGCGGGGCACTATCGTATAGGTCCGCTCGTCGATCACCCGGAAGCCGAACGCCTCCAGCATGGGGACGCGGTCGCTCAGCGGAATGGCGCTTTCGCGGTGGTAGAACTTGAGCCCGAGCGAACCGTCGGTCCCGGTGCGCTCGTAGAGCCGCAGCGCAACCCCGGCGCCATCGCCCAGCCCGCGCAGCACGTCGATATCTTCGAGCGCATCCCGCGCCGTATTGCGCGATTGATAGGCTGGCGAGAACGCGCCGCGATAGTCGCTGATCGTCGCCGGGTCGATCGCCGCTGCCGCCAGCATGTCGCCGAAATTGGAGGTCAGTGCATTGACCCGATCTTCCAGCTCCGTGCGGCTGGGCCGCGGCGTGGGTCCGGCGATGCGCCCGATGATCACATGCACCCGCACCAGCTCGCCCTCGGGGAAGTGCGGATAATAGGCCGAGATGCGCCCGTCATAGACCTTGGCGAGATATTGCGTGATCCGCACGCGGGCATCGCTGTCGTAGCGATCGCGCGGCACATAGACGAGGACCGAGACGAAATTGTCGAACAGATCGATGCGCGGCAATACCCGCACGCGCGGCCGGTCATAGAGGCTGGCGATCGCACTGGCGAATTCGAACAGTTGATCGACGCCGATCTGGAACAGCTCGTCGCGCGGATAGCTGTCCAGCGCGCTGAGCAGCGCCCGTCCGTCATGTCCTATTGGATCGACGCCCGATTTGCGCATCACGTCGGCAATCTTGCGCCGGATGATCGGCACCTCGGTATGCGGCGTCGCCTGTGCCTGCGACGTGAACAGGCCGACAATCCTCAACTCACCCCGCGCGGTGCCGTCGGCGGCGTAAAGTTTGATGCCCACATAGTCCATATGCACGCGCCGATGCACCCGCGCCCGCATATTGGCCTTGGTAACGAGCAAGGGCTCGCTTGATGCGATGAAGGCGGCGTGCTGCGGCGTCGATTCGACGAAAGTCGCGCCGCTGCGCAGCACCTTGAAGTCGGGGTCGCGCAGGATGCCCAGGCCACTCACCGCCACCGGCTCCAGCACGCCGGCGGCCAGACGATATTCCCGCATGCCCAGAAAGGTGAAGTTGTGC
The DNA here is from genome assembly GCF_021729885.1 of Devosia sp. SL43. NCBI lineage: Bacteria > Pseudomonadati > Pseudomonadota > Alphaproteobacteria > Hyphomicrobiales > Devosiaceae > Devosia > Devosia sp. SL43. The sequence goes on from NZ_CP063401.1 coordinate 4,090,381, forward strand.
TCGATCAGCCAGTCGAGAAAGCGCAGCGGCTCGTCCTTCTGGGCGATGGTCTTGCCGAGTTCGGCGATGGCCAGCCGTAGCCGTTCCAGCATCGGCTGCCAGTCGCGCACCGCGCTGGTCACCTCGGCCATAGTCGTCTCGATCTCACGCCCCAGCTCGTCGATATCGACCACCGGATCGCTGTGGATATGCAGCACGCTCATCGCCCGGCCATTAGGCTGACGCACCACCGGATGGGTGAAGAGCCGCACCGTTCCGCCCGCCGCCCGCACGGCCGCCAGTGCGCTGTCGACGATGAAGGGCATGTCCGGCGAAACGATATCGAGCACCAGCGGTTCGCCGGCCCGTCGCGGCGGCGCGGCGGTCAACTGGCTTCCCGCGTCGGCATGGGCCAGCAGGTGGAGATAGGACTGCCGCAATGTGGCTTCGAACTGCTCTGGCGCCTGGCGCTTGAGGTCGTCGCCATCGGTGGCCAGCACCGCCGCCTTGAAGAACTGGGCAAACCCGGGCTCCTCAATGTTCAATGCGTCCGCCCGGTCCAGCAAAGCCGGACGGTTCGATTGCGTCAGATTCATATAAACGACTCCCCACTCGCAGCGTTAGTCTAGGCAGGTGGCGCTCGCCTGTCTGCCATTCCTTCGAACAATAGCGTGCCACCAAGATGGCACGGTGACGCCGGAGCAGGATTGCGGCAGATGGAATGAAATTGCGCCAGCCCCTGTGTTTTGCTGTCACGGATCATGTTTTTCTGCAACTTGCGGCGTTTGAGGCAAAATGTTTTCTTCTGCTGCCTCGGTAGGGCTGGTGTTGGCTTGTGATACACGAGTGATCTGGTAGTCTTTTAATCGTCAATCTCAGCGGGAGACAGAGATGAAGAACGCAACCAAATTCCTGGCCTACACCGCGCTGGCCGCCTCGCTGATGCTGGGCTTCGTGGTGACCGGCCATGCCCAGGACCGTACCCTGATCAACGTCAGCTACGATCCGACCCGTGAACTTTACCAGCAGTTCAACGAGGCTTTCATCGCCCACTGGCAAGCCGAGAAGGGCGAGACCGTCGCCATCGAAAATACTCATGGCGGTTCCGGTGCCCAGGCGCGCACCGTCATCGACGGGCTCGAAGCCGACGTCGTGACCCTGGCGCTCGAAAGCGACATCAACGCCATCTCCGATGCCAATCCGGCCCTGATCCCGGCCGACTGGCGCGGCACCTTCGAAAACAACAACGCCCCCTACACGTCGACCATCGTGTTCCTGGTCCGCAAGGGCAACCCCAAGGGCCTCAACGATTGGGGCGATCTGATCAAGGACGGCGTCGAAGTCATCACGCCGAACCCCAAGACCTCGGGTGGCGCGCGCTGGAACCTGCTGGCCGCCTGGACCTGGGCCAAGGCTCAGCCCGGCGGTTCCGATGAAACCGCGCAGGCCTTCGTGACCGACCTCTACAAGCACGTTCCCGTGCTCGACACCGGCGCCCGTGGTTCGACCACCACCTTCGTGCAGCGCGGCATCGGCGACGTGCTGCTGGCTTGGGAAAACGAGGCCTATCTGGCTCTCCAGGAACTGGGTCCGGACGCCTTCGATATCGTGACCCCGTCGATCTCGATCCTGGCCGAACCTCCGGTGGCTCTCGTTATCGGAAATACCGAGAAGAAGGGCACCACCGACCTGGCCCAGGCTTACCTCGAATACCTCTATTCCCCCGAGGGCCAGACGATCGCCGCCGCCAATTACTACCGCCCGTTCAAGCCTGAGCTGGCAAACCCGGAAGACGTCGCCCGCTTCGGCGAGGTCAACCTCGTGACCATCGCCGACTTTGGCGGCTGGCGCGAAGCCCAGCCCAAATTCTTCGGCGATGGCGGCATCTTCGACCAGATCTACTCCGGCGCCCCGGCGCAATAACAGGATACATCCTCCCAGACGCACCAACGCCGGCCCTTGGGCCGGCGTTTTTGTCTTGCGGCTTAGTCGGGGATGACGACCGTCTGCGACTTGCACAGATCCACGTCGGCCTGCATTTCGCTCTGGTCTGCCAGGACGACATAGACCCGCACCAGTTCGCATTTCGTGCTCGCCAGTGGATATGTCACCGTCGTGCCAGGCAGAATATCGCCTTGGCCGCCGATGTTGTCCTCAATCGCCTCACCATCATCGCCAACCGGATAGGTATTGGCATGGGCGGACTGGCTCGACTGGTTGTCGATGGTCAGGAACATGTCATCCGCCAGGGCCGGCAGGGGCAGGGTCAGGACGATTGTGGCAAGGACGGCGCGGATCATGGTTCGGGGCTCGCTTTGGGTTAGCCCTAGCATTGAGGCCTGGTCCATCGCCGTGCAACCCCCGTCCGTGGTGCGATCAGTGCACCGTGGCCGGCTCCACCGGAGTCACGGGGCCATCGCCAACCTTCGGCCCGGCCCAAAAAACAAGGTATAGCAGCTCTTCCCCGGAGGCGTCGGTGATCTCGATCGACCGTGGCAGCCGTGTGTCCCCGCCGGTACTGGCCGCCCGCTCAACGATCGCCTTGGCCATCGCCGCCGCATTATTTTCGGCGGCATCAAGGTCCGGCAGGTCGCTGCCGTCGGTGTCACGGATCAGTTCGTCATCGGTGCGGTAGTGGAAATAGTACCGGGGCAATCACGCCTCCCTTTGGGGAGAAATGCTGAAGGTGGCGGGGAGTTGCCACCTGGCCAAATCGTTTGCACCAGCTTGTCACCAAGCCGCCGGTCAGTCGAGCCCGCCAATCGTGTGATAATGATGGCGCTGCCATAACAGGGGCGCACGGCTCGTCGTTGTCTCTGCCTCGATGATCGCCCCGGCGAACAGTACATGCGTGCCGGTCTCGATGGCGCCAATCACATCGCAATCGACCGCCGTCACGGCTCCGAGCAGCATAGGATGTCCGGACGGCCATTCCGCCCATTGCCCCTGTCCGAACCGGTCGTCCGGATCCAGCCGCCCGGCAAAGGCATCAGCGACCGCCTGCTGGTCATCGGCCAGCATCGCGAGCGAAAAACCGCCGGTCTTGGCAATGAAATCGGCCAGCCGGCTCATGATGTCGATGGAAACCAGGATCGTCGGCGGGTTCATCGACAGCGACATCATCGACGTCACTGTCCGCCCGATCCGCTCGTCGCCGCGCCGCGCCGTCACCACGCTGACGGTGGAGGCCATGGCCGCCATAGCCGAGCGAAACTCCGCGTTTCCCACCACTGGCCGGCGCGGCGGGCGGAGTTTCATCGTATCGGGCAATTCAAAATCGGCCATTGCCACTGTCATAGGTTCAAAGACTTCAAACAATCACTACGTCATTCCCGTGCGGGCGGGAAACTCCCTTTGTGGAGGTCGCCAAAAGACGGCCCCGCCTGCGCGAATTTCTTTAGCCGAGGTTGGCTTCGGCGAATTCGTAGTTCGCCAGCTTGTCGAGGAAGTTGGTCACGTAGTCGGGGCGGCGATTGCGGAAATCGACATAGTAGCTGTGCTCCCACACATCGAGCCCGAGCAGCGGCTTGCCTTCGCCGGTTGCCAGCGGATTGCTCCCATTGGGCGTCTTGGCGGTCTTGAGCTTGCCATCGCTACCAAGCACCAGCCATGCCCAGCCCGAACCGAACTGCGTGGTCGCCGCCGTCTTGAACGCGTCCTTGAAGGCTTCGACCGAGCCGAAATCGCTGACGAGCTTGGCTTCGAGCTTGCCACCCAGCTTGCCACCATTGGGCGACAGGGCGTTCCAGAAATGGATGTGGTTCCAGTGCTGGCCGGCATTGTTGAACACCGGCGCCAGGTCCGCCTTGCCATTGGCGAAGGCGACGATCTCTTCGAGCGACTTGCCCTGCAGGTCGGGGTTCTTGTCGACGAAGCCGTTCAGCGCCATCACATAGGCCTGATGATGCTTGTCGTGGTGCAGTTCAAGCGTTTCCTGGCTCATGCCGCGATCGGCCAGGGCAGAATGCGCATAGGGCAGGGCGGGGAGTTCAAAGGCCATTTTCGCGGTCCTCGTTCTACGAACTGGGCGGCATCTTGCGTTTTGGCGCGCCGCCGGTTAATTTCCAAGCAATGACTTTGAAAACCCTTCCGACAGATATGTCAAGCCAAGGCTTGGATAATGCGTCCTGGTCCCCCCGCAACCCCAGCGAGCGGGTGCTGATGGCCCTGAAGATGCATGGCGCGCTATCCTCATCCGCTTTGGGCAGCATGCTCGGCACGACAGGCGAAGCGGCCCGCCAGCAGCTCGCCCGCCTCGCCGAAGATGGCCTCGTCACATCAACGACGCAGGCGCGCGGAGTAGGGCGCCCCACCCAGAGCTGGAGCCTGACGCCGGCCGCACAGGCCCGCTTCCCGGACACCCATGCAGCACTGACGGTGCAACTCCTCGATATCGTCCGCTCGTCTCTTGGCGATGCGGCGCTCGATACCATCATCGCGGCCCGCGAGACGGACACCCGCGCTGCTTATGAGGCCGCTATCGCTGATCGCACCAGCCTGCGCGACAAGGTTGCCGCCCTGGCCGATCTGCGCACTGCCGAAGGCTACATGGCCGATTGGCGCGAGGAGTCAGATGGCTCGCTTGTCCTCATCGAGAACCACTGCCCCATCTGTGCCGCAGCCACCGCCTGCCAGGGCTTCTGTCGCGCCGAACTGGATGTGTTCCGCGCCGTTCTTGGCCCGAATGCTGAAGTCACCCGCGACGAGCACATCGTCTCCGGCGGTCGCCGCTGCTCCTATGCCATCCGCGAGACGGACGCATGAGTGATGACAATCCGCGCCCGCCGGTCGGGACGCGCCATCAGCGCGTCGGCTGGGAAACCCCAGACGGCCTCGACGAGACGATGATCCGCGCCGTGGTCGACCGCTTCTACGCCGATGCGCGCCGCGATCCGGTCATCGGTCCGGTCTTCAACCGCGTCATCGCGCCCGAAGCCTGGCCGCACCACCTCGCCACCATCGCCGATTTCTGGAGCTCGATGCTGCTCGGCACCGGCCGCTATGCCGGCCGCCCCATGCCCAAGCACATGGCGATCCCGGAGCTCTCCGACGCCCACTTCATGCGGTGGCTGGCGCTGTTCCGCCGGACCGCCGAAGAACTCTGCCCACCCGACATCGCCGCCCTGTTCATCGAGCGCTCCGAGCGTATCGGCAACAGCTTCCGCATGAACATCGCCATGCGAAGGGGCGAGGACATTACCGGGATGGGGCCACTGGAGCGTGAGACACCACTGTGGAGCCCGCCGAAGTAGGTCCGTCTTTGTGTCGAGGGGGAGGCCTGGAGTGGAGTTCACCCTCCCCCTTGAGGGGAGGGAGAGCGAGATAGAACTTAGCGCTTGCTAAGTCCGTCATCGAGCCGGGAGGGGGTATCTCTCCGCGAGTCCGGTGCGTGGCCCACCCCCTCCCTTGATCCCTCCCCTCAAGGGGGAGGGTGTAGACTGTTGGAGTGCGCATAAATTGCGATCGCCGCTCCTCAGATCAGGCGGCCGCGTCCTCAGAATCTCCACACACCCCCGCCCGCGCAATTTTTTTCCACGACACTTTCCCCAAACGCGACTGCCTCGACTTTGATAAACCAGACCAATCCACTAGGGTCGCGCCGCCGAACCGGGTTGAGAGGTCGACATGAACTGCGCCGCCAAAACTGCTGCCTTCCAGGCTGCCGCTTGAGCACCGCCGTCTCGACTGCGCCGCGCCGCGCCCCGCGCTTCCGCCAGCAGAGCGTCATCCCCGGCTTCGGGCTGACCCTTGGCTTCACGCTCACCTATTTTTCCCTGATTATCCTCATTCCACTGATCGCCCTGGCCGTCCGTTCGGCAGGCCTTGGACCCGAGGGTTTCTGGAAGGCTGCTACCGATCCGCGCGTGCTCGGTGCCCTTCGCGTCAGCTTCGTCACGGCCCTGTTCGCGGCCGCCGTCAACGTCGTCTTCGGCACGCTCATCGCCTGGGTGCTGGTGCGCTATCGCTTTCCCGGCCGCCGCATCTTCGATGCCATCATCGATCTGCCCTTCGCACTGCCCACTGCCGTTGCCGGCATTTCGCTCACGGCGATCTATTCGCCCAATGGTGTGATCGGCGCCCTGTTTGCGCCGCTCGGCTGGCGCATCGCCTACACGCCCATCGGTATTACCATCGCGATGATCTTCATCGGTCTCCCCTTCGTCGTCCGCACCATCCAGCCCATCCTCGAAGAGGTGAGCCATGAGGTCGAAGAAGCCAGCGCGACTCTCGGCGCCAACCGTTTCCAGACCATCGCCCACGTCATCCTGCCCAGCCTGATGCCGGCCATCCTCACCGGCTTCGCCTTGGCTTTCGCCCGCGCGGTCGGGGAATATGGCTCGGTGATCTTCATCGCCGGCAACATCCCTTTCGTCTCCGAAATCGCACCGCTGCTGATCGTCATCCGGCTCGAAGAGACCAACTATGCTGGCGCCGCCGCCATCGCCTCGGTCATGCTCATCATTTCGTTCCTGCTGCTCTTTGCCATCAACCTGATCCAGGCCTGGTCGCGTCGGAGGTATGGCTATGGCAGTTAAGCTCACCGCGCGCCGCAAGCGTCGGGTCTCGCCTACCAGCGAAAGCCGTCCGGTTCAGTGGTTGCTGATCGGCATCGCCGCCCTGTTCATGGGGGTGATCCTGCTGTTGCCGCTCTACGCCGTGTTCCACGAGGCATTCCTCAAGGGCATCGGCGCGTTTTTCTCGGGCCTCGCCCACAAGGATGCACAGGCGGCTATACGGCTGACCCTGCTGGTCGCCGCCATTGCCGTGCCGCTCAACGTGGTGTTCGGCATTGCCGCCTCCTGGGCCATCGCTAAGTTCGAATTCAAGGGCAAGGCTTTCCTCATTACCCTGATCGACCTGCCATTCTCGGTCTCGCCGGTGATTTCTGGCCTGGTCTATGTGCTGCTGTTCGGCGCTGGCAGCGTCATGGGCCCGTTCCTCAAATCCTATGGCATCGAGGTGCTGTTCGCGCTTCCCGGCATCGTCCTGGCCACGATCTTCGTCACCTTCCCCTTCGTCGCCCGCGAACTGATCCCGCTCATGCAGGATCAAGGCACTGGCGACGAGGAAGCCGCCCTGTCACTAGGCGCCAATGGCTGGCAGACCTTCTGGCGCGTGACGCTGCCCAACATCAAATGGGGCCTGCTCTACGGCGTGCTGCTCTGCAATGCGCGCGCCATGGGCGAGTTTGGCGCCGTCGCCGTGGTCTCGGGAAAGATCCGCGGCCAGACCACCACCATGCCGTTGCAGGTGGAAATGCTCTACAACGAATATAACGGTACCGCGGCCTTCGCGCTGGCGTCACTGCTGGCCATGCTTGCGCTGGTCACGCTGGTATTGAAGTCTCTTCTGGAATGGCGCTTTGGCGAGGAAATCGCTGCCGGCGCCGGCCACTGACGGTATAGGATCGAGTGTCTATGGAAGTTCGCGTTCAAAATGTGCGCAAGGAATTCGACCGGTTCCCGGCGCTGCATGATGTGTCGCTCGATATTCGTTCGGGCGAACTGATCGCGCTGCTCGGCCCCTCGGGCTCGGGCAAGACGACGCTGCTGCGCCTGATCGCCGGCCTTGAAATGCCCACCCAGGGCAGAATTTTCTTTGGCGACACCGACGCGTCCGAAAAGACCGTACAGGAGCGCAATATCGGCTTTGTGTTCCAGCACTATGCCCTGTTCCGCCATATGACGATCCTTGAGAACATCTCATTCGGCCTCAAGGTCCGCCCGCGCTCCAACCGTCCGCCGGCCAATGAAATCCGCCGCCGCGCGCTGGAACTGCTCGATCTGGTCCAGCTTTCCGGGCTCGAAAAGCGCTATCCCAACCAGCTGTCCGGCGGCCAGCGCCAGCGCGTCGCCCTGGCCCGCGCCCTCGCCATCGAGCCCGCCGTGCTGCTGCTCGACGAGCCCTTCGGCGCGCTCGACGCGCAAGTCCGCCGCGAGCTGCGCAAATGGCTGCGCGAGATCCACGATCGCACCGGCCACACCACTGTTTTCGTGACGCACGATCAGGAAGAAGCGCTCGAACTCTCCGACCGTCTCTGCGTCATGAGCCAGGGCAAGATCGAGCAGGTCGGCACCCCCGACACGGTCTACGACCACCCGACGTCGCCCTTCGTCTTCGGCTTCATCGGTGATTCCAGCGAGCTACCGGTTACCGTCGAAAATGGCGAAGTCTGGGTTGGCGGCCGCGCGATCGGCCTCCCAGCCGGCGATACCAAGCCGGGCAATGCGCGCCTGTTCTTCCGCCCGCACGATGTCGATCTGATCGAGGCCGACGCCTCGCTGGCCGGCGTCGTCGCCACCGCCCGCCGCGTCGGCGGCACACGCCGCGTCGAGCTGGCCATCGGTGGTGAGGGCAATCTGGTCGAGGTCGATCTGCCCTTCGACCATCCCGCTGGCGATAAGACCCGCCTGTCCTTCCGCCCCCGCCGCTGGAAGCTGTTCCCGGGCGCCTAATGCGGTGTCCTAGAACTTGCATCACTTGGCTGTCGCCTAACTCTAGGTACGACAACAAAAATCCTGGCATGTTAGTGTTCTGGCCATAGAATCTGGCTATGCTCTCCGCATCAACACTGAGAGCGTCCAGTGTCCAACCCGGAACTGACCATCGCTGAGGCTTTCGCCCACGCTACGCAATTGCTGCGAGCTGGCCGGTGCGATGAGGCGTTGGCCGAGTTCCGCGGTATCTACGTGCAGTCTGAACTCGCAGGTGACAGCCTCGGCATGGCAGCCTGTCTGTGTGAAATGGCTTGGAGCTGTTATCGCCTGGGCGACCTTGAACAGGGACTCGAATGCGCCATGGGCGCTCGCTGGCTCTGGAAGCGCCTCGACAACCTGGTCGAGCTGGCCCGCGCAATGGCCGTCGAAGCCATCCTCTTCCTCGATCTGGGCTTCAGCGATGAAGCCTATGAGCTGGCAACAGAAGCGCTGGATATAGCCGAGCAGGCGGGTGACGAGGCGGTGCTCGCCTTCGCCCTAAACGCCAAGGGCATTGTGCTCACCATCTGCCGCGAGGCCGAAATGGGTGCCGGTCTCGTCGGCCGCGCCGTCGCCATCGCCGAGCAGTTGAGCAACCATGCCGCTGCCGCCTACTACCTGCTCAATCTCGGATTTTGCCATGCCAAGCTGGCCGAGGAGGCGGATGCGCTGAGCGACGCTGATCTGGCTATGGGTGAACGCGAGGCGGCCATCGAGCTGACCGACATCGCCATCACTAAGGCCGATGCCGTTGGCGACTATTGGACCCTCCGCGCCGCCCTTGGCAATTGTGCCGAGATGCTGGCTCTCGAAGGCCGCTACGACATTGCCCTGCAGTATCTCGAACGCTCGGCCAGTCTGCCTGCTCCCCCCGGTCCGAGCCTGCGCATCCACTTCCTCTATACACTCGGCGACGTCCAGTTCCGCGCCGGCCGCTTTGCCGACGCCCGCGCCAGTGCGGTCGAAGCGCTGCGCCTGGCTGATCTCGGTGGCCAGATCGACCACCAGGTCAACGCGTCAGGCAAGCTTGCCGAAATCCTTGAAGCCCTTGGCGACGTCGAAGGGGCACTGTCCTTGCACAAGCGCTTCCACGCGCTTTATGTCCGTCAATCGGGTGAAACCGCTCGCCGCCGTGCCCGCGTCGAGGAAATCCGCACTGAGACAGACCGTCTGCGCAGCCGGGCCGCGACCTTGGCCGATCAGGCGCATAGCGACCCCCTGACCGGCATCGCCAATCGACGCAGCTTCGATCAGATACTGAACCGCCTGGCCGGCACGCCCTTCGCCGTCGCCATCGTCGATCTGGACCACTTCAAGTCGGTCAATGACCGCTTCTCCCACATAACCGGCGATGCTGTGCTGCAACGCGTCGCCAGTATTCTGGTTGGCCAGCTCGGTCCCCACGGTCACGCCGCCCGGCTCGGCGGCGAGGAATTTGCCCTTATCTTCCCCAACGCGCCCGAAGCCGTCGCCGCCTCATTCTGCGAGGGGGTGCGCACCGCCATATCGGCAACATCCTGGTCTGACCTGGCCCCCGGACTGGCTGTCACCGTCAGCATCGGCCTCGCCGCTGGCAATGGCGAGAGCCCGTCCGGCGCGCTGATGCAGGTCGCCGACAACAGGCTCTACATGGCAAAATCCAGCGGCCGCGATTGCGTGGTTGCCCACGATAAGCTCGTCGCCATGCCAACTGCGGTCATCGAGGAACGCCAGCGGTGGCGCGCATGAGCGCCGCCTTCCGTACATTCGAGGAATGCCTCGCCCGCTACGCCGATCCGCTGGAGACGGGCAGGGCGCTGCATGACCTCGCTGCCTCGATGATCTCATCCCGGCTTTTCACCCTCACGGCCATCAACATGGCCGCGATGCAGGTCCGGCGCGTCTATTCCAGCCACCCGGACGTCTACCCGCTGCTGGGCACCAAGCCGATCGTTCTCGATGACTGGTTCGAGGCCATGCGCACCGAGCGCCGCATCACCGCCATCAACACATCAGCCGGCATGGAGGGCCAGTTCCCCGACCTGGCGCTGATCCGCTCACTGGGCTGCAACAGCTCGCTCAGCATCCCGATCATGACCGGCAACGAATTGCTGGGAACGATCAACGTGCTCGACGCCGAGGGCAGCTATCCGGCTGATGTGGTGGAAAAAGCTGCGGACCTGATCATTCCCGCCACGGCAGTGTTTTTGATTCTGCGCGGGCATTTCGCGCTCTAGCCGGTCTATCCGTCGGGCCTCCCTCCCCCTTGCGGGGAGGGCAAGCAGCGCTTGGCGCGTGAACGCCTAGCGTCGCTCGGGTAGGGGTTTGAAAGCCCCGATATTCGTGCCAAACCCACCCCCACCCTTGATCCCTCGCGCAAGCGGGAGGGAGTCGACTGAGACGACAAATTCTCCCACCAAACCCGCTTGCAGTAAAAAAATTTTGGTGCTGGAATAGCGCCATGTCAGACATTTGCGGCCGACCATCCCCCGCGACGACCACTCCCAGCGGGGGCGTCTGACATGCCCGCCTATATCCTCCAGCGACTGGGCATGATGGCGATAACCTTGTGGGCCATCGTCACGCTGACCTTCTTCCTGATGCACGCGATCCCCGGCGGCCCCTTCGTCTCCGAGCGCATGCTGGCGCCCGAAATCGAAGCAGCGCTCAACGCCAAATATGGCCTCGACCTCCCCATCTGGCAACAATACCTCAACTATCTCGGCCGCATTGCCAGCTTCGATCTTGGCCCGTCCTTCAAATATCCCGGCGTCTCCGTCAACACGATGATCGCGGACGGCCTGCCGGTTACCCTGCAAACCGGCCTGCTCGCCGTCATCTGCGTCATTGCCCTGGGCATTCCGCTCGGCATCATCGCCGCGCTCAACCGCAACAAATGGCCCGACACCACGGTGATGCTCATCGCCACCATCGGCGTCGCCATTCCCAGTTATGTCATCGCCACGGTGACGCTCTACATTTTCGCTTTACGCCTTGGCTGGGTCCCAACCTTCGGCCTTGATGACTGGCGCGGCTATTTCCTGCCGGTCTTTGCGCTCTCCGGCTTCTGGATATCCTTCGTCGCCCGCCTGACGCGCTCATCGCTGCTCGAAACCTTCGAGCAGGACTACATGACCACCGCCCGCGCCAAGGGCCTGCGTCCAGGTCAGGTGCTGTTCAAGCACGGCCTGCGCAATTCGCTGGTCCCCGTCGTCACCGTGCTTGGCCCGGTCGTCGCCAACCTCATCACAGGCAGCTTCGTCATCGAGCAGATTTTCGCGCTGCCCGGCATCGGCCGCCAGTTCGTGCTCTCCATCACCAACCGCGACTACACCGCCATCATGGGCATCACCATCTTCTACGCCGCCGCCCTGATGGTGATGATCCTGATCGTCGACCTGCTCTACGCCGTGCTTGATCCGCGCATCAAACTGACGAGCGCCCCGGCATGAGCGACATCGCCCCCGAAATGTGGGAAAAGCTGGCGCCCGGCGACACCGCCGTGGTCGCGTCCGCCCCGAGCCTGACCTACTGGCAGGACGCCCTCCGCCGCCTCTGGGCCAACAAACCCGCCGTGGTCGCCGCTGGCTTTGTCATCCTGCTGATCCTGGGCGCCATCTTCGGCCCGCTGTTCAGTCCCTTCACCTATTACGAACAAGACCTCAAGCTCGCCAACATCCCGCCCGCCTTCGAGACCTACGCGGTCACATCAGGGGCAGGGGAGACGACCCGCTTCTTCCTCAACGCCTCCAACTTCAATCTCTACGAGGTCGACGCCGAGGGCCACGTCCTTGGCCTGCTCCGCGGCGAACGCAAGGATATGATCAAGAAGTCGCAGGCCTTCGAATTCGGCGATACCACCGTCACCCTGGACTACAAGACCCTCCCGGCCAAACTCGTCGCTGCCGACGGCGCCACCATCACGCCATCCGGCTGGTCCTGGAACCGCACTTACCTGTTCGGCACCGACCAGCTCGGCCGCGACGTCCTCGTCCGCCAGCTCTACGGCGCCCGCATTTCGCTCACCGTCGCCTTTGTCGCGACGCTCGTGAACTTCTTCATCGGCATCTTCTATGGCGGCATATCAGGCTATATCGGCGGCAAGACCGACGCGGTCATGATGCGCATCGTCGAAATCATCTCCACCATTCCGCTGACGCTCTATGTCGTCCTGCTGATGGTCGTCTTCGACAGCGGTCTCTATTCGATCATCATCGCCATCGGCTCGGTCTTCTGGGTCGACATGGCCCGCATCGTCCGTGGCCAGATATTGAGTCTCAAGCAACAGGATTATGTCGCCGCTGCGCGCACCATGGGCGCCAGCACGTCCCGCATCCTGACCAAACACCTGCTGCCCAATTCCATCGGCCCCATCATCGTCACCCTGACGATGCTGATCCCCTCGGCCATCTTCATCGAAAGCTTCATGAGCTTCATCGGCCTCGGCGTCACCCCGCCGCTCGCCTCCTGGGGCACGCTTACCTCCGAAGCCGTCGAAACCATGCGCGCCTATCCGCACCAGCTCTTCTTCCCCGCCGCCGCCATTTCGCTGACGATGTTCGCCTTCAATTTCCTCGGCGACGGCCTGCGCGACGCCCTGGACCCGAGGTTCCGCAAATGAACCCAGTCCTCTCAGTCCGCGACCTCACCACCAGCTTTTTCTCCCAGCGCGGCGAGGTCCAGGCCGTGCGCGGCGTCAGCTTCGACGTCTACCCAGGCGAAATCCTCGGCATCGTCGGCGAATCCGGCTCCGGCAAGTCCATCACCTGCATGTCCATCCTCCGCCTGCTCAAGGCCACCGGCCGCATCAAGTCCGGCTCCGCCACTTTCGACGGCCAGGATCTTATGACCCTCGATCAAGCCGACCTGCGCGATGTCAGGGGCAACAAGATCGGCATGATCTTCCAGGACCCCATGACGTCCCTCAACCCCACGCTGTCAGTGGGCGAACAGGTCATCGAAACCATCCTGCGCCACCGCAAGGCCACCCGCGCTGAGGCAAAGGCCCGCGCCATCGAGCTGTTCGAGTTGGTTCGCATCCCCTCGGCTGCCGAACGCCTCAAGTCCTACCCGCACGAATTCTCCGGCGGCATGCGCCAGCGCGTGATGATCGCCATCGCCCTGGCCTGCGACCCCAAGCTCCTCATTGCCGACGAACCCACCACCGCTCTCGATGTTACCATCCAGCGCCAGATCCTGGGCCTGCTCAAAGACCTCCAGAAGCGCCTCGGCATGGCCATTATCCTCATCACCCACGACCTCGGCGTCATCGCCGAAGTCACCGATCGCATCGTCGTCATGTATGGCGGCCTCGTCATGGAAACCGGCCCGGTCCGCGACCTCTTTGCCACCCCGATGCACCCCTACACCCAGGGCCTTCTCGCCTCCGTCCCCGACCTGCGCGACGACACCCACAAGCGCCTGACCCCCATCCCCGGCAGCCCACCCGACATGGCCCAACCCCCGACCGGCTGCCCCTTCACGCCACGCTGCCCCCACGCCATGCGCCAATGCGCGGCGGCACTACCGCCCATCTTCGGCGAGGGGCAGGGCGCGCGGTGTTGGTTGCATCATCCGGAAGCGCCGAAGGTTGGCGCTCTCAAAGGGATGGCGGTATGAGCTCGTCGTCCACCGTCCTAGCTCGCACCAACCGTCCCAGCGCGGTGCTCAAGAGCCAGGTTGCAAGACTTGAGATCACGAAGATGAGCAAGAAAATGACGCTCGATCGCGAGGGGTCAGGGCACCAGAACGCGTCGGCGCAAACCATCACGCGACTTTCGATAAATACGCTGAGAGCGATGAAGCCGGATACCGACGCCAGGGCGATGGCGGCGAACATTGCAACGATCGTCACGGTCATGAGGAAGTAGCGCATGACCAATCCATATGACGCTCAGCGGCCTCTCGGCAAGGAAAGCGAACATCCCCTCGTCTCCATCCGCGCCCTCCACAAACACTTCCACATCGGCCGCTCCCTTTTCGGCCCCAAGCCAACGCTCCGTGCCGTCGACGGCGTCGATCTCGATATCATCAAGGGCGAAACCCTGGGCCTCGTCGGCGAATCCGGCTGCGGCAAGTCCACGCTCGCCCGCACGCTCATCCGGCTCTACCAGCCCACCTCCGGCTCCATCGCCTTCGACGGAATCGACGTCGCCACTGCCAGTGAACGCGACCTCACCCCGTTCCGCCGTCGCGTCCAGATGATCTTCCAGGACCCTTATGCCAGCCTCAACGGCCGCATGACCGTCCGCGACCTCATCGCCGAACCTCTCGAAATCGCCCGCATCGGCACGCCCGCTTCGCGCACCGCCAAGGTCCACGATCTCCTGTCCCGCGTTGGCCTGCACGCGGACCACGCCAACCGCTTCGCCCACGAATTCTCCGGCGGTCAGCGGCAGCGCATCGGCATCGCCCGCGCCATCGCCCTCGAGCCCGACCTCGTCATCTGCGACGAGCCCATATCCGCGCTTGACGTCTCCGTCCAGGCCCAGGTCGTCAACATGCTGGAAGACCTGCAGGACCAGCTCGGCCTGACTTACCTCTTCATCACTCATGACCTGTCGATGGTCCGCCACATCTCTGACCGCATCGGCGTCATGTATCTGGGCAGGATCGTCGAACTCGCCTCCAACACCGATCTCTACCGCCGCCCCTCGCACCCCTATACTCAGGCGTTGCTGGCCTCGATCCCGGTCCCCGATCCAACCGCTGCTCGTCCGGCCGATCCCGTGCGCGGCGAAATCCCCAGCGCCATGCACATCCCCAGCGGCTGCCGCTTCCGCACCCGCTGCCCCATCGCGACGGACCTTTGCGCCAAAACGGAACCTGAACTCCGAGACATCGGCGGTGGCCACCTGGCCGCCTGCCACTACGCGACACCAGAAATGGCAGCGTAAGCTGCCCTCAAACGGGCGGGGACGAACCCGCCCAAACACAGGAGAGAAGACGATGACCAAGCACTTCCTGCCGCTCCTCACGGCAGCCTTCCTCGCCTCCACCGCCGGTGCCTTTGCCGCCGGTGAACTGACCTATGTGGTCAACAACGAAAGCGCCAAATACGATCCAGGCACCACCGCCGAGACCTTTGCCGCCCCCATCATCGGCAACACCTTTGAAGGCCTCGTCCGTTTCGACGCCGCCGGCGAAATCGTCCCCGCTCTGGCTGAAACCTGGGACGTCTCGGAAGACGGCCTGACCTACACCTTCCACCTGCGCGATGCGAAGTGGTCCGATGGCAAGCCGGTCGTATCGGGCGACTTCGTCTACGCCTGGAAGCGCGTCCTCAATCCCGCCACCGCCGCCATGAATGCCCCGATGCTCTATTCCATCGTCGGCGCCGAAGAGGCCTATAATGCCGGCGGCGCCGGTGACATCGCCATCTCCGCCCCCGACGACAAGACGCTGACCTTCACCCTCAAGCAGCGCGTCCCCTACATGATGCAGCTGCTCACCTACACCACCTTCTTCCCGGTCCGTCAGGACGTGGTCGAAGCCGATCCCGAAGGCTGGACGCGCAACCCCGCCACCTTCATCGGCACTGGCCCCTTCCGCGTCACCGAGTTCAACGCCGGTGAATCCGTCGTGTTTGAGAAAAACCCCGAATACTATGATGCCGACGCGGTCTCGCTCGACAAGCTGACGTTCCGTCTGATCCCCGATCCGGCAACGGCCCTCGCCGCCATGGAAGCCGGCGACGTCGACGGCATCGAATCCGTTCCCGCGCCGGAAATCCCGCGCCTTTCGGTCGAATCCGACGCCTTCATGGTCGTGCCGGCTCTGGGCACCACCTACGCCTTCTTCAACCCCAACCAGGCGCCGCTCGACAACCTCAAGGTCCGCGAGGCCCTGTCCATGGCCATCGACCGCGAGGAAATCGTCGAGTTCGTGCTCCAGTCGGCCGATATTCCGGCCATCGGCTTGGTACCCCCCGGCATGACCTTTGGCGGCAAGGACTTCACCGACGGGCGCGATACCTTCGGCCTAGCCCCCACCGCAGAAGTCGAGGCCGCTCAAGCCATGCTGGCCGAAGCCGGCTACCCCAATGGCGAAGGCTTCCCGTCGACCCTTTACGTGACCTACTCGTCCCCGCCGATCGAGAAGCTGCTCGAAGCCATCCAGCAGATGTGGAAGGAAAACCTCAACATCGACGTCCAGATTCAGGCGTCCGAATGGCAGGTTTTCTATCCTGAAGTCCAGAAGGTCGAATACCAGATCGCCCAGATGGGCTGGGGCGCCGACTATCCGCACCCCATGACCTTCCTCGACAACTTCGTCACCGGCAGCCCGAACAACCTCGCCAACTGGTCCAACCCCGACTACGACGCCGCCATCGCTGCCGCCAAGGCAACCGGCGACGAAGCCGAGTCGGTCGCCGAAATGCAGAAGGCTGAGGCCATCCTGATGAACGACCACGTCATCCTGCCGCAGTACCACCGCAACAACTACATGATGATGAGCCCCAAAGTGACAGGCTTCTGGCGCTCGACGCTCAACGTGCCGTATTTCCGCGATGCGGTGATCGCGGAGTAGTTTGCACAGGGTGTCGGGATTACCCGGCACCCACCCCACTACTGAGTGTGTGGCAGGTCCATCCCCAATCCACCGGGTCCACCCTCCCCCTTGTGGGGAGGGAAGCGAGATAGGACTTAGCTTCAGCTAAGTCCGTTGAATCGAGCAGGGTGGGGGTGTCTCTCCGCGAGTCCAGTACTCTCGGCCCACCCCCTCCCTTGATCCCTCCCCTCAAGGGGGAGGGTGTCGACTGATACATGCCGGCAAAAGTTCATAAGGGCCCTCACTCCTCGTCCCCCTTAACCGCCTCCATCGACACATGCGTCGACGTATGCGCCACATGGGGCAGGGCGCTGATCCGCTCGCCCAGCACCTCGCGATAATCAGCAATATCCTTCGTCCGCACCTTGAGCAGATAGTCAAAGCTCGACGCAATCATATGCGCCTGCTCGACCTCCGGTATCGCCCTTACCGCCTTGTTGAACGCCGCCAACGCAGCCTTGCGCGTATCGCTCAACTTCACTTCGACAAACGCCACATGCGGCAGTCCCAGCCGCTTGGGGTCAATCACCGCCCGATAGCCTAATATGTACCCGGCCTTCTCCAGCCGGGTAATCCGCGCCTGGCACGGCGTCTTGCTCAGGTTCACCCGCCGCGACAGCTCCGCCACACTGATGCGTCCGTCTTTGGCGAGTTCAGCCAGAATGTTCCGATCGATCTGGTCCAAAGTCTCGTAGGTGACGGTTTTCATGGGTTTTAGTCCTGCACAACACCCTCAGGATAACGCTTTGCGCCGCCTGGTGCCAACAGATCAGGCGAAACGCCTGCAGATCATCTGGCACACTGCCTCAACTTACCCCATGTCATCCCGGCGAAGGCCGGGATCCATGTCCGTGGCTGTGAGCATGATCAAGGGTGTAGGGCGTTCACCGCATGGTTTCCGGCCTCCGCCGGAATGACATCGGTGGGAGATGAGGCAGAGGAACTATGACCGACATCATCATCGAAATCCGCAACACTCTCCGCGTCCACAACCTCGCCGATGAAACCCAGCTCGTCCGCGACCTCATCACTGCGACAGGCCTCGACGCCACCGCCCGTACCGCCATCTCGTCCCACGCCGAGTCCCTCGTCACCACTGTCCGCAAAGGCAACCGCCTCGGCCTAATGGAGAGCTTCCTCGCCGAATACGGCCTCGCCACCGACGAGGGCGTCGCCCTCATGTCCCTCGCCGAAGCGCTGCTCCGCGTCCCCGATGCCGAAACCGTCGATGCCCTCATCCACGACAAGGTCGGCGGCGCCGATTGGCCGGCCCATTTCGGTGGTTCTCCCAACCCACTTGTCAATTTCTCGTCCTGGGCCCTGAGCCTCACCGCCGACGTCCTCGGCGATCCCAAAATCGGCCCGCGCAATGCCCTGCATCGTGCCGTCGCCCGTCTCGGCGAGCCTGTGATCCGCACCGCCGTTGCCCAGGCCATGCGCCTCCTCGGCAGCCAGTTCGTCTTCGGGCGCACCATCGACGAAGCCATCGTCAACGCCCGCAAGCCCGAAGCCCAGGGCTACCGCTACTCCTACGACATGCTCGGCGAGGCCGCCCGTACCGGCGCCGACGCGGTTCGCTACTTCGACGCTTACGCCCGCGCCATCGCCAGCCTGGCGCCGCATTGCACGGCCCCCTCGGTGCGCGACAACCCCGGCATCTCCGTAAAGCTCTCCGCGCTCCACCCCCGTTACGAGTTCGCCCAACGCCACCGCGTCATGGCCGAACTCGTTGATGCGACTCGTAAATTGGCGCTGTCAGCCAAAGCCGCGAACATGGGCTTCAACATCGACGCCGAGGAAGCCGACCGCCTCGACCTCTCGCTCGACATCATCGCCGAAGTCCTGGCCGCGCCCGAGCTCGGGGGATGGGATGGTTTCGGCGTCGTCGTCCAGGCCTATGGCAAGCGCGTCCTGCCACTGATCGACTGGCTCGACGCAACCGCGACATCGCTGAACCGCCGCATCATGGTTCGCCTGGTCAAGGGCGCCTATTGGGACGCCGAGATCAAGCGCGCCCAGGTCATGGGCCTCGACGGCTACCCGGTCTTTACCCGCAAGGCCTCGACCGACATCAGCTACATCGCCGCGGCGAAGCGGCTCTTCGCCGCGGGCAACATCTACCCGCAATTCGCTTCCCACAACGCCCATACCGCCAGCGCCGTCCTGCACCTGGCGGCCGAAGCGGGCAGGGGGCCGGAAACGTTCGAATTCCAGCGTCTCCATGGCATGGGTGAACGCCTGCACGAAGTCCTGCGCACCACAGCGGGCACCCGCACCCGCATCTATGCCCCGGTCGGCGCCCATAAGGACCTCCTCGCCTACCTCGTCCGCCGTCTGCTCGAAAACGGCGCCAACGGCTCGTTTGTGTATCAGATCGCCGACGAGGACATCCCGGCGTCAGTGGTGGCCGAGGACCCGATCGCCAAGGTTATTGCGCTCGATGGAGCCTCCGAGTGGAGCGGTCCCTCCCCCTATCAGGGGGAGGCTAGCTGGGGGTACTCCGATGCTTCCGGCATCCCCAACCCGGCCATCCCGGCCCCATCGGCCATCTTCGCCCCGCGCCTGAACTCCGCCGGCCTGGACCTCACCGACTCCATCGCCTTCCCAGCAATGGACGCCGCCCGCTCCACCTTCCGAACCACCCAGTGGCACGCATCTCCCATCGTGGCCAACCGTCACCCCCTCCCATCCTCCCCCATCAAGGGGGAGGTGCCGCTCGGTGGATGGGACTCGATCGATGGCAAAGAGTGGAGAGAAACCTCCCCCTCTGATGGGGGAGGTAGGAGGGGGTGGGGCCCAACGCTCGGTGCCGCCAGATTGATGAATCCCGCCAACCCCACCGACCCCATCGGCACCGTCACCGACGCCACCCCAGACGACATCACCACCGCCATCACGGCGGCCACCACCTCCGCCTGGCCGCAAACACCATTGCAAACTCGCGCCAATCTCCTCCGCGCCACCGCCGACCTCTACGAAGCCAACCGCCCCGAACTCTTCGCCCTCCTGTCCCGAGAAGCGGGCAAGACCTGGGCCGACGCCGTTGCCGAAGTCCGCGAAGCCGTCGACTTCCTCCGCTATTACGCCGAGCACGCCGAGGCCCAGCCCCTCGCGGCGCCCCGCGGCCCCGTCGCCGCCATCTCGCCGTGGAACTTCCCGCTGGCCATCTTCACCGGCCAGATCGCCGCCGCCCTCGTCGCCGGAAACCCCGTCCTGGCCAAGCCTGCACCACAGACTCCACTCATCGCCTACCGCGCCGTCCAGCTGATGCACGAAGCCGGCATTCCGCCCGATGCCATGCAGCTCCTGCCCGGTGCTGGCGAAGTCGGCACTGCGCTGACGAGCAACTCCGCCATAGCTGGCGTGGTCTTCACCGGCTCGCTGCCCACCGCCCGCAGGATCGACCGCGCCATGGCCGCCAATCTGGCTCCATCAGCGCCGTTGATCGCCGAAACCGGCGGCCTCAACGCCATGATCGTCGACTCCACCGCGCTTCCCGAACAGGCCGTGCGCGACATCCTCGCGTCGGCCTTCCAGTCTGCCGGCCAGCGCTGCTCGGCTTTGCGCGTTCTATACGTCCAGGAAGACGCCGCCGACCGCACCATCGAGATGCTGAAGGGTGCCATGGACGAGCTGACCCTGGGCAATCCCTGGGACCTCGCCACCGATATCGGCCCCGTCATCGACGAAGCCGCAAGAGCAAAAATCCAAGCCCATATCGATAGTTACGAGAAAAACGGGAATCTGATTCATCGCTTGAAGACGCCTGAGCAGGGCACCTTCGTCGCGCCCACCGTCCTCCGCGTCAAAGGCATCACCGACCTGACCGAAGAAATCTTCGGCCCGGTCCTCCACGTCGCCACCTTCAAGGCCGACGAGCTCGACGCCGTCATAGGGGCCATCAACGCCTCCGGCCATGGCCTGACCTTCGGCCTGCACACCCGCATTTCCTCCCGCGTCCGCCAGGTCTCGAACACGGTCAAGGCCGGCAATATCTACGTCAACCGCAACCAGATCGGCGCCGTCGTCGGCTCCCAGCCCTTCGGCGGCGAAGGCCTCTCTGGCACCGGCCCCAAAGCCGGCGGCCCGCATTACCTGCCACGTTTCACGCTGGGCCATGGCGACGTTCAACAAGCGCCGCTGCCTCTGCCTGGTCCCACAGGCGAAAGCAACGTCATGCATGTGAGCCCGCGCGGCACGGTCCTTTGCCTGGGCCCCACGGCCGCCGACAAGCAAGCGCAGGCCGCGATGGCCGCAACCCTCGGCAACACCGCCATTCTGGCTGAACTCGATCTCGACGCCCTGGCCCATGCCAGAACCTTCGACGCCGTGGCGTACTTCGCCGAAGACGCCGATCTGCGCACCATCCGTATCGCTTTGAGTTCGCGATCGGGGGCGATCATTCCGCTACTGACGTCAGTGGATGAAGCCAACCGCCTCGTGGTGGAACGCCACGTTTGCATCGACACGACTGCCGCTGGCGGCAATGCGACGCTAATGGCGCAGGCAGGGTGATGCTGCGTGGCATTTGATCGCCCACCCACCGGCCGTCACCCTCGGGCTTGAACCGAGGCGCTGGGCGAGACCTGTTATCGCGCCACAACGGCCGCCAGCTTCGCCGGCACCGCAATCAGCTCCCGGATCGTCCGCACCCGCTCCGGCGCATAATACCCGTCCACATCCAGCATATTCACAGTGCCCACCAACTCGCCGCCAAGCACCACTGGCATATTCACCACGCTCTGGCAGCCCAGCGAATTGATCAGCCCGTAATCCGGAAACACCTTGGCGATATCGGCGATCGTATTGGCCACGAAGTACTGCCGCTGCTTATGGACGATATCGAACCAAGCGTCATAGCGGATCGGCTTGGTGCCGGAGGTCGGATAGTTCTCCGGGTCGCTTGTATAGGCCCGCCGCGCCACTTCGGCCTCCATGTCCACCGTCATATAGGTGAACAGCTTCGCCCCCACCGTCGCCTGCACCAGCGCTTGCAGCGCCGCAAACGCCGTGTCGGCATCTTTGGCATTGGCAATGGCCGCGTCAAACCGCGCGACGGCTTCAAAATGCTCAGTCATGAAAGTTGGTCCTTAGGCAATCACGCTGGCCCGGCCTTCCGTGGCCGCCAGCAATTCTCTCGAATAGGGCTCGACGAGTTCGCCGCGCTTCAGCAGCCCCACATCAGCCACCTCCACCATCCGCCCATGCCGCATCACGGCCAGCCGATCGCAGAGAAAACTCACCACCGGCAGGTTGTGCGTCACCAGCAGATAGGTCAGCCCCTGTTCCTTGCGCAGACGCTTGAGCAGGTTGAGAATTTCCGCTTGCACAGACACGTCCAGCGCCGAAGTCGGCTCGTCCAGCAGCAGCACCTTGGGCTCCAGCATCAGCGCGCGGGCAATCGCCACGCGTTGCCGCTGCCCGCCCGACAGCTGATGCGGAAAGCGAAACCGGAAGCGCTGGTCCAATCCCACGGCCTTGAGCATCGCCTCGACCCGCTCGCCGCGATTGCCGATGCCGTTGATATCAAGCGGCTCGCTCAGCGTGGCGTCGATGGTCTTCCTCGGATGCAGCGAGCCATAGGGGTCCTGGAACACCATCTGCACCTGCCGCGCCACTGCGCGCTCGATGCCATGCGTCCGCGCCTTGCCCAGCACAGCAATCTCGCCCGTCCAATCCGGCGCGAGACCGGCAATGGCCCGCAGGATCGTCGACTTGCCCGATCCGCTCTCGCCCACCAGCGCAAAGCTCTCGCCCTCTGCTATGTCGAGGTTCACCCCATGCACGACCTTGGTGTCGCCATAGGAAATATCGAGGTTCTCAAGACTGATCGCGCTCATGTGCCCGTCCATTGCGTCCGGTCGAGCACCGGCAGTTCATCACGGCTTTCATCGATAGTTGGCATCGCCGCCAACAGCCCCCGCGTATACGGATGCTGGGCCTTTTCAAGCTCACCCGCCGCGCATTCCTCGACGACCACGCCCGAATTCATCACCAGGATCCGGCCGCAATATCGGCTGACCAGGTTGAGGTCGTGGCTGATCAGGATCAGCCCCATGCCTTTGGTTGTCACCAGATCGTCTATGATATCGAGCACCTGTGCCTGCACGCTCACATCCAGCGCCGAAGTCGGCTCGTCCGCGATCAGCAGCTCCGGCTCGGGGATCAGCATCATGGCGATCATCACCCGCTGACCCATGCCACCGGACACCTCATGCGGATAGAGCCCGGCCACGCGCTTGGGATCATTGATCCTTACCGCCTCCAGCATCGCCAAAATCCGCTCATTCACCTCGCGCCGCGGCAATTTCTCATGCGTCACCAGCGCCTCGGCGATCTGCTCGCCGACCGTCATCACCGGATTCAGCGAAAACTTGGGATCCTGCATCACCATCGAAATGCGCGCGCCCCGGATCGACCGCATCTGCCTTTCCGACTGACTCAGGATATCGACGCCATCGAATGCCAGCCGATCCGCCGTCACCAGCCCCGGCTTGCGAATCAGCTTGAGGATCGCCCGCCCCGTCATCGACTTGCCCGACCCACTCTCGCCGACAATGCCGAGGCGTTCACGCCCCAACTCGAACGAGATGCCTTTGACCACCTCAACGCGGCCGCGATGGGTGGGGAAGCTGACGCGGAGGTTTTGTACCGAGAGGAGGGGCGACATCACTTGCCCTCGCTTTTGGGATCAAGCACATCGCGCAGCCCGTCACCAAGGAAGCAAAAGCCCAGACTCACGATGATGATCGCAAACCCTGGCATGGTCGCCACCCACCACTGGTCGAGGATGAACGTCCGCCCGCGCGAAATCATTGCGCCCCATTCCGGCAGCGGTGGCTGCGCCCCCAGCCCGATGAAGCCGAGGCCGGCCGCGGTCAAAATCACGCCCGCCATGTCCAGCGTCACCCGGATGATCATCGAAGACGTACACAGCGGCAGGATATGCTGCACGATCACCCGCAGCGGGCTTGCCCCCTGCAGCCGCACCGCCGCGATGAACTCCGCATTCCGGATGGTCAGCGTCTCCGCCCGTGCGATGCGCGCATAAGCCGGCCACGAGGTAATCGCGATGGCAATGATCGCATTGTTGATGCCCGGTCCCAGCGCCGCGACGAAAGCCAGCGCCAGGATCAGCTTGGGCATGCTGAGGAAGATATCGGTGAACCCCATCAATATCCGATCGGTCCACCCTCCGAAATAGCCCGAAACCGCCCCCACCAGCAGTCCCAAAGGCGCCGAAATCAGAGCCACGAGGCCCACAATGGTCAGCGTAATCTGGCTGCCCCAGATCACCCGTGAGAAGATATCGCGTCCCAGCTCGTCGGTCCCCATCCAATGGTCAGCCGATGGCGGCGCCAGCCGGTTCGCCAGGTCCTGGCCCGTTGCCGAATATGGCGCCAGCCACGGCGCAAAGATCGCGGTCAGCAACAGGATCAGGATAATCACCCCGCCCAGCACCGACAGCGGATTGCGCAGCAATGCCGTGAACACGCGATAGGCCCTGCCCGCATTGGCCTGCCAGCGGGATGTCGGCGAATCCTCAAGCAGCCAGTCGCGCGTCGTCATCGTGCCCTCGGGTCGAGGACGCGGTACAGCACGTCCGAAATCTTGTTGATGAAGATGAACACCGCCCCGATCACCAGCGTCGATCCGAGCACCGCATTCATGTCCGCGTTGAGCAGCGCGGTCGTCAGGTAATTCCCGATCCCCGGCCACGAAAATACCGTCTCGATCATCACCGACCCCTCGAGCAAACCGGCATAGCTCAGTCCGATCACCGTGATCAGCGGTACCCGTATCGGATTGAACGCATGCCGCCAAATCACCACCCGCTCGGGCACACCCTTGACCCGCGCCGTAGTCACGAATTCCTGGCTGAGCTGGTCCAGCATGAAGCTGCGGGTCATCCGCGCGATATAGGCCAGGCTGAAGAAGCCGAGCACCGATGCCGGCAGGATGAGGTGGTTGATGGCGTTCCAGAAAATCTCGAACTCGCCCTGGATCAGGCTATCCACCAGCAACAGCCCCGTGATCGGCGTGACCAGCCCATCGTAGAAAATGTCGAGCCGCCCCGGTCCGCCCACCCAGCGCAGCCGCGCGTAAAACAGCGCCAGCCCCACCAGCCCCAGCCAGAAGGCCGGCATCGAATAGCCCAGCAAACCCACCACGCGGATGATCTGGTCGATCACCGAACCCTGCCGGCTGGCGGCAATCACCCCCAGCGGCACGCCGAGTACGACGCCGATGATGATGCCGACTGTCGCCATTTCGAGCGTCGCCGGGAAGAACCGGCTCAGGTCCTCCACCACTGCACGACCGGTACTCACCGACTGCCCGAGATCGCCCGAAAACACCCCGACCACATAGTTGAAGAACTGCACCGGCAGCGGCTGGTCGAGCCCCATAGCCACCCGCGCTGCTTCGTAGACTTCATTGGTCGCCCGATCGCCGACTACCGCCAGCACCGGATCGATCGGGATCACCCGGCCGATGAAGAAGGTAATGGCCAGCAAACCGAGAAAGGTGAGGAAAACCGTCCCCACGAACCCAGCAATGGCAGATATACTGCGCCCCCATTTCCGTCCACGCGACGAAACCGGGGCAGGGGATACGGCAATCTGCGGCTCGATGCTCAAGCAGAAATCCTCTAGCGAAAACAGCGCTCTAAGCTCACAAGATGACTCTCTTGCAAACCGTGAAGGGCTTCATATTTCGCTTCCACCATACAGAAAACTTTGCTTATATCAAAAAAATTATGGTGGGACGCGATGGCAGGCAATGCACTGACCAAGGCCGAGACAGAGGGGCACCCCAAGGTGGGTGCGCTGATCCGTGCCCGTCGCCGCCAGCAGCACATGACACTCGAAGCCCTCGGCAAATCCGCTGAGGTTTCGGTGGGCTATCTCAGCCAGGTCGAGCGCGATCACGCTACCCCCTCGCTCGGCACATTGGCCCAGATCGCCCGCGCCCTCGGCGTTGGCATCGACTATTTCGTCTCCGCCCCGACGACCCAGACGGCGCTGACCAGGGCAGGGGAGCGCAATCGCTTTTCGCTCGACGGCTCGTCCATCATCTACGAACGCCTCGGTGCCGATTTCCCCGGCAACCAGCTTTCGAGCTTCGTCATGACCGTCCCGCCGGGCTACCGCTCCGAGACCGTGGCGCATGAGGGCGAGGAAATTCTCTACGTCCTCGAGGGCGCCATCACCCAGCGCCTCGATGGCGAAGAGATGATCATGAGCGCCGGGGATAGCCTGCATTTCCGCGGCAATCGCCCGCATTCATGGTCCAACCACACCGACCAACCGGCGCGCCTCCTCTGGACCGGCACGCTCACCCTCTTCCGCTCCTCGGCCAAGCCCAGCCGGCAGGTCGCGGCGGTAGCAAAACCCGGCCTCAAGCCGGTGAAAAACAAGAAAATCGTCAAACCCACGGAGAAACGCTCATGAAGATGCTTCGCGCCGCCTTGTTGGCGACCGCGCTGTCGCTGCCTTTGGCAGCCGGCGCCGTCTATGCCGCTACCCCCGCCGATGCGCTGGTCATTGCCCAGAACATCGATGATATCGTCGCGCTCGATCCGGCCCAGGCCTACGAATTCACCTCGGGCGAGATCAACACCAACGTCTACGATCGCCTCGTCGGCTACGAAGCTGAGGACACCACGACGCTGGCCCCCGGCCTCGCCAGCGAGTGGGTTGCCGACGACGCCGCCAAGACCATCACCTTCACCCTGCGCGAAGCCAATTTCGCCTCAGGCAATCCGGTGCGTCCGGAAGACGTGGTGTTCTCCTTCTCGCGCGTCGTGAAGCTGAACCTTACCCCGGCCTTCATCCTCACCCAGCTCGGCTGGACCCCGGAAAATATCGCCGACATGGTCACCATTGCCGATGGCAAGGTTGTCGTGAAGTACGAGGGCGATTTCTCATCGGCCTTCGTGCTCAACGTCCTGGCCTCGCGCCCGGCCTCCATCGTTGACGAAGTCCTCGTCATGGAAAATGCCGTCGGCGAAGACATGGGCAATGCCTGGCTCAACACCCATTCGGCCGGCTCCGGCCCGTTCGTGATGACCGATTACCGCCCAGCCGAAATCGTTCGTCTCACCGCCAATGAGGGCTACTTCCGCGGCGCGCCCGCAATGAAGTCGATCATCATCCGCCACGTCGCCGAAGCCGCCACCCAGCAACTGCTGCTGACCTCGGGCGACGTCGATATCGCCAAGAACCTCACCCCCGACCAGATCGCCGGCCTCCCCGCCGACACCGTCAAGGTCGATACCTATCCGCAGGCCGCCGTCCATTTCCTGAGCTTCAACCAGAAGTCGGAATCGCTGACGCCACCGGCCGTCTGGGAAGCCGCCCGTTACCTCGTCGACTACGACGGGATGACCCAGTCCTTCCTCAAGGGCCAGATGGAAGTTCACCAGGCCTTCTGGCCCAAGGGCTTCCCCGGCTCCTATGACGAAACGCCGTTCACCTACGACGTCGAGAAGGCCAAGCAGATCCTGGCCGATGCCGGCATCACCACACCGATCGACGTCACCCTGGACGTGATCAACTCGACCCCGTTCACCGACATGGCCCAGTCGCTCCAGGCCACCTTCGCTGAAGCCGGCATCAATTTCGAAATCCTGCCCGGCACCGGCGCCCAGGTCATCACCAAGTACCGCGAACGCACCCACCAGGCCATGCTGCTCTATTGGGGCCCCGATTTCATGGACCCCCATTCCAACGCCAAGGCCTTCGCCTACAACTCGGACAATTCCGACGAGAATTACACCGCCACCACCACTTGGCGGAACGCCTGGGCCGTTCCCCAGGAACTCAACGACCAGGTGACAGCCGCCCTCGCCGAACCCGATCAGGCCAAGCGCAACGCCGACTACATCGAGATCCAGAAGGAAGCCCAGGCCTCCTCGCCGATCGTCATCATGTTCCAGGCCGCTCTGACCATCGCCATGGCCAACAATGTCGAAGGCTACGTCAACGGCGCGACCTCGGACTTCGTCTACTACCGGCTCGTGACGAAATAGGTGCATCGCGGCGGTGGTCCCAAGACGCCGTCGCACCAGGAGCCGGGTCAGCGACCCTCTGGCCCGGCTCCTGACTTCCATCGAACTATCAGTCGGCCACCCTCCCCCCTGGGGGGAGGGAAGCGAGATAGGACTTAGCTTCAGCTAAGTCCGTTGAATCGAGCAGGAAGGGGGTATCTCTCCGCGAGTCCCGCACGCGTGGCCCCACCCCCTCCCTAGCCTCCCCCTTCAAGGGGGAGGTATCTCCCCACTCTTGAGGCGAGATCGAGCTTAACCCACCGGATTCCGCATGAACGCCACCCTGACCACCCGCCTGTCCGCCCTCCGTGCCCGCATGGCCGCCACCAACACCGACCTCCTGGTCATCGGCCCCTCGAGCCACATGCGCTACCTGGCCGATCTCTCGCCCCACGGCGATGAGCGGCCGGTCCTCCTCATGGTGTCGCCCACCTTCGCCGGCTTCCTCATGCCTTCGCTCAATGTCGACAGCTCCCGCCAGCACACCGATCTGCCCTTCTTCCCCTGGACCGACGCAGACGGCCCCGCTGCCGCGCTGGTCAACCTCCTCGCCGCCACCGGCGTGCCCGCAGCGCCCTCCATCGTCCTCGACGAAACCATGCGCACCGATTTTGCGCTGCTCGTCCTCGATGCTCTGCCGGGCGCGACCCGCCGCTTCACCAACGACACCGTCGGCTATCTCCGCTCCCACAAGGACGACACCGAATACAGCTTGCTCAAGGCTGCCCATCTCCTCAACGACCGCGCCGTCACCGCCGCCTTCGCCGCCCTCAAACCCGGCATGACCGAACTCGACGTCGCCGCGTTCATCGGTGAATTCTACAAAGCCAATGGCGCCACCACCGAATTCTGCTCGGTCTGCTTCGGCCCCAACGGCGCCTTCCCGCATCACCACACCGGCACCACCCAGCTCAAATCCGGCGACGCCGTCCTCATCGACACCGGCTGCCGCCTCGATGGCTACCCGTCCGACATGACCCGCATGGGCTATCTCGGCTCAGCTCCCGAGGGATATGGCCAGATCCACTCCATCGTCGACCGCGCCGTCGAAGCCGCCATCGCCGCCGCCAGGCCCGGCGCGAAGGCCAGCGACGTCGACAAAGCCGCCCGCGACATCATCACCGCAGCTGGCTACGGCCCCAATTTCCTCCACCGCACCGGCCATGGCCTTGGCATCGACGTCCACGAAACGCCCTACATCACCGCGACATCCGACACGGTGCTGGAAGAGGGTATGGTCTTCTCCATCGAACCCGGCATCTACCTGCAAGGCCAGTTCGGCCTCCGCCTCGAAGAGATCGTCATTATCCGCAATGGCGAGGCAGAGGTGTTCTCGGAGATGCCGAGGACGGCAGTAAGTGGCGGACAATAGAGCAGGGGAGACCTCATGGTGAGCCCCTCGAACCACGAAGTCGTTTGCGCAGAGCCACCCCATCCACGACGTCATCCCGGCGACGGCCGGGATCCATGTCCGGATGTCATCGCCAACTCAGCATTCGCGGCAGTGCCGGACATGGATTCCGGCCTGCGCCGGAATGACCCATCGGTCATGGACATTCTGATGCACCTCACCACACCTCGCCTCATCCTCCGCCCCCACACCGCCGACGACTTCGCCGCGTGTTGCACCCTTTGGACTGACCCCGACGTCACTCGCTTCATCGGCGGCCGCCCCAGCACCGAGGAAGAAGTCTGGTTCCGCATCCTGCGCTATGCCGGCCTGTGGAACCTGCTCGGCTACGGCTACTTCGTCGCCACCGATCGCGAAACCAACGCGATCGTCGGCGAATTCGGCCTCGCCGACTTCCACCGCGACATCGATCCACCCTTCGGCAATGCGCCTGAAGCCGGCTGGATCATGGGTTCAGGCCATCACGGCAAAGGCCTCGCTCAGGAAGCCATGAGCGCCATCCTTGCCTGGGCCGACCAGACCATGCCGCGCACCGCCTGCATGATCGATCCGGCCAACACGCCATCGCTGAAGCTGGCCGAAAGGCTGGGCTACCGCGAATATGCCCGGACGACCTTCAAGGACAGCCCGACCATCCTGTTCGATCGCATGTTGGGGTAGGGCGATGGGGCTCCCCACCCACAGGCCGTCACCCTCGGGCTTGACCCGAGGGCTCTACACTTTGCGGTGTCTCCGGTAAGTACAGGGCCTTCGGGTCAAGCCCGAGGGTGACGACTGAGGGATTGGGGCAGGGTCGCGACGGCCTTTAAGCGTCCGCCAGCAACAATCCCAAGCCAGCTGGCACATCCCGCTCGAACATCAGAACATCATCCACCACCGTCAGCCGCCCGTGATGCACCGCCGTCTTGCGCGCCGCCACATCCGGGGGCCCATCGGTCTGGCTCCGCTCGTCCCATTCCGGATGCGTGAAATAATACAGTGCCGCGTGATCCCCCACGACCACCACATCGGCATGCCGCAGGAATCTAATATCCATGGGATCGGACCCAGGCGCATCCCCGATGATCCCCTGCCGCTCCCAGTTCACCGCATCCCTGGATCGATACACGCCCTGGCCGCGCCACTCGTCAACGATCAGCCAGTGCCAGCCACCGAGCACGAACACATTAGGCCCCTCATGCGGCGCCGCATCCGGTGATCCAGGCAGCACCAGCCCCTCGAGTTTCCAGTCGTAGAGGTCCGTGCTGACAGCACTCCACGTACTCGAACCGGCATTCTCGTCCTTGTACCACATGCGCCACAGCCCATCCGGGCACTTGAGCACGCAGGCATCGATCACTCGCGGCGAGTTGAGCGTGAGCGGCCCCACCCGCGTCCAGTTCTCCAGATCGGGGCTGGTAAAATGCGTGATCGTCCGCGGCACGCCCGGCCAGTCGCTAGGCACACCCGGAATATAGCTCAGCCACATGTGATACTGCCCCTCGGCCCAGATCACCTCCGGCGCCCAGTGCGTATTGCCGCCAATCACATCGCCCGGCGCATCCAGCCCGGCCACCGTCCCGCGATAATGCCAACTCGCCCCATTGTCGGTGCTCACGGCCACCCCGATCGGCGAACCATGGATCCAGGTAAACTTCGGTCCCTCCGCTGCAGGCTGCCGGTTGGTGTAGAACATCCACCACTCCTGCGTGCCCTGCTTGCGGATGACCGTCGGGTCCGCTGCGCCGTCGGCAATCGGATCGCGATAGATCGGTGCGCTCATCAGCCGTAAACCCGCACCAGCCGTCCATCCGGCCGATTTACCAGCTTGCCTGGCTTACCGACCAAATCTCCCGCCAGCGCGACCATGCCCGGATCAGTGGCCAGCTTGCCATCGCCCGCATCCTCGGTGCTCAGCACGCTGGCCTTCAGCAGCCGCGAATACGGGTGCTCCGGATTATCCAGCACCGTCCGCGCATCACCCATTTCCACGATCCGCCCGCGCTGCATGATGATCAGTCGGTTGGAAATGTAATAGGCCGTCGCCAGGTCGTGCGTGATGTAGATCACCGAAACCTTGAGATCGTCGCGCAGGCTCTTGAGCAGGTTGACGATACTCATGCGCAGCGACGCATCCACCATCGACACCGGCTCGTCCGCCACGAGCAGCGGCGGATTGGGGATCAGCGCCCGCGCGATGGCCGCACGCTGCAACTGCCCACCGCTCATCTCATGCGGGTAACGCCCCTTCACTTCGGCCAGGCTCAGGCCGACCTTCTGCAAGGCCCCGTCCATTGCCCCATCCAGGTCGTCGCGCTTCTTCAGGTGCAGGAACCGCCTGGCCGTCGATTCCAGATACCGGTCGATCTGCTTGAGCGGGTTGAAGGCCTCGAACGGGTTCTGGAACACCGGCTGCACATTGGCCATGAATTCGAGCCGCTCCTGCCGCCCGACGCGATGACTCACCGTCTTGCCGCGAAAACTGATCTCGCCCGAGGTCGGTAGTTCCAGCCCCAGGATCATGCGGGCAAGAGTCGTCTTGCCCGACCCCGATTCCCCGATGATCGTGAAAATTTCCGGCGTCTCGATACTCAGCGACAGGCTGGCATCGTCCACCGCTCGCACCGTCTTGCGACCCAGAAAGCCGCCCATGGTGAAGGTCTTGGAGACATTGCTGACGTCCAGAAGCGTCGTCATGCCATTGCCTCCGCTACGCGTTCCGGTTTCACCAGCGGCTCCACATCGGCAGACCGCCAGCAGGCGGATCGATGGTCGTTCGCCACAGTCACCAGCGGCGGCACATCCGTCTTGCACTTGTCGATGGCCAGCGGACAGCGAGGATGGAAACGGCAACCCGCCGGCGGATTGGCCAGGCTCGGCGGCCGCCCTTCTAGCGCCGGTCGCTGCGTCCGGTCGCCAATGCGGGGCAGGCTCGCCACCAGATGCGCCGTGTACGGATGCTTGGGCGCAAAGAACATCTGCCGCGTCGGGCCTTCCTCGACCAGCCGCCCGGCATAGATGATGCCCACTCGGTCGGCCATGTTGGCATGCACGCTCATGTCGTGGGTGACGAACACCACCGAGCTTCCCATGTCCTGCTGGATTTCGCGGATGAGCCCCAGCACTTCCTTCTGTACCACCACGTCGAGCGCCGTTGTCGGTTCGTCGGCGATGACGAATTCGGGGTGACACACCGTCGCCAGCCCGATCGTCACGCGCTGCCGCATGCCGCCTGAAAGCTCGTGCGGATAGGCCTGCAGTACATCGGCTGTCAGTTTCAGCCGCTCCAGGTGCCCAAGCACCCGCTCGCGAAAGGCATCGCCTTTCAGTCCTAGCGGTTTGGCGGCAAAATCCTCGAATGTATTGCCGATGCGCCGCAATGGGTTCAGCACGCTCATCGAGCCCTGCATGATGTAGCTCAGATGCCGCCAGCGGATCGCCTCGATCTGTGCCTGGGTCGGGTTGGCCACATCGACTGGAATGCCCTTGAAGTCATACTTCACTGAGCCGGCAACGATCCGCATTGGCGGCCGGATCGCCGCCGCCAGTACCTTGATGAAGCTGGTCTTGCCCGACGAGCTTTCTCCGGCAATGCCGTAGATTTCGTTGCGGCGCACCGTCATGGTGATGTCATCGACGGCCCGCACTTCGCGGTTCACGCCAAAATAGTTCATCTGGTAATAGGCCTTGAGGCCTTCGACCTTGAGAATGTCCTCGGTCATGGCTCAGGCTCCCATGCGGCGCAGGCGGCTGCGCGGGTCGATATATTCGTTCATCGACACGGCCAGCAGGAACAGCCCGATAAACGCGATGACGATCAGCACGATCGGGATCACCACCCACCACCAGACGCCCACCACCATGGCCGAGTGGTTGTTGGCCCAGTAGAGCGTCGTTCCAACCGTGGGTATGTTGATGTTGGTGAAGCCAAGCACGGCCAGCGTCACCTCCATGCCGATCGACCACAGCATATTGGCCATGAAGGTAGCAAAGATGATCGGCATCACATAGGGCAGGTGCTCTTCCAGCATCACCTTGATCGGTGACATGCCCGCGAACACCGCATGGCGGGTGAATTCGCGGTGCTTGAGGCTGAGTGCCACAGACCGGATCAGCCTTGCGTCATAGGACCAGCCCAGCCCGGCCATGATCAGCGCCAACGTAAACGTGTCCAGGTTCGAGCGGAACACGAAGTAGAACAAGATCAGCAGCGGAAAGGTTGGCACCGAGACGAAGATGTCGTTGACGAACATCAACACCCGGTCGACCCAGCCGCCCAGATAGGCCGAGGCCAGTCCCACGGCGATGGAAATGATGCGGCTGAGTACCGCCACCATCACGCCGAACATCAGCGTATTGCGGAACGCGAAGGTCAGCACCCAGAACAGGTCTTGCCCGCGCGAATTGGTGCCGAACCAGAACTCTGCCGAAGGCGGGCTGTCCGGGAACGTCATGTAGATCAGGGTCGGATCGACTGGCGAAAAGAAACTCAGCAGCGAGAAGATCACAACGATGCCGACCATGATCAGGCCGAGCGAGAACTCGATATTGTAGCGGATGAGGTCGCGGAATACGGAAAACATGCGCTTACTCCGCCCGCACGCGCGGATCGATGATGGGATAGAGCAGGTCGATCACGAAAATCGAAACGGCCACTGCGATGATTGACACCGACGATACCGCCAGCACCAGTCCGAAATCGCCACGGTTCACGGCCTGGATCAGCAGCGAGCCGAGCCCGGGATAGGAGAAAACTTGCTCGGTGATGATGGCGCCGCCGAACACTCCGCCCAGCGCCATGGCCAGCGCGGTCAGCTGTGGTACGGCCGCATTGCGGAAGATGTAGGAATAGACGATCCGGTTCTTGCTGACGCCGGCAATCTCGGCATAGGTCACGTAGTCTTCAGTGATGATGTTGGACACCAGCGCCCGCATGCCCAGGAACCATCCGCCAAACCCGACCAGCACGAGCGACGCCGCTGGCAGGATGGAGTGGTGCAGGATGGACAGCACGAAGGGCAGGTTCCAGCCCGGCCGCACGTTCATGGCAAAGCCGTCGCTGATCGGCAGCACCGGCCACACCAGCCCGAAAATGATCAGCAGCACGAAGGCGAACACATAGTAGGGAATTGGCTGTGCCCCCACCGCGACAATACCGACGGCCTTGAGAATCTTGCTGTCCTGGTAGTAGCCAGCCAGTGCACCCAGCAAGTTGCCGACCACCCAGTTGATAACGGTAGCGACGGTCAGCAGACCCACGGTCCAGGGCAGGGCGCGCATCACTAGGTCCATGGCGGGCGTCGGAAACGCCATCAGCGAGGGGCCAAAATCACCACGCACCAATCTGCTCCAGAAACTGATGAATTGGTCCATCAGGGGCCGGTCGGTGCCATAGAGTTCGGTGAGGGTAGCGCGGAGCGCATCGGCTGCCGCGGCGCTGAAATTGCCGCGTGACGTCACCTGCGTCATCGCCTGTTCCACCGGGTCGATGGGTGACAGATGCGAGATGAAGAAGGCCGCCGAAATTCCGCAGGCCAGAACGGCGAATAGCTGGATCACGCGTTTGAGCGCGAAACGGAGATAGCCCATTGAGGTCTCCCGGTTGGTCTGGAGCAAGGCGGGCGACCGCCGCTAAAGGGCTCGCTGCCGCAGGTGCCTTGCAGAAGCTGGTGGCGTCCCAGTTGCCCGGGACGCCACCTCGCAGGGAGGAGACTAAGCGTTTACAGGCTTGAGCTGGGTCAGGATGTAGCGCGAATTGGCCCAGTTGTTGACGATATTGGCATAGGGCCGCTCCGCATTCGGGAAGCCGGTCCAGTGCTTTTCGGAATAGGCCGAGAACACGTTGAAGCTCATCAGCGGAATGATCGGCATCTCGTCGACCATCAGCTTCACGAACTCCTGGCCATATTCGACAGCCTTGGCCTCGTCGTTGAAATCCGAACCACGGATTTTCTCGATGAGTGCGTCAAGCCGCGGATCGGTCCAGCGCTGCCAGTTGCGTTCCGGCTGGCGCGTGCCCGGCTGAGCCAGGAACTGGCTGTGCCAGCTGTCCATGAAGAAGCTCAGGTCAGGGTATCCGCCCCAGGTCTCGATCGACCAGCCGATACGGGTGTCATACTCGCCGGCGGCAATCAGGTCGCCGTTGGGGATGACTTCCGCCGAGACGTCGATGCCGTTCTGCTTCCAGTTCTGTGCCACCATGGTGCCGAGGCGGCCAAGCACGCCTTCGGAGTCGATATAGAGGGTAAACTTGAATGGCTGCCCGTCGGGCATCATCCACTGGTTGCCGTTCTTGGTGAAGCCTGCCGACTCAAGCAACTCGCTTGCAGCCTGCGGGTTCTGACCCCACCAGCCATAGCCAAACGCATTGTTGATGGCTTCCGGATCGGTCGGGATCTGTTCGCCAAACTGCGGCTTGAGCATCTCGGCCATCGTGGCCCCGAATGTGGGGTCATATGGCTTGACCTTGGACTTGCCGGTATCGAGTTCGTAGCCGGTGATCCATTCCTGCATCGGTGCATGATAGAATTGCGGCTGCGTACCGGTTGGTGGCACGGCGATGGCCGACATCGTGGCGGCGCCGCGATAGCTGGACATGCTCATGGCCTTGGCGTCGAGCATCAGGGCGAGGGCCCAGCGCACGCGCTTGTCCTGGAACATCGGCTTCTGCGTATTCATCAGCACCGACACGAGCGTCGGGTCCGGATGACCGTAAGGGAAGCCCGGGAACCAGCCCTTGGCGGACGGATCCTGCTTGACCAGCGCAAACATGCCTTCGGGCGTCAGGTCGTGGATCATGTCGAGATTGTCGTTCGCCATCTCGATGAAGCGTTTGTCGACCGGGATGGCGCCACGATAGATGACGTATTTCGGTCCCGGCTCGCCAAACGACGCCATGGCCGTCTTGTCCCAGTCAGCGCGCTTCTGCCAGATATACCAGCCGCCGTTCGGATCGAAGCTGTGCAGCGTGTAGGGCCCGAGGCTGAGCGGCGGGTTATAGTCGAACTTGGTCGGGTCTTCGTGCTGCTCGAAAATGTGCTTGGGCATGATCCACGCACCCATCCAGCGCACCGAGAAGGTGGCATGGAAGCGCGAGTTCGGTGCCTTGAGCTTGAAATGCACCGTATAGGCATCGGGCGCCGTGACTTCAGCCACCTGGGTGGTGAACACGCCAGACCAGATCATGGTCGGGAATTTCTGCTGGGCGGTGACGGTGTAGAGTACGTCGTCGGCGGTGAACTCCTTGCCATCGCTCCACAGGATGCCCGAACGCAGATTGACCGTCATCTCGGTGAAATCGGCATTGTAGACCGGCGGGCCGGAAGCCAGGGAGTTGTAGATTGGTCCGTCGAGGCCGGCATCGGGATCGATATACCAGAACGTGTCGAAGGCCAGCTGGTGCAGGCCGGTCGACCAGCCGCCGCCGCTGGTGGCCCACAAGTTGAACCAGCCTGGATTTCGTGCCAGCCCCTCGGGGTTCTGGATGATCAGCGTTTCGTTGCGCGGAAAATCGGTCATCGGCGGAGCTTCGCTCTCCGCTTCCTGGGCCCAGGCCAGCGTATTCGCGCTGATCATCAGCGCGCCTGCAGCCGTGCCCATCATGAAGAAACGTCTATCCATATCTCTCATCCTCCCTTGTCGGACCCTGTTCGGGCTCCGTGTAACGATGCCCTCCAGCACCGTTTCATAAATCATACTTAACCAGTGATCTGGCCGTGTCAACGTGTGTCGTGATGTAAATCGGAAAACATGATACACAATACAGTGGGGCACGGCTTTGCCGTTACGCCCCTGTGCGTGACACTCAATGCCAACAATCTGCTAGCCAATTCGGCCTAAGTGTGACGTCGCCGCGAATGGGATTGGACGGCCAAACGTGATCCTCAGTCGACACCCTCCCTTGCGGGGAGGGTGTCGACTTGGAGTTTTGTGTTGCCGCCTTAGGCGATCTTCACCCGCACCATTTGGTACGAATAGGGCGGCAGCTTCACGCTCAGCTTGCCGCCGTCGATCTTGGCGCCTTCACCCTTGCGCGGGGCAACCTTGTTCTGGTCCTTGGCAGTATTTACAGCCTTCAGATCAGGATGCGTCATCACCTGGTGGTCGATCACCGTACCGGCCCCAAAGCCCTGCAGGCTGACCTCGGTTTCGATGCTTTCGCTCGTGTGCCGGTTGACCAAGAAGAAGCTCAGTGTGCCGTCTTCCTCATTGTGGACGCCGGAAACGTCAACAAAGGCAGTGTCCTTGGCGTGGGTCGTCTCATAACCCGGTGAGTTGGTCACCAACTGCAAGGCCGTGCCACGGCCGAACACCGAAGCAAAGAAGTACGGATAGTAGATGGTCTGGGCCCAGGCCGGACCACCCTTTTCCGTCATGATCGGGGCGATGACGTTCACCAACTGCGCGATGCAGGCGATCTTCACCACATCCGAGCGGCGGATGAAGGTGTTGAGGATCAGGCCGACCATCAGCACGTCTTCGAAATTGTAGATATCTTCCAACAGGCCCGGCGCATGCGGCCAGCCGCTGTTGCCCTCCAGGATCTCGCGATCCTTCTTGTTGGAGTGGTACCAGACATTCCACTCGTCGAACGAGATATAGACGTCCTTCTTGGACTTCTTCTTGGCCTTCACCTGCTTGATCGTGGAGGCCACGGTCTCGATATAGGTGTCGAGTTTTTCGCTCAGCCCCAGATAGTTAGGGGTGTTGTCTTCGCGGTTGGCAAAATACATGTGCAGCGAAATATGATCGACATGCTCATAGGTATGCTCGAGCACGATGCGCTCCCAGTCGGGATAGCTCTGCATGTCCGAATTGGATGAGCCGCATACGATCAGTTCGAGTTTGCTGTCGAACATGCGCATGGCGCGCGCCGTATTGGCAGCCAGCTTGCCATATTCGGTCGCGTCCTTGTGGCCGACCTGCCAGGGGCCATCCATCTCGTTGCCCAGGCACCACATCTTGACGTTGAATGGTTCTTTGCGGCCATTCTTGATGCGTAAGTCGCTCCAGTAGGAGCCACCGGGATGGTTGCAATATTCTAGGAAATTGCGCGCCTCGTCGACGCCGCGCGAACCCAGGTTCACCGCCAGCATCATCTCGGTGCCCACGGTGGCGCACCAGTCGGCGAATTCATGCACACCCACGGCATTGCTGTCCGATGTGTGCCAGGCTAGGTCGAGGCGGGTAGGGCGCTGCTCGCGCGGCCCGATGCCGTCTTCCCAGTTGTAGGCCGAAACGAAGTTACCACCGGGGTAGCGAACCACCGGTACATTGAGGTCCTTGACCAGCTTGGCCACGTCGCCGCGCATCCCGTCCTTATCGGCCGTCGGATGGTCGGGCTCGTATATGCCTTCATAGATGGCGCGGCCAAGATGCTCGAGGAAGGCCCCATACACCCGGTCATCGATCTTGCTGACCGTAAAATCCTTATGCGCGATAACGGACGCTTTCACGCTGTCCTCCCTCAATGATCCCGTTTTTCTGATTTATATCAGTTGCCCCGTTGTAGACGAGGCCAAAGGGATCACGCAAGGGTGGGAAGACAATAAATATGATAAATCGCGTGGCCGTTGTCCACCCTACAACCAAAGGGCTTCGCGGTGCGAGAGAACGACGCTGCGGCGCGAAGCCTACCGCTCCGTCTGCAACCGCATGATGATCTCCTGATCGTAATTCCCGAACCCCCGACCGAAAATATTGATTCCGCCCGGATGCTTGGCATCCGGCTTCACCGCGATACGCAACCGGATCGAATGGTGGTTCGCAAGGTCCAGATCCACCAGCGATATCGGCGAAATCTTCATCCCATCGACATAGGTACCATCAGTCGTCACCCGCCAGCTCTTGAGCTTGCCATACTGGCTGCCTTTGAGCTTCCACCAGTCCGGCGTATAGACGCCGCGCTTGTCGCCAAAATCGCCCGGACTCATCCAGGTGCCGATCTCGGTGCCGTTTACCGAAAGCGTGATATCGCTGGGCCAATCCGCCGACGTTCCGGGCACTTCCGAGCTCAGCTCCATGGAAAATTCCATGGCCTCGATTTTGGTCTGGCTCAGCTTGGCATTGTTGGGAAACTGGTATTCCAGATACCCACGCGTGAACCAGATCAGCCCAGCCTTCATGCGATCCGGATCGAGGAAGGTGTCCGGCACATCGAGCAGGCCGATAATCCCCTCCGTCGAGCACAGACCGCACGGCGCCGAAACCTCGCAGGACGTGTAGAGCCCCAGCGGCATGGCCACTTCGATCGTGTTCGACCGCAACGGCTTGATGTCCTCCTTGAACATCACCATCACCTCGTCAAACATCGAATGACAGATCTTCTGGTTGCCCTTGCGTGCCTTCTGCGTTTCGGTCCGAATGAGCCCAGCACTTTCCAGAATCTGGATATTGGTCGAAACCGTAGACTGGGGGAGGCTCAGCTTGTCGGCAATATCATTGCCGTTCATTGCTCCTTCCACATGGAGCAGCTTAAGGATCTTGACCCGGATCGGTGATGCTAACCCCTTGAGCACTTCCATGCCCTCTTCGGGGTCAACAACCAGGAAATTGCGGCTCATTCTTAGGGCTTTCGGGCTGTATGCAGTGTGACGATCCTGTGTATCAGGATTGCTGATGCAATCAACCATGCTCATCAGTCCCCGTCGTCACCAGACCGTCGCATCGACCAAAGCCGCTGCACAAAACCCCTCACAACCGCTTGCAATCTCCCCCGGCATTGTCTATTCAGACCCCGCGCCGGGCGATCCGTCCCCCGCGCCAGCCGGTCACGGCCTGCTGGGGAATAGTTCAATGGTAGAACTGCGGACTCTGACTCCGTCAATCTTGGTTCGAATCCAGGTTCCCCAGCCATCATGTCCAAGGTGAAGTAGCGCTATTCTCGATGAATGAGACTGGCAATCTCCATGTCGCGCTCGATTGCGACTGGATTTTGGGCGTTTCTGTTGAGTGACGGCAATCCGAGCGACATGATCACCGGGAAAGCAGCTGTTCTGCCTCGGTCATAGCTGTTGCTAGTCCACAGACTGGGGTTGAGTGTCTCTGACATGTGCAGGAATTCTCATAGGGAGAGGGCCACGCATTCTGCCCACTCACCAATCAGGCACCTGACGAGGCGCGACCGCACTCACACAGAGCAGTAGACAGTGGAGCTTAGCCAGTCCGCAGGCAGGACCCCGTTCCGAAGCGGGACCCGCTGCCAGATGCGGAAGAGTTGATCCGAAATGCTCGCTCCTGCCGCCAGGCGAAGCTGTCGACGCGCAGACCTAAGACCCGCTACGCCGCCCGTTGGCACAACGTTGCGCTTATCTTGCGGCAATATCGACGCTCGCAAATTGGCGGTGCGGGGTCGATCAAGTGCGTCGGTCGCTGGGATGGCTACGTCGATCAGCGCTGCGTCGCTGTGCCAGCCGTGGTAAAAGACGATTGCCTCGGCCGATCCAGCGTCGCCATGGATTTCATTGTTCAAGGCCCTGAGACTGTCATTGATGGCATCGGCCAGCGTGTCTTCATTCAACGTACAGTAGCGCGTGAGGAACATAATGGGCTGCACAACCTCGGTGGTCACGGACGAGGAAACTCGCGACCCGCCAGCGGCCGTCGCTGGGCCGCGAACCACGATGTCGTCAATGACATCTGTCACGCAGGGCAGTCGTCGGACCGATCGCTCGATGAATTGCCTTTCCGCCTGGGTTGCGACCGAGCCGGAGAGCACGGCCTTGCCGTGTTCTAGGCGCCCTGACACGAGGTGCTCGAAACCCACAAGTGCGCTGCTCATAGCGATGCGGGCACACTCGGCAGTCGAGGATGGACAGAGTGCTGATTGACTTGGAAATCGGTGGATCGTTGCAGACAGCGGGCGAGTCATCATCCTTGCCTCCAAGTTGCAGGCGTCGGGCCGCATGGTGGCAGGCTGGGTCGAGGAACACGTTGATCTAGGTCAATTCTGAGCGCCTGGGTGTTCCGTCACTGTCCAGCGCCAGTTGCAGATATCAGGCAGGTCCTCGCCGTGCTCGCGCGTATAGGCGGTGTGTCGGGCCAGACTCGTCGCGATGTATTCGGCAAAGGCCTCCCGTCGATCCGCCATCCTCGCGACCCGGTCAATGGCGGCCTTGGCGAGATGGAAGCGATCGAGCTCATTGAGGACCGCCATGTCGAATGGCGTGGTCGTCGTGCCCTCTTCCTGAAATCCATGGACGTGGAAGCTATCGTGGTTGCGACGGCGATAGGTCAGGCGGTGGATCAGGGCCGGGTAGCCGTGGAAGGCGAAGATGACCGGCTTGTCCGTTGTGAAGATGGCGTCGAACGCGGCATCGTCCATGCCGTGCGGATGCTGGCTCGGTGCCTGCAGCGCCATCAGGTCCACCACATTGACGAAGCGCATCCTGAGATCGGGAAATTGCTCGCGCAGAATCATCACGGCCGCAAGGGCCTCCAGAGTGGGCACATCGCCGGCGCTGGCGATGACCACATCGGGCTCTTCCGCAGCACAGGTCGAGGCCCATTCCCAGGTGCCCAGGCCGACAGCGCAATGGGCCGCTGCTGCGTCCCGGTCCAGCCATTGGGGCGCGGGCTGCTTGCCGGCGACAATGACGTTGATGTAGTCGCGGCTGCGCAGGCAATGATCCACGACGGACAAAAGGGTGTTGGCGTCTGGTGGCAGATAGACCCGCACGACGCTCGCCTTCTTGTTCATAACATGGTCGATGAAGCCGGGATCCTGATGGCTGAAGCCGTTGTGATCCTGACGCCAGACATGGGAGGTGAGCAGATAGGTGAGCGAGGCAATGGGCTTGCGCCAGGGCACGTCCTTGGCCACGTTCAGCCATTTGGCGTGCTGGTTGAACATGGAATCCACGATGTGGATGAAGGCCTCGTAGCAGGATAAGAAGCCGTGGCGGCCGGTGAGCAGGTAGCCTTCGAGCCAGCCCTGGCAGAGGTGTTCGCTGAGGACTTCCATCACCCGCCCGTCGGCCGAGAGTTGCCGGTCGGTGTCGAGCTGATCGCCGATGAACACGCGGCTAGTGGCCTCGAACACCGCACCGAGCCGGTTGGATTCGGTTTCGTCAGGGCCAAAGATGCGGAAGTTGCTTGCATCTGCGTTGAGCGTGAGCACGTCGCGAAGGTACTGGCCCGCCGCACGCGTCGCTTCGCCGGTCACGCTACCGGGCACAGCGACATCGATGGCATAGTCCCGGAAGTCAGGCAATTTCAGGTCTGCGAGCAGCAATCCACCATTGGCATGGGGGTTAGCGCTCATGCGGCGGAGGCCGCTCGGCGCCAGCGCGGCCAAGTCTTGCCTTAACCGACCCGTGGCGTCGAACAGTTCCTCCGGCTTGTAGCTGAGAAGCCAGGTCTCGAGTATTTCGAGATGGCCTGGGTCTTCCGCCAGTCGGGCCAGCGGCACCTGATGGGAACGCCAGGTCCCCTCGGTCGGATTGCCGTCGACTTGCTTTGGACCCGTCCAGCCCTTTGGGGAACGCAGCACGATCATCGGCCACAGCGGCCGGTTCGTATCCCCGCCACTGCGAGCGCGTGCCTGGATGGCCCTGATGTCGGCGATGACAGTGTCGAGCGTCGCCGCCATCGCCTGATGCATCAGCTCGGGCTCACTGCCCTCGACGAAGTAAGGCGTATAGCCATAGCCGCGAAACAGCGCCGCAAGCTCGTCATGGCTGATCCGCGACAGGATGGTGGGACTGGCAATCTTGTAGCCGTTCAGGTGCAGGATCGGCAGCACCGCGCCGTCGCGCGCCGGGTTGAGGAACTTGTTGGAATGCCAGCTGGTGGCCAGCGCGCCGGTTTCGGCCTCGCCGTCGCCTACCACGCAGGCTACGATCAGATCTGGGTTGTCGAACGCGGCGCCGTAGGCGTGCATCAGCGAATAACCCAGCTCGCCCCCTTCATTGATCGAGCCCGGCACCTCGGCAGCGACGTGGCTGGGAATACCGCCCGGCCACGAGAACTGCGTCATGAGTTTCTTGAGGCCGGCCTTGTCCTGGGAGATCGCGGGGTAGAGCTCGCTATAGGTTCCCTCAAGATAAGTGTTGGCGACGATGCCCGGGCCGCCATGTCCAGGGCCGGTCACGTAGATCATGTTGAGGTCCATGGCCTTGATCACGCGGTTCAGGTGGGCATAGACGAAGTTAAGGCCCGGCGTGGTCCCCCAATGCCCGAGCAGGCGCGGTTTCACATGGGCCAGGGTCAGCTTTTCGGTCAGCAGAGGATTGTCCCGCAGGTAGATCTGGCCAACAGAGAGGTAGTTTGCAGCCTGCCAGTAGGCATGGATGCCTGCCAACTGGTCGGGGGAGAGCGGAGCCTTCATGACGTGGTGTCCTTCTGCTGCAACAGGATAGCGACGGTCGCGGCGATGACCGCTTCCTCGTTGGCGGGAATGATGCGGACCGGCACGCGGGATGTCGGGGCCGAGATGACAGCGGCGCCGGCCTGATTGAGGTTCGTATCCAGCTCGATGCCCAGGAAGGCCAAGCCGTCGCAGATACGCTCGCGGATCTTGGGGGCGTTCTCGCCGATGCCGCCACTGAAGACGAGCGCGTCGAGGCCGCCCATTGTGGCGGCAAAGGCGCCAATGCTCTGTCTGATGCGATAGCAGAACAGCGCGAGAGCATCGGCCGCACGCGGGTCGCTGGTTTCCGCCGCCATCAGGTCACGAACGTCCGAACTGGTCCCGGACACGCCAAGAAGGCCCGATTGGTGGTTGACCATGTGGTCGAATGCCGAGGAATTCATGCCCTCGTTTTGGGCGAGGTAACTGATCAAACCCGGATCAAGGTCACCGCTGCGGGTCCCCATTGGTATGCCGGCCGAGGGAGTAAATCCCATTGTCGTGTCGATGCTGTGTCCTTTGTGGACAGCAG
Organism: Devosia sp. SL43; assembly: GCF_021729885.1. Lineage (NCBI taxonomy): Bacteria > Pseudomonadati > Pseudomonadota > Alphaproteobacteria > Hyphomicrobiales > Devosiaceae > Devosia > Devosia sp. SL43. Next base: position 4,134,685 of record NZ_CP063401.1, read on the forward strand.
CAAGACTGGCGCCGCTGCCGAGATGGGCCAGGATCACCCGGCCATTCGCCAAGGGTGCGCCGGCAAGGTGGCGCAGCTGTTGCAAGAGGTAGGTGTAGGACAGCCCATGAAAGCCATATTTCTGGATGCCCTGATCGAAGTAGCGGCGCGGAATGGGCAGCAGCCGTGCGACCAGTGGCATGTCACTGTGGAAGGCCGTATCGAAGCAGGCCACCTGCGGCACGTCAGGATAGCGCCGATGACATGACCGCATCATGTCGATCTCGGACGGCAGATGCTCGGGGGCATAGTCCGCGATACGCTCAAGTTCAGCCAGAAGTGCATCATCGACAAGGCAGTGGCTGCGATAGCGCGGCCCGCCATGGACGACGCGGTGACCGATCGCCGCGACTGACCAGGCGCCCGACTCTTGATCGATCCAGTCGAAAAGCACCTCCAGTGCCTCGGTGTGGCTAGTCAAGGGCAAGGTCTCAGCACGATGGCCGGGGCCCGGGCCATCCACTTCAAAGATTGCACTGCCCGCCAGTCTGCTGAACTGACCGCCAATGCGTCGGGCTCCACCATCTGTCTCGAACAGGCCGAACTTCAGGCTGGAGGATCCGCCATTGAGGGCCAGTGTGCTGCTGTCGCCTATGCAGTTTTTCACGGATGTGCCCTGCGTTGCGGTTTGATGAAACTTGTTGCCGGTAGCGGCCAACCATCAGGGTGGCGATCATGCCATCCGTATTCCTTGGCCGATTGATCTGGCTCAATGGCGGAGGCACTCCAGACTCAATGTATCAGCGTCAACCAGTTCCGGGGCGACAGGTTCCGCTCGTTGCCCGACAGACCAACCAGCTGGCTCGATGTCTCTCGAACATTGAGCCAAATCAAAGAAAGCGAGCTTCCGCTTTGGTAGCTAGTGGTGCGGAGGCGATCATGAACGTGACAATCGTGTACGACAGCATCTTCGGAAACACTGCCAAGGTGGCGCAGGCCGTGGCGGAAAGGCTCGGAAGCGAAAATCACGTACGGCTGGCTACGGTGCAGGAAGCCAAGGGGGTCGAGCTTTCCGACACTGATCTGTTGATTATCGGATCGCCCACACGCGGCTTCCAGCCCACACCACAAATTCAGGAGTACCTGGCCGAATTGGTTCGGTTTCCCAACGGCATGGTCGCGGCGGTCTTCGACACCAGGCTCGATCTTGAAACAGTCCAGCCTGCACCGCTGAGGTGGGTAATCGAGGTAGGCGGGTATGCGGACCAACGGATGGTTGCCGCGCTGCAGAGCCACGGTATCGAAGTGCGCGGCGATCCGGGCGCCTTCCTCGTCAGCGGCAACGAAGGGCCGCTCAAGGCGGGGGAGATAGAGCGCGCTCACGGGTGGGCCGACACCCTGGTTTGATGATCAGGTCGTCTGCACCGTGGAACGATGTTTGTCAGCTGAACCTTTGGAGACCTCAATGAAAGCCAAGGATGTAATGTCGCCACATGTGGTGACGCTGAGCCCGGGGAACAGCGTCGCCCATGCGGCACAAATCATGCTCGACAATTCCGTCAGCGGCCTGCCCGTCATCGACAATGATGGCGAACTGGTCGGAGTCGTCACCGAGGGGGATCTCGTCAATCGCATGGAACTCGGCCATCCCGCTGCGGACGACCTATCGACGCCGGAGGCCACCGACGACTTCATCAAGTCACATAGCTGGCGCGTGGCAGATATTATGTCTCAACCGGTCGTCACCGTGAACGAAGAAACCACGGTCGAGGAGATCGCGTCGATTTTCAGCAGCCGCAAGATAAAGCGCGTGCCAGTCACCCGCGAGGGGCAACTCGTCGGCATGGTCAGCCGGTCCGATTTGCTTGGCATTATCGCGCGCAGCAAACCGTCGCCGATAGCTGACGGGGACGAAGCGCTTTGCCGCAGCATCGCGGCCCGACTGCGCACGATTTTGCACGTGAGCATCAGTCCCACGGTAACAGTCGTCGACGGGACGGTTCATCTGGGGGGAACCATCCGCGACGAAAATGAACGCCGAGCGATCCGGGTCATCGTCGACGGCGTCCCAGGCGCAGGCCGCATTCAGGATCACATGCGGCTAGACAAACCTGAGCTCGCCCAAGGGTGATCGAGCCGACATCCAGCTCCCCGGCCGCACCCTCGATAAGTCAGCTTGCGTCGGACACTTCCTCGCCCGTAAACTGCAAGCCGCCCCAAACCGCGATGCAGTCTGTATTTGAACCGACTGCTGCGATCGGGCTCTGGCAGGCACACGGATGGTCTCTCAACGAGGACGGTGGAACGCATATGCGCTTTCGGGCGCACTGATCGCGGTCGCGTTCCTGGTCCGCTTCGGGATTGACGACGCCTTGCCCAACTCGGCCATTGGATTGCTGTTCACACCGGCCATCCTTGTTGGAGCCGCTGCGGGGGGCCTGCTCCCAGGATTGCTAGCTACCGCGCTGTCTGCGCCCATCATTATCTACTTCGCCTCCGGCCGCGATGACCCCGCGACGGTCGCAATCAATGTGCTGCTGTTCGTGATCGTCGGCGTGACGATGGCTTGGCTGGGCGACTCGTCTAGGCGCGCGCGCACCGCAGCCGAAGACAGCACGCGCGCGCTCCATCGTCGCGAAGCTCATTTGCAGTCGATCCTTGATACCGTGCCCGATGCCACGATCGTAATCGAGACCGATGGCACGATCATCTCCTTCAACACAGCAGCGGTACGGCAGTTTGGCTACACTTCGCCAGAAGTGGTGGGCGAAAATGTCAGCGTCCTGATGCCGGGCCCCTATCGAGAACAGCATGATGGCTACCTCGCGCGTTACCTTGGTACCGGCGAGAAGCGGATCATCGGAGTCGATCGCGTTGTGGTTGGACGTCGAAAGGACGCGTCGACCTTTCCGATGAAGCTGGCGGTCGGTGAGATGCAATCGGGGGACAAGAGGTATTTCACCGGCTTCATTCGCGACTTGACTGAGCAGGAGGAAAGCCAGGCCCGGCTCAACGAAGCGCAAGGCGAACTGGCGCGACTTGCCCGATTGAACGAGTTGGCGGAAATGGCATCAACCCTGGCGCACGAGCTCAACCAGCCATTGTCGGCGATCGCCAACTACGTTCAGGGTTGCATACGCATGCTCGACAAGATCGATACGGAGCCAGCTGCACGCATGCGCGGCGCTCTGTCGGACGCATCAAAGCAGGCATTACGAGCCGGAGAAATCATACGCCATCTCAGGCAGTTCATCACGCGAGGGGACACGGAGCGCCATCCTGAAGATATCAAGAATGTCGTCGAGGAAGCCGGCGCGCTGGCGCTCGTTGGATCTCGGGAACGCGGCATTCGAACCGTCTTTGATTATGGCGACGGGCTCGAACTGGTATTGGTGGATCGTGTTCAGATCCAGCAGGTGCTGATCAACCTGATGCGAAACGCGATGGAAGCAATGCGCGATAGCCCCGTCAAAGACCTGACGGTGAGCGCTCAGACCGATGTGGGCGACATGCTCATGATAGAGGTGTCGGATACCGGGCCCGGAATATCGGATGATATTTCGCCCCAGTTGTTCCAGCCTTTCGTGACCAGCAAACCCTCGGGCATGGGTGTCGGTCTGTCGATATCCAAACGCATCATCGAAGCCCATGGCGGCACGATCGGGGTGAGTAGAAACGCGTCCGGCGGGGCGACGTTCCGCTTTACGCTGCCAGTGATCGGGGAGCCAGCCTGATGTCCGATGTCGATATCGTGGTTCATATCGTCGATGACGAAGAGGCGGTTCGGAACTCCGTGGCCTTCTTGCTAGGCAGCGCCGGCTTTGCCGTGCGTACGCATGTGAGCGCGACCGATTTCCTGCTTCGCGCGAGCGGTATACGATCAGGGTGCCTGGTGACGGACCTGCGCATGCCAGATATGAGCGGCGTCGAATTGCTGAAACGCCTGCGCGAAGCCGGAGCACTACTACCCGCCATCGTCATCACCGGTCACGGCGATGTCCAGATGGCGGTCGAGGCCATGAAGAATGGCGCACTGGATTTCATCGAAAAGCCTTTCAGTGACGACGTCCTTATCGAGTCGATACAGCGCGCGGTCAACGTGGCGCAGTCACAGCACGAGATCGAGGCGTCGATCGAGGCAACTCGGCAACGCATGGCCACGCTAAGCGAACGCGAGATGCAGGTGCTCAATGGTGTCGTGTCAGGCGAACCGAACAAAACCATCGCCTTTGATCTGGGCATCAGCCCACGAACTGTGGAAGTCTACCGTGCAGGTCTGATGTCGAAGATGCAGGCCAAGAACCTACCCGAGCTGGTTCGTATGATCCTGAGCATCCAGAGGGCCTGATCAATCCTGCAAGGATTTGATCTGCGGCAAACGCCCCCGATTCCAACCGCGCTAGAAACGAACAAGCACGACCTTAAGGTGCTCGGAAACCTGACTCATGGCCAGCGGCCACTTGCTGATTGTAGCCCCTGATATTGACCTGCGTCGATCGCTGGAGTTTTTGCTGGAGGCGGCAGGTTACACTGTGAGTTCACATGCTGCTCTGGCCAGTCGACTGAGCAAAGAAACCTTCGATTGCACCATCCTGGACCACGGGGCGCTTCCCGGGTCCGAACAGGAAATGCCGGAACGCTACAGGACGTCCGGCCCCATCATCCTGCTCGCCGGAGCGCCTTCGCCCGTTCTTGAAGCGCAGGCATTTCGTGTTGTTCGCAAGCCCTTGCTGGGCGAACCGCTGCTCGCGGCCGTCGCGCAGGCGCTCCGTTGGTCCCGGGATAGTGGTCGCACTAAGTAGTCTCCCTAGTCGCTGCACCGGAATTTTCCTGGCGAGTCAGTTCAGCCACTCTCGGTTCATCAAATCCGAGGACCCCGGCCATGTTGACTCAGTTGAACCATCTTCAGACCTCGAACACGCCCACACCCACCGGTCCCCATGATGCAGTCGTGCGGTCGATGCTGGCAAATACTCGCCCCTGCGCGGTCTCGTTCTATCACCCCAACGAGGTGATCTACGCGCAGGGTGAGACCGGCGGTCCACTTTACCTCGTGGAGTTCGGCACGGTGCGCATCTGTCGTCTGACCGCCGATGGCCGCCGGCAGATCAATTCATTCCATTTTGCCGGCGAGGTCTTCGGGTTCGAGCCGGGTGGCGAGCATCGAAATTATGCCGAGAGCGTGGACAATGCCGGCGTTCGGCTGCTTCGCCCGAATGCGGATAATGGGCTGGGTGCAAATGAGCTAGCCATCGCGCTACGTACACTGTCCCGCATCCAGGACCACCTGCTGCTGCTTGGTCGGATGAACGCCTCCGAGAAAGTGGCGGCTTTTCTGGTCGATCTGCTTGATCGGCAAGACGCTGTTCGCTTCATCGACCTTTCTATGCAGCGCAGCGATATTGCCGACTATCTCGGCCTCACCTTCGAAACGGTGTCGCGCGTACTCAAACTACTCAAAGACTCGGGTGTGATCCGACTGCCGTCGGTGAGCCAGGTCGAAGTTATGAACCAGTCTGCCCTGGTGCGGCTGGCCGGGTAGGCGGCCAATGGCCTGATCTGCCTGGCGTCGCCAGACAGACTGCAGCGGGTTCGGCCTCGGGCGTCAGTTGTCTCCCAATGGGGGTTCGCCGGTGTCCTGTGCGGTTTCATCGGCCGAGGGCGGCGTCGCTCTCACGACCCCGATTGTGACCTTTGCAGCAAGGCCGGCGATGGCGCCGATAATCGCCAACCATGGGGCAGCAAGGACCACAACGCCGCCAACGATGGCGCCGGCGGCGAGCGGCACGGCCACATAAACATCGCCCCTTTCAGAGCGTAGCTGAAGTTGCCGCACATTGCCTTCGGCCAACAGGCGCGTCACGTGCTCGACGAGTTGGTGGCCCGTCACTTCGATCTCTTCAGTGAAGGTTTTCCAGGTGGTCTTGGGGTCTTCGGTCACGATTGATCTCCTCTTTCTTCCAATCACCATCTCAGATCCGCCCCGCAGGCTTTTGACCTGGGTCAATCGGGGCGATCACGATCATTTTTGTCACTGGTCCAGCTGCTTTTGATGCCGATCAAGATGTCACTCTGGCGGTGCGTCATGATTGCCTTCACATTCCGGAGGACACATATGATGAAGCCGCTCCATTCACTGCTTGTCGCTGGCCTTCTGTTCGGCTCGTATTCCCTCGCGCAAGCTGACGAGGCCAAACTTACTTTCGGTGGCGACCAGTTCACCGCCGGGCAGGTCGCCACGATCGCCGAACCCGTCCAGCGCGACGCGTTCGTTGTGGGAAATGACGTTACCCTTTCGGGGCCGGTGCTGGGTGACGCACACCTTGCCGGCTATGATGTCGATGTGAACGCCGATGTCTCCGGCGATGTCTATGCGGCCGGCTTCTCGGTGAGCATCAACGGCGCTGTCGGCAGCGATCTGACAGCGGCCGCAAACACGGTCACCGTGCTGACCACGGCCCCTGTATCCGGAAATGCCAGGCTTGCCGGAGCCACCGTCGTCCTGGGTGCCCCTGTCGGAGGCTCTGCCCTGATTTCTGCTCAATCTCTTACGCTGGATGCGGTAGTTTCGGGCGATTTCAGCTTCTACGGCGAGACCCTTACCTTCGGGCCGGGAGCGCGGGTCGACGGCATCCTTGATATCCGCGCGCCCAAGGAAATCACCGTCCCGGCCTCGGTTGCATCCGCAGATCGGGTTCGCTTCGAGCTGCTGGATTCTCCAGACTATGTCTCGGAAGCGGGCAAGACCGCAGGAAGCGTGGTTGGTCGCTTCTGGCCGGTATTCTGGACCCTGGCCGCCTGGTGGCTGGTGCTGGTCCTGGTCGGTGCGGGCCTGATTGCCCTTCTGCCCAAGACTGTGTCGGCACTGCAGGTTGCGGCCGAGAATCGCCCGTTCCGCAACCTGGGCCTCGGGATTTTGGCCTTCGCTGCCATTCTCGGCCTCGTCCCCGTCCTCGCCATGACCATTGTCGGCATATTGCTCGTGCCGTTGGTCATTGTCTTTGCCATAGTCGCCTGCAGCCTGGCTTATCTCGGCGGTGCGTTTCTCATCGGCCTCAGGATCGCCAGTGCCTTTGTGACTGTCGATACAAACCTTAAGCGTCTGGGCGTACTGGCGGTCGCCCTGATCGCGTCTGCCTTGGTCGGCATGATCCCATTCGTCGGGTGGCTCGTGACACTAATGATCCTCTTCTTCGGCTTTGGCGCCGCGACTGTTGTCACGATCGGTCGCTGGTCGGCTCGCGAAGCAGCGCATCCCGGCAATACCTCCGCCACAGTTCTGGCGCCGGGCGAATAGCGATGAGCATGAACATCCTGCTGCCGATTGCAACTTACCCCGACGTTACCTCCAAAGTCGGCCTGGGATACGCCCTCGGCCTCTCCGCCAGGCTGAGCGCCAGCGTGACGGCTATTGTCCAGGAAGTGGACATAGCCCCGATCAACAGCGCCCTAGGCGAGGCGCTGCTAGGACTTTCGAAAATGGCCGCAGATGCGGAAGCGCACAGCCGCGAAAATGGGGCGAGCATGGGCCTGTGGCTCCGGGAGCGGGCCCAGAACCTGGGCGTCGATCTGGACGTCCGGACCGTGCGGTGCCGGCCTGAGGCATTCGCCGACGGCCTGGTTCCGCTCTCCCGCCACCACGACCTGGCCATTGCCGTGCTCGACGGCTCCGATCCGCAGCGCCGGGCCGATACAGAGGCGTTGATCTTTGACTCCGGCGGACCAGTGCTGGTCGTACCGCTCACGGCGGTAGTGCCGGTCGCCGAGCAGCGAGCCGCCCCTTTCAATGTGATCGTCGCCTGGGACGGCGGCCGAGCCGCATCGCGGGCGCTCCGTGATGCAATGCCGCTTCTCGTGCTGGCCGATCTTGTTTCAATCCTGACTGTCGGCGACGACAAGGTCGTCGATCCAGCAGGGATCGCGGGCGTCCAGGCGTTGCTCGACCATCATGGCGTCCGAAACAAGCACCTGCACCAGGAGCGCGGAACCGCCTCGACCGGCGACACGCTGCAGGCAGTCGCGGTCAACCATGACGCGAACCTTCTAGTAATGGGCGCCTATGGCAGAAATCGTCTGCAGGAATTCGTGCTGGGTGGTGCAACCCGCTCGGTCCTGCACGGACCCCGGCTACCCATCCTGCTGTCGCATTAGGCCAGGGTCCCACTTGCGCCAAATCAAATCGGGGCGTCGCGTGCCGGCTTAGGATCCAGCCAGCGCGGTGGCACGGAAGCAGTTCCATGCGGCAACACACATGCACCAATAAGGTGGTCCAGGGGAACTGATGGCGATCAACCGCGAATGGCACGCCCTGCACAAGATGCCGAGAAACGCGACGCTCGATGACCGCATCGCCTGGCATATCAAGCACGCCGCCAACTGTGACTGCCGGGAAATTCCTGTGGCTGTCAGGCGCGAAATGGAAGCGCGCGGCCTGAGCGCTGCCACGCCGCGCAGCCTCAAATGAGACTGGCACCGCCGCTCGAAGCAAGAGAGCGCACGATTGTCCGCCTGTTCCCCTACGCGCTGGTCGCTCTCCCCTTGCTCGGCCTGGCGCTAGGTGCCGCCCTTTGGTGGAGCGCGTCTGGCGCTTTGGCCGAAACGACATGGACCGTGGCGACGCTGCCTGTCCTGATCACACTGCTGATCCAGATCGTTGTTTCGTTGCGCCGCGGCGATGTCGGCCTCGACGTCGTTGCCGCCTTATCGATGTCGGCGGCACTGGTGTTTGGGGAACCGCTCGCCGGCAATGTCGTCGCCTTGATGTATGCGGGCGGCCAGCTTCTCGAAAGCTTCGCACAAGGTCGGGCACGGCACGAAATGACCGCCCTGCTGGGGCGGGTTGCCCATACGGCAATGCGGTACCAGGGATCGGGGCTCGAGGAGGTCCCAATCGCCGCAATCGTGGCGGGCGACCGCATACTGATACGGCAAGGCGAGGTGCTGCCGGTCGATGGGCGCGTTGCCGGCACATTTGCGCTGCTTGATCTATCCACCCTCACAGGAGAGTCCGTGCCGCAACGGGTCGGCGCGGGTGGCGAGGCATTGAGCGGATCGACATCGGCCGGCCCGGCATTCGAACTCATTGCCACGCGGGCCGCTGCGGAAAGTACCTATGCCGGCATAGTGCGGCTGGTCGAGGCGGCTCAGAACAGCAAGGCGCCCATGGTGCGGATCGCAGATCGCTACGCGATAGGCTTTCTGGCGCTGACGGTGGTGATCGCGGCACTGGCCTGGATAATATCGCAGGATCCGCTGCGAGCGCTTGCCGTTCTCGTGGTGGCAACGCCTTGCCCGCTGATCCTGGCCGTGCCTGTCGCTGTTATTTCCGGCATGTCCCGCGCGGCTCGTGCCGGCGTCCTCATCAAGAGTGGCGGCGTGTTGGAGGCATTGGCGGGGATCCAGACCGCCATTCTCGACAAGACCGGGACATTGACCCACGGTCGGGCCGTGGTCAGCGACATCAGATCGAGCAAGGACTTTTCCGAAGCTGACGTGCTGCGCCTGGCGGCAAGTCTCGACCAGGCTTCAGGTCACGTCGTCGCCGCCGCCCTGATTGAGGCGGCCACCGGCCGCGGTCTGGTGCTGTCTTCCCCAACCAATGTCAACGAAACTCCCGGACTTGGTATTGAGGGCCAGGTTGAAGGGCGGCAGATTGTGGTGGGAGGGGACAGCTTCGTACATCGTCGGATCGGAGACGACGATATCCAGGCACTGCATGCAGGGCTTGGCCTCGATGCGACGACCGTTGCCGTTGCAGTGGATGGCATGCTTGCAGGCGTCATCGTCCTGGAAGACCGTGTCCGGGACGATGCCGGGGCCATGCTGGCATCGTTGCGGCACGCAGGCATCAGGCGGATCGTTCTGGCATCGGGGGACAAACAGGAAATCGCCCTCGCGGTCGGCAACGCACTGGGCGTCGATCTGACCCGGGGCGAGCTCAGCCCGGAACAGAAGGTAGCGGTCGTCCGGTCCGAAGCTGCCTCTGGCCCGGTAATGATGGTGGGAGATGGCGTCAACGATGCACCCGCTCTGGCCGCCGCTGATGTAGGTGTTGCTATGGGCGCGCGGGGCACGGCTTCCTCCTCGGAAGCGGCTGGCGTCGTTCTGCTGGTGGATCAGCTGGAGCCCCTTGCCAAAGCCATTACCATTGCCCGCCGCACCCGTGCCATCGCCCTGCAGAGCGTCCTGGCCGGGCTTGGACTTTCCATGGCTGCCATGCTTGCGGCCGCTCTCGGTTACTTGCCCCCGGTGCAGGGTGCCCTGTTGCAGGAAGCCATCGACGTTGCTGTGATTCTCAATGCGCTTCGCGCCCTGCGCTAGCCTTGCGAACAATGCGGCCAGTCAACTCAACTGCCTTCACCAGGGTATTGGAGATCGTGCCGTACTTGCGGATGTTGGTATGCAGCAGGTCGATGCGCCGATCGCTCTCGTCGGTGTCGACGGTCAGGAGATAATCGATAGACGTAATCTGGGGCGGAGCATCGCTGCGGACCGCGTGCAAATGGACACTCATCCCCCGCAGATCGAATTCGAGCAACGGAATTGCGCGCTCGGCGCTCTTGATCATGCAGGCTGCCAGCGCCGCCAGGAGCATCTCAGCCGGATTGAAAGCGTCCGCCCGACCCAACAACGATGTATCCAGCGTCACCTCTGCCTGCCTTACCAAGGCAATGCTGCCGGTGGCGTCTACCCGTCGCGCGTCAATTGAGTATTCCAACATTTTGTGGACTTGGCCTTTCTCGGCTTTTGGTCCGAGGGCAGGGTGACGACACGTCAGACAAGCGCTGGCGCCAGATGCGCCCCGATGAAGTAAGGCCACACGAACAATCCCAGCAGGCCCATCCAAAATTGAGGTGGGTAGCCGATACTGAACAACCATCCACCAAACCAGAATGCGCCGAGTGACGTGTGCTGCGTGATCCTGATCCGTTCCATCGTCTCTCAACTGATGCTGGTTGAGCTGTGTTTTGCCAACCGCCCCTCCAAAGCATGATCTCGACTTGCCGTTCTTGATCTGGCGCAAATCAACGGACGTGCTTTGCGATTGCGGGCCCCGTCCGGGAGGAAGGACGTTGTCCGCAAGACTGCTGTCATGCCCGATATCGATGCGGTAGGTGCTGCACCGCGCGCGGAGGCCGCCTACGCCGAGGCGACCCATCGCCCGCGCCAGCCGGTCACGGCCTGCTGGGGAATAGTTCAATGGTAGAACTGCAGCCTCAGGTTCCCTGGCCAAATTCTCATCTGTCAAATCGCGGCTCTATTCCAGAGATCGGATCGCGCGATATTGGAATCATACTGCGGGGCGCATCCCTGCATTTGGGTGTTTTGTCGACACGCTCGGTGAATCCATGCGACATGGATGCGACAACCGAGAGGGGCTTTTGGCGTATGAGCCAAGTGGGACTGCCGGATACACCACTACCCAAGGGCAGCCCCTTCATGGGGATCGCCCGTTCGGCCCTTGACACATACCGACCGCAGCAGACGCCGAAGGAGCTGTACCACTATACCAGTACAAGCGGCCTCTTGGGCATCCTAACTAATCACTCTCTTTGGTTTACCGATACTCGATATTTGAACGACAGCTCTGAGGTCTTGTGGGGCGTTGGTGTCGTAACCAAGGTCGCCGAGGCTTTTGCGAACACCCGCAAAGAAGATCGCGACAAAATATTGGTAGATCGGGTTGTGCAGCGGCTTGAGACGATTTCTATGCCTAATCGTGCGGCAGTCTTTTGCTTGTGTGAAAGCGCGAACTTACTCAATCAATGGAGGGACTACGGCCGTGACGTAGTTTCCTATTCGCTCGGGTTCGATCCGACAAAACTTCATATGCCTGAAGGATATAACTTCCCGCCAATCTTGATAAAAATGATCTACGACGAGGCGAAGCAGATTGAAATTGCCCAACGTGTCGTCGCGGGCGTCTATGCCAAGGCAATGTTGCTTCCCGCTGAAACGCGCGACGACCCGGATCGTGTGAGCTTCCTGATAGACTCGGCTGCCCATGAATTGTCTCTGGTGACATATTGGTTCAAGAACCCGGCCTTCGAAGCAGAACAGGAATGGCGGCTACTTCTTGAGGCCGGAATGATCCAGAACATGGGTAACACGCCATTATTTCGGCCTTCGCATGTTGGGATCACCCCGTATTTCGAATTCAAGCCGACGAATGAGCAATTGCTGCCGGTCACCAGCTTGATGGTTGGTCCATGCTCTTGGCCGGATGCTGCAATGGCAGCGGCGCATCTGCTTCTGAATGAACGAGGATATGCTGGCCTGAGGCTAAACGCTTCGACCATTCCCATACGGTAGTGGCAATTGGCAAATTGGTGCGAACCGATGCTGGCTGAGCAAGGCCACCTACTCCGCAGCCACCATCATCACCTCGGCCTCCATCATCATCACCCGCCCATCCATCACCTGCACTGGGTAGGTCCGGACCTGGCCTTCATCCGCCCCCATGGCCTTACCAGTCTGCAAATCAAACACCCAGTTATGCAGCGGGCACGTCACTGACGCGCCATGCACTATGCCCTCGCTCAGCGGCCCCTGCTTGTGCGGGCAGCGGTTTTCCAGCGCGAAGACCTGGTCTTCCTGCGTGCGGAACACCGCGATCTTGCCCGCTGGCGTGTTGACGCAGCGCGCGCCACGGCGCGGGATGGCGTCGATGCTGCCGATATCGATCCACTGGTTCATCTGTGTCACTCCGCTGCCACCGGCATGCCAAACTCGGCCATCGCCTCGAATTCATGTGCGTCCTTGCCATTGACGCGCTCTTCCCAAGGGTCGACCTGGGCAAATGTCTGCGAATAGACGAAGCGTTCGTAATAGGCGCGGCGCTTCTCGCGGTCGTTGACCACATTGGCCAGGATCGATGGCGTGCCGACCCGCTTGGCCCACTTGTAGATGCGCTCGAGGTAGCGGCCCTGCTCACGATAGAGCTGCGTCAGCGCCACGATGATTTCGAGTGCCTCGTCCTCGCTGTCGGCGTGACACAGCAGTTCGGTGCCCTTGATGTCGAGCCCGGCGGCGCCGGCAAAGTGGATGTCGTAGCCGGAGTCGACGCAGATCACGCCAATATCCTTGCACGTCGCCTCGGCGCAGTTGCGCGGGCAACCGGACACCGCCAGCTTGAGCTTGGCCGGCGTCCAGGCGCCCCACATGAATTTTTCGATGCGGATGCCCAACCCGGTCGAATCCTGCGTGCCGAACCGGCACCAGTCCGAGCCGACGCAGGTCTTGACCGTGCGCAGTCCCTTGGCATAGGCGGCGCCCGAAACCATGCCAGCGGCGTTGAGATCGGCCCAGACCGCCGGCAGGTCTTCCTTCTTGACGCCCAGCAAATCGATACGCTGGCCGCCGGTCACCTTCACCGCCGGAATGGCGAACTTGTCGGCGACGTCGGCGATGGCGCGCAATTCCTTGGGGTTGGTCATGCCACCCCACATGCGCGGCACCACCGAATAGGTGCCGTCCTTCTGGATATTGGCATGCACGCGCTCGTTGATGAACCGGCTCTGCCCGTCATCCTCATATTCACCCGGCCAGTCGGCCACGAGATAGTAGTTCAGCGCCGGCCGGCACTTGGCGCAGCCGCACGAGGTCTTCCACTCCAGTTCCTGCATCACCTCGGGGATGGACTTGAGCGATTTGGCGATGATCAGCCTGCGAACATCGTCATGGCCATATTCGGTGCACGGACACATCGGCTGCACGGCCGCCGGATTGTAGCTGTCGCCCAGTGTCAGGTGCAGCAGCTGCTCAACCAGATGCGTGCAGGAGCCGCACGAGGCCGAGGCCTTGGTATGGGCCCGCACGCCATCGAGCCCGGTCAAGCCCTTGCCTGATATTGCGCCGGTGATCTTGCCCTTGCACACGCCGTTGCAGCCACAGATCTCTGCCTCATCCGGCAAGGCTGCAACGGCCGCCATAGGGTCCAGGGGGGCGCCCCCCTGATAGGCCTGGCCGAAGATCAAAGTGTCGCGCATTTCGCGCGTATCGACGCCGCGCTTGAGCAGGTCGAAGAACCATGGACCGTCGGACGTCTCGCCATAGAGCACCGCGCCGATGATGCGGTCGTCCTTCAGCACCAGTCGCTTGTAGACACCGGCACTGGCGTCGCGCAGCACCACCTCCTCGCGGTCTTCGCCCTCACCAAAATCACCAGCCGAGAACAGGTCGATGCCGGTCACCTTGAGCTTGGTCGAGGTCACCGAGCCCTGATAGCTCGCCTCCTCTTCGGCCAGTGTCTGCGCCAGGACCTGGCCCATCTCATAGAGCGGCGCCACGAGGCCGTAGCAGGTGCCGCGATGCTCAGCGCATTCGCCCAGCGCAAAGATATGCGGGTCATCGGTCCGCATCTGGTCGTCGACCACAATACCGCGATTGACCGCCAGCCCGCTCGCCTTGGCCAGACCGGACGACGGGCGGATACCCACCGCCATCACCACCATCGAGCAGGGGATCACCGTCCCATCGGCGAGTTCAACACCCTCGACGCGATTGGTGCCCAGCACCTGCTTGGTATTGGCCTTGGTGATCACGGTCACGCCGCGATCGGCAAAAGCCTTCTCCAGCAGATACCCTGCCGCCGGGTCGAGCTGCCGTTCCATCAGCGTCGGCATCAGGTGCAGCACGGTCACGTCCATGCCCTGCATCTTGAGGCCAGCTGCGGCCTCCAGCCCGAGCAGGCCGCCGCCGATCACCACCACCTTGCTGCCCTTGCCGGCCGCCAGCATCTTGTCGACGTCATCGAGGTCGCGATAGGTCACGACACCTGGCAACTGGTGCCCCGGCACTGGCGGAATGAATGGCGACGATCCCGTCGCGATCACCAGCTTGTCATAGTCGGCGACGATGCCGTTGGTCGAAACCACCCGCTTGGCCTCGCGATCGATCAGCGTCACCGGCGACGATTTGTGCAGCGTCACGCCATTGGCGTCGTACCACTCGTCGCCATGGGTGATGATTTCCTCATACGTCTTCTCGCCCGACAGCACCGGCGACAGCATCAGCCGGTTGTAGTTGACCCGCGGTTCCGCGTTGAAGATGGTCACCTCGAAGCGACCGGGCGCAGCTTCGAACAGATGCTCGAGCATGCGCCCCGGTGCCATGCCATTGCCGATGATGACGAGTTTCTCGGTCACGCGCGTTTCTCCTGTGCGGCGGCGCAAAACGAAAAAGCTGCCAACCGAAACGCGTCCGGTCGGGTGACCGGGATCGCGGAACAGTTGGCAGCTTTGCCTTGCGGTGGCGCCCAACGCTGGACGCCGAATAATGTAGAACCCGCTATCGGGCCCTGTACCGATACAAAAGCACGAACCGTGCCACTCGCGTTTCGGCTGAAAATAATTAGTAGAATCAATAAGTTAATGGGACTTGCGAGAGCCGCGGCCACATAGCGCAAGCCTGCGCAACGCATAATCAGGCGGCAATCTGCCTAAGCAAGCATCATTCCTGCAATTTGGACAAGCATTCGGCAGTCTGGTTTTCGTGCTTCGCATAAGCCACCTGCGGCACCCTCCATTGCGCTAACCCGCCCCTTGCTCTACCGTCATCTTCGACACGAAAAACAGTGCGCTCGGGCGCGACCGGCAAAAACCGGCTTCCGCGACCGCGCATATAGGAGACTGATGTGACCGATTCCGATCGGTCCGCCGCCGTAACCTCGTCTCTGGACGAGCCGGCAATCCGTGCCCCGTCCGGTTCCGGCCAGATGGGGAGGGCAGGGGGGCACCCGCCCGATTCAGCGGACAAGCGGACAGCGACCGCCACCAATCCGCCCCGCAAGCATCGCGGGCCGATTTACGCCGCGCTTGATCTTGGCACTAACAATTGCCGCCTGCTGATCGCCCGCCCACATGAGCATGGCTTCCGCGTCCTCGATGGCTTCACGCGCATCGTCCGCCTGGGCGAAGGCGTGTCCGTCACCGGCCGCCTCGGTGACGCTGCCATGGAACGCACCATGGAAGCGCTCCGCCAGTGCCGCAACAAGCTGCGCGAGCACCAGCCCTCCCGCATGCGCCTGATCGCCACCGAGGCGTGCCGTGCCGCCGAGAACGGCCCTGCCTTTCTCGCCCGCGTCAAGGAAGAGCTCGGCCTCGAACTCGAAATCGTCACGCGCCAAACCGAGGCCGAACTGGCTGTCACTGGCTGCGCCGACCTCATTGAGGGCACCGCCGCCGGTGCCCTGATGTTCGATATTGGCGGTGGATCGTCCGAACTGGCCTGGCTCGATTTCCGCGGCGGCCGCCCCAAGTCGCAGGGCCGCATGTCAGCCGCCATCCGCTCGTGGCAGTCCCTGCCGGTCGGCGTCGTCTCGATCGCCGAGCGCTTCGGCGGCATCGATGTGACCCATGAAGTCTTCGAGGCCATGGTCGCCTACGTTTCCGAGCACCTGCGCCAGTTTCGCGGACGCGAAAAGCTGCGCCAGATGATCGCCAATCATCCGGTCCATCTCATCGGCACGTCAGGCACGGTCACCACGCTGGCCGGCCTCCATCTCGGGCTTGAGCGCTACGAGCGCCAGAAGGTCGACGGGTTGTGGATGAAGCGCGCCGAGGTCGACGAGACCATGAAGGTGCTGCTGGCCATGCCCTTCGACCGCCGTGTCGCCCATCCCTGCATCGGCCGCGACCGCGCCGATCTGGTGCTGCCCGGCTGCGCCATTTTCGAGGCGATCCGCCGCGAATGGCCCACCGAGCGCGTCCGCGTTGCCGATCGTGGCCTGCGCGAAGGCATTCTCATTTCGTTGATGGACGCTGACCGATCCAAGTCGCGCGTCTCGCGCTATCCCCGGAGGAACGGCAATGGTGGATAAAGCCCTCGGTACCGGTGGGCGCAAGTCCGCCACCGATCTCAAGATTCGCGTGAAGTCAGGCAAGGGCCGCAAGGTCTCCTCGACCAAGTGGCTCGAGCGTCAGCTCAACGACCCCTATGTGGCGCGCGCCCGCGCTGAAGGATATCGCTCGCGCGCCGCCTTCAAGATCAAGGAGATGGACGAAAAGCATAAGCTGTTCCATCGCGGCACCCGTGTCGTCGATCTGGGCGCTGCTCCCGGCGGTTGGAGCCAGGTCGCCGCCAGGGCCGTCGGGTCGACCGATGCCAATCCTCTGGTGGTGGGCATCGACTACCTCGAAATGGACCCCATCCCCGGTGTGCTTCTGTTCAAGAAGGACTTCACCGACGACGACGCCCCGCAGCTGCTGATCGATGCCATGGGCGGCAAGAAAGCCGACCTGGTCATGTCCGACATGGCCTGGCCCACCACCGGCCATCGCCCCACCGACCACCTGCGCATCGTCCAACTCATCGAGATCGCCGCCGCCTTCGCGCTCGACGTTCTGGCGCCCAATGGCACCTTCGTCGCCAAGGTGTTCCAGGGCGGCACCGAGCATGAGCTGCTGCACATGCTCAAGCGCCACTTCCGCACCACCTTCCACGCCAAGCCCCCCTCCAGCCGCCAGGATTCAGCCGAGGCCTACCTGATCGCCAAGGGCTTCAAGGGCACCAACGACACCGTGCCAGGCGAGGGCGAATACGACCGCTAAGCGGGGCACGCCCTCGTGGTTCGAGGCGCTGAAGAAGCGCACCTCACCATGAAGGCTACTCTGAAACCGAGCTAACAGTAGCCCTCATGGTGAGGTGCGAGTTCTTCACGAGCCTCGAACCACGAGGGCGTGGCACTAGCCTTCAGTGCCCGCCGCCGCCATGCGTCAGCTGATGCCCCGCATTCCGGGGTAAGCGCAGGAACAGCACGCTGGCGATCGCCGCGACGCCCGTGACCACGAAAAACGCCGTCTGGAAATCGGCCAGTTGCAGCGGCCCGTCGCCGCGCAGCCGGTGGACCAGCTCCAGCGTGCCGCCACCCAGCGCCACGCCCATCGCAAACATCAGCTGACCCCAGACCTGGCTGATCACATTGGCCTGTCCCGCATCCTTGTCCTCGACGTCGGCGAACACGAAGGCATTCGATCCCGTCCAGAAAACCGACTGCCAGAAGCCCACGAAGGTCAGGATGGACAGGATCACGGGCAGGGGCGTCGCCGGTGTGTAGAGCCCCATCGCCAGGATGCCGAGGCAGGAGATCGCCGTCGCCAGTACCAGCGGATACTTGAAGCCGAAGCGCGCGAAGATCCAGTTGCACATGAACTTGGCGATCAACGCGCCGATCGCCCCGACAAAGGTGATCATCCCTGATTCGAACGGCGTCATACCGAAGCTGAGCTGCAGCATCAGCGGAAACAGGAACGGCACCGCACCCTGGCCGAGCCGGAAGAATGTCCCCGCGACCACCGATATCCGAAACACAGGCAGCCGCAGCAGCCGCAGGTCGAGCAGCGGATACTCCGTCCGCAGGGAATGCCGGACATAGAGCGCCGCCAGGCCAATGCCCGCCGATGCCGCGACCGCGCCCACTTGTGGCGGCAGCGCCGGCAGGCTCATCACCGAACATCCGAAGGCAAACAGCGCAAAGGCCGAACCCGCCAGTACGAATCCCAACCGGTCGATCTGTCGCGGCTCATTGCGCTCCGGCGTATTGGGCAGCACGAAGCTGACCAGCACGATGCCCAATATGCCGATTGGCACGTTGATGATGAAAATCCAGTGCCACGAGAAAAACGTGGTGAGGAAGCCGCCGAATGGGGGCCCGACGATCGGCCCGATCAGCGCCGGGATCGTCAGCCAAGCCATGGCGTCGATCAGCTGATTCCGCGGCGTCGCCCGCACCAGCACCAGGCGCGCCACCGGCCCCATCATCGCGCCGCCCATGCCCTGCAGGAACCGCGCGCCGACAAACTGCGCCAGCGAGCTCGACAGCGCACAGCCGATCGAACCGCAGATGAAAACCACCATAGCGACGCGGAACACGTTGAGCGCCCCGAACCGGTCCGACATCCAGCTCGAAATCGGAATGAAGATGGCCAGCGCCACCAGATAGGCCGTCAGCGCCAGCTTCAGCGAAATCGGGTCGGTGCCGATATCGGCAGCGATGGCGGCCAGCGAGGTGGCGATCACCGTCGAGTCCATGTTTTCCATGAACAGGGCGGTGGCCAGAATGAGGGGCATGGCTCGAGACACGGCAATATTGCCGGGGACTTACCCCGGTCACTCCTTGGAAACAGCGATGGCCTTGTGGCCTGAAACATTGCTGCCGGCATCGGCCGGCAGTCGCCAATAAATGATACTCGCCAGAGCGCTGAGGCCGCCCACGACAAAAAATGCGATCTGGAAATCAATCAGCGCCAGCTCGCTGCCGCGCAGCCTGGTGCTGACCTCAAGAATGCCGCCCGCAACCGCAACGCCAAACGCGATGCTCAACTGCTGACCCACTGCCACGATTGCGGTGGCCTGGCTGGCCTCCTCGTCATCCACATCGGCATAGCCGATCGCGTTGGAGCCAGTGAAGAACACCGATCGCAATACGCCGCCGCCCAGCAGCACGCCCATCATGACGATGGCCGGCGTCGATGCATCAAACAGGCCCTGCACCGCGATCAGCAGTCCGCCAAAGAATGACGAGAATGCGAGCGCCCGCGGAAATCCGAACCAGGCATAGACCCGCTCGGCAATGAACTTGCTGGCAATGGCGCCCAGTGCCGATACGAAGGTAATCGCGCCCGACTGGAACGGAGTGAGCCCAAAGCCGATCTGCAGCATCAGTGGCAGCAGGAACGGCACCGCGCCCACCCCGATGCGGAAGGCTGATCCGCCCGTGATCGATGACCGGAACAGCTTGTGCCGGAACAGCTGCGGATCGAGCAGCGGAAACTGCGTTCGCCGCGCATGCAGCAGGTAGAGAATGCCCGAGGTTACGCCCACGGCCAGCGTCAGATAGCCATAGATCAGCGGCAGGGCCGGCAGGCTCACCACCGACAGCCCAAACACCGTACCCGAGAACGCGACGCCCGCCAGCACGAAGCCGACCATATCGATCGGTCGCGGATTGCGCTGATCTGGCACATTGAGAAAAATGCCCGCCAGGATGATCCCGGCAATGCCGATCGGAATGTTAATCCAGAAGATCCAGTGCCAACTGAGATATGTGGTGAGAAAACCGCCGATCAGCGGCCCCGTCAGCGGCCCAAGCAGGGCCGGAACCGTCAGCCAGGCCATGGCCGAGACCAGCTCATTGCGCGGCGTCGACCGCACCAGCAGCAGGCGCCCCACCGGCGTCATCATCGACGAACCGATGCCCTGGAAAAACCGTGAAATAACAAAGGTTTCAAGCGAAAACGAAAACGAGCAGGCCAGCGACCCCAGCATGAAGACGAAGATCGCCAGCCGGAAAATGTTCTTGGCCCCGAACCGGTCAGCCATCCACCCGCTGATCGGAATGAAGATCGCCAGCGCCACAAAATAGGCCGTCAGGGCCAGCTTGAGCGCGATCGGTTCCGTCCCGATATCGGTCGCGATCGCCGGCAGCGACGTGGCGATCACGGTCGAATCCATCTGCTCCATGAACAGGGCGACCGCAAGGATGAGGGGGGTGACGCGGATCACAGGGGCAGGACCGGGAGGAATCGAGAACGCCGCGAACGCGACAATACATACTATGAACGCCGCGCTTTGCCCTGAAAAGCGCGAAACTTTCGTCGCGCGGCAGAACCTTATGCCGGGAGGAGCAGTTGGGGGCCGACAAAGCTTGCTCGCCGGGCCGCTGACACCTAAGTCCTTGCCAGGAGGCTCCAATGACCGACGACCGCAAGACGCACTGGGAAAATGTCTATCAGACCAAGGGCGACGATCAGGTCAGCTGGACCGAGGGCGATCCCACGCTATCCCTCTACCTGCTCAAGGCCGCTGGCCTGACCCCGGCGCACACCGTCATCGATGTCGGCGGCGGCGCGTCACGTCTGGTCGACAGGCTGGTGCAACAGCAGCAGGCTCATATTACCGTCCTTGATCTGTCAGCTGCAGCGCTGGCACGGGCGCAGGCTCGGCTCGATGGAACAGCCAACACCGACTGGATCGTCGCCGATATCACCGCCTGGCAACCGCCGCGCCAATACGATTTCTGGCACGATCGCGCAGTCTTTCACTTCATGACCGACGCGACGGACCGGGCCGCCTACCTTGCCGCGCTAGCCGCCGCACTCCCCATCGGCGGCATCGCTGTCTTCGGCACATTTGCGCTGGACGGACCCGAAAAGTGCAGCGGCCTGCCAGTCATGCGCTATGACGCGGCGGGCCTGTCAGCTGTGCTCGGCGATGACTTTGCCCTGCTTGCAGGTCGCCGCCACGATCACACCACCCCATGGGGCGCAACGCAGCACTTCCAATTCTCGACCTTTCGAAGGCTCTAGCGGCCTTCCCAAAGCCCATTGCGGGTGCTATTGACCCTCGCCAACCCGAGCCCGGCGAGTCCTTCCGTCCGGTTCGCACTCCAACATTTCTGACCCGATCAGAAGTCCGGAAAGGTCTGGCCTTGGCGAAGATTATTACCACTGCAACCGGCGACTACGCGCTGACCTTCGACGACGTGCTGCTGCAGCCGGCGCGGTCCGATATCCTGCCGACCGAAACCGACATTTCGACCTATGTCACCAGGGACATAGCGCTCAATCTTCCCATCCTGTCCTCGGCCATGGATACCGTCACCGAAAGCGCCATGGCCATTGCCATGGCCCAGGCCGGCGGCCTCGGCGTCATCCACAAGAACCTGACCGCTGCCGAACAGGCCGAGCAGGTCCGCATGGTCAAGTCGTTCGAGAGCGGCATGGTGATCAACCCCATCACCATCGGCCCCGATGCCACTCTCGCTGATGCATTGGCGCTGATGCAGGCCAACCGCATCTCCGGCATTCCGGTCGTCGAGAACGGCGGCAAGGGCGGCCGCGCCATCGGCAAGCTGGTCGGCATCCTCACCAATCGCGACGTCCGCTTCGCCTCCCACCCGGCCCAGCCGATCCGCGAGCTGATGACGTTCGAAAAGCTCGTCACCGTTCGCGATGGCGTCTCGAAGGACGAAGCCAAGGTCCTGCTGCACAAGCACCGCATCGAGAAATTGCTGGTCGTGGACCAGGATTATCGTTGCACTGGCCTCATCACCGTCAAGGATATCGAAAAGGCCCAGCTCAATCCCCACGCCGTCAAGGATGCCCAGGGTCGCCTCCGCGTCGCCGCCGCCTCCACCGTCGGTGATGCCGGCTTTGAGCGCTCGCTCGCCCTCATCGATGCCGGTGTCGATCTCCTCGTCATCGACACTGCCCACGGCCATTCCGTGCGCGTCGCCGAGGCGGTCGAGCGCGTCAAGCGCGAGAGCAATTCCACCCGCATCGTCGCCGGCAATGTCGCCACCGCCGAAGCCACCCGCGCTCTGATCGATGCCGGCGCCGACTCGGTCAAGGTTGGCATCGGTCCCGGCTCGATCTGCACCACCCGCATCGTCGCGGGCGTTGGCGTGCCGCAGCTCGCCGCCGTCATGGCCTGCGCCGAGGAAGGCGCCAAGCAGGGCATCCCTGTCATCGCCGATGGCGGCATCAAGTTCTCCGGCGACATGGCCAAGGCCCTGGCCGGCGGCGCGTCCTGCGTCATGGTCGGCTCATTGCTGGCCGGCACCGATGAGGCTCCGGGTGAGGTCTATCTGCACCAGGGCCGCTCCTACAAATCCTATCGCGGCATGGGTTCGGTCGGTGCCATGGGCTCCGGCTCCGCCGACCGCTACTTCCAGCAGGATGTCCGCGACCAGATGAAGCTGGTCCCCGAAGGCATCGAAGGCCAGGTGCCCTATAAGGGCGCGGCCGGCGCCGTGCTGCACCAGCTCGCCGGCGGCCTTCGCGCCTCCATGGGCTATACCGGTGCCCACAACCTCCGCGACTTCCGCGACAACTCGGTCTTCGTAAAGATTTCCGGCGCCGCCCTGAGCGAAAGCCACGTCCACGACGTGACGATCACTCGGGAAGCCCCGAACTACCGCAGCGGGCGATAGTTCGGCTCTCGATTTTAGCCTTGGTCCAAGGCGGGCCGGGGCTGAGCCACTACTGGTCCTCGATGGCCTTTATTTCGGCCTCTACGGCCGTAACCTGCACCGTCAGATCATCCGCCAGTCGCTCCAGATTATGAGCGACTAAGTGCTGCTGGTCGGCAAGTACGCGCTCGGCCTGTGCCAGTGTCGACGCCTCGGTTGCCGATGCCTTTAGCTTGTTTCGTTTGCGAGTGAGGTCTTTTGTAGCTGTTGTCATGACGAATTCCTTGTGACGCTGCATGCAATATGCGCCCACGGGGTCCGCGAACCTAAGATATTCTGGACGTTGGTCTGAGATATAGTCAGCCAATGAACCGAGCACGGGTTGGTCCACCGCACCTGCTTGAACGTATTGCGCTACAACGAGTTAAACGCCGAGCCAGACTCTCTCCCGGAGCTTCATCATGCCCCTCACCGCCAAGCTCCTCATCATCGCCATCGCCGCCCAGGTCTTCCTCACCATCGCCATTCTCGTCCTGATGGGCCGCGAGCGCGTCCCCCGCGTCATGTCCGGCGAAATTCCTGTCAAGGATATTGCGGTCGACCGCGACGCCTATCCGCTCCGCGCCCGGCTTCTCTCGAACAACTTCGACAACCAGTTCCAGCTGCCGGTCCTGTTCTACGTCGCCGGCCTCTTGACCCTCTTCGCCACCACCCCGGGCTGGATCGATGTCATCCTGGCCTGGCTTTTCGTGGCGAGCCGCTACGTCCATGCCGCTATCCACGTCACCACCAACCGCGTCCATATGCGCTTCGCCGCTTACACCACCGGCCTTGCACTCCTGTCCATCTTCTGGCTATGGCTCGTCCTCCGCCTTGTCCTGACCTGAGCTGGCCCGAGACCGTTTGAGTATTCGCTCTGGTGAGGTAGATGGAGTGGATTTTTGAGAACCGGAGCGGAGCGTACTAAGGTAAGTGAGCACCGGAAGCGCAGGAAATGCGCTCCAGCTATCCGCCAGAGTAGAATAATCAAAGGTCTCGTTATGCGCCTCCCCGGACGCCTTTCCGCCGCCATCGAAGTCCTGACCGATGTGGAGACCCGCAAGCGCCCGGTCTCCGAGGCGCTCAAGGCCTGGGGCCTGAACAATCGCTTCGCCGGGGCAGGGGATCGCGCCGCCATCGGCAACCTCGTCTACGACGCCCTGCGCCGCCGTGCCTCCCACGCTGCTCTGATGGGCAGCGACAGCCCGCGCGCCCTCGTCCTCGCCGTCGCGGTTCGCGACTGGCACGAAGA
Organism: Devosia sp. SL43; assembly: GCF_021729885.1. Classification (NCBI taxonomy): domain Bacteria; kingdom Pseudomonadati; phylum Pseudomonadota; class Alphaproteobacteria; order Hyphomicrobiales; family Devosiaceae; genus Devosia; species Devosia sp. SL43. The sequence continues at coordinate 4,158,864 of NZ_CP063401.1, forward strand.
CCCCGTCGCCCTCAGCAACAGCTTTGCCGCAGACAGCCACGCGCCGGAGCCGTTGACCGACGACGAACGCGACCGTGCCGTCGGCCAGCTTCCCGACACCACTGCTGGCCACATCCTTGCCGACATCCCCGAATGGCTTGCCCCGTCCATCGAGCGCACCTTCGGTGACAACTGGATCGCCGAAGGTCAGGACATGGCCGGTCGCCCCTCGCTCGACCTGCGCACCAACACGCTCAAGTCCCAGCGCGACCGCGTTCTTAAATCACTCGCCCGATTCGGCCCGGCCGAAACCGCCATTGCGCCATCCGGCGTTACCATGCCCGCTGGCCCGCGCGACGCTCGCACGCCAAACGTCACCACCGACGAGGGCTACCTCAAGGGCTGGTTCGAAGTGCAAGACCAGGGCAGCCAGATCGTTGCGGCCCTTGCCGGCGCCCAGCCCGGCGAACAGGTGCTAGACCTCTGTGCCGGAGCCGGCGGCAAGACCCTTGCGCTCGCTGCCGCCATGGCCAACAAGGGCCAGATCTTCGCCTATGACAGCGACCGCAACCGCCTCGCGCCGATCTACGACCGCCTCAAGCGCAACGGCGCCCGCAACGTCCAGGTCCGCGCGCCGCAGCCCGGCGCCCTCGACGACCTGGTCGGCAAGATCGACCGCGTCGTTATCGACGCGCCCTGCACCGGCACCGGCACTTGGCGCCGCCGTCCCGATACCAAGTGGAAGCTCACGCCGGAGCTGTTGAATCAACGTGTCGGCGAACAGGCCGAAATCCTTGCCAGCGCTGTGCAATTCCTCAAACCCGGCGGCACGCTGGTCTACATCACCTGTTCCATTCTTCCCGAGGAAAACGACGACCAGGTCGCTGCCTTCCGCGCTGCAAACCCCGGCTTCGCGTCCATCGACCCCGCCACCCTCTGGCAGTCGGCCTTCGGCGCCGAATTGCCCCTCAGCTTGGCCACGGCACAGTCCGGCATCGTGCTCACCCCGCGCCTCACCGGCACCGACGGCTTCTATTTCAACGCCCTGCGCCGCGAATGACCCACGAGAATCTCGCCCCCGACAATCAGCCTTCGGGCATTACCCTTCCGATGTTCATCGGAGCCGCTGTCGTCATCATCGCCGCCGCCATGGCTGCCGTCTGGTTCGCCTTCCCCGCGCCGGACACGTTGCACAAGCTGGCCTCGCCCTCCGGAGCCAAAGTCATCGAATTGGGTGAACTGTGCGGTGAAACGCAATGCAGCCGTGCCGCCATTCTTGACGTCACCCAGCCCGACGGCACCCACATCCGCACCGGCTGCCCCATCGACCAGACAGCTGCGACGCCGCTCTTTGCCGAAGCCTCCGCAGTGTGGTCAGCGGCGGAAGACCGCGTCGAAATCGCCTACGTCGCTGACACCGGCCTTACCGGACGTGTTGTCATCGAAACGGCCGCCTGCACTCAAACGGAATAGGGGTGAACCAGCGTACGCATTGCGGCGTTTAAGAGCAACAATCACCAACGTGCGTGACCTGCCATGACCACCGCTTCCCTCGCTGACTACAAGACTCCACGCCCGTGGCTGATCCTCGGCATCTTCCTCTTGGTCGTCATTGGCGTCGGCGGCCTTATCGGCACTCAGTCGATTCCCGGCGCCTGGTACGAGGGCCTCGCCAAGCCGCCCTTCAATCCACCCAACTGGATATTTGGCCCAGTTTGGACCGCGCTCTACGTGATGATCGCGGTCGCCGGTTGGCGCATCTGGATGATCGATCCCAATAGCGGCGCCATGAAAATCTGGTTCGCCCAGATGGCGCTCAATTGGGCCTGGTCGCCCATCTGGTTCATCGGCCAACTGCTGTGGCCGGCCTTCGCCGTGATTGTCGCGATCCTGGTGCTGATCGTCGCCTTTATCCTCGCCGCCAGAAAGCGCGATACAATCGCCACATGGCTCTTCGTCCCCTATCTGGCGTGGGTAAGTTTCGCGACCCTGCTCAACCTGTCCATCGCGATCCTGAACTAGACTGCCGCGGGCGCCGGCTTCCGGCGCCCGATCCGGCTCTCCAGCCCGCGCGCCCAGCGTACCATGGGTCGCTCCAGCACATAGAAGCTGATTGTCGCCACGGCGACGCTGATAGCAATCGCGCCAGCGCTCGACCACAGCCAGATCGTCCAGCCCCCCTCGTCATTGGTTTTGAAGCTCGGCGGCAACAGTCGCGCCATCAGCCCAATGACCAGGAAGTGCCAGATATAGATGCCGAACGAAATCTCGGCGATGAACCGGCTGACCCGGTTATCCAAGAGCTGACCCGCCAGCACGGACGAGGGCAGGGCCACCAGCGCCACCCCGATCGCCAGCGGCATCCACGGATAGCCATAAGGTACGCCGAGAAAGCCAAAGCCCTCATTCAGCCCACCGATATGCACCACCATCACCCAACCGGCCGCGACCACGGCCAGCAGGCCAATCGCGTCAAACGCCCAATGCCGCAACGTTGCGAGCTTCACCTGCACGCCTGCTGCCAGTGCGCCCAGGGCGAATATCGCGAAGAACCCGATCGGATTGAACCGCGGCATCCACGCCTTGGCGCCACCGACCAGCCCGTGGTTCCACCCACGCTCGACCTCATCGATCGGCGCCCATTGCACCACCATCCAGTGCAGCGCCAGCACCAGTCCGATCACCCCGACCCACGCAAGCCGTGCGCCCCATCCCTTTGCGCCAAACGCAAACAGCGCCGCGAGGCAGAACGGCAGCAGCACATACGAGGTGACCTCGAAGCCGATCGACCAGAGCGGGCCATTGTTGTCGACCGGAAACAGCGTCAGCCAATGCCAGTCGCTGACGAGGAAGAAACCGGCCACAAACCGAATAATCTGCTCGCCATCGAGGTCCGATCCGCTCACCGTAATGCTCAGCACGAGGCTCACCACCAAGGCCAGCCAGAAGCCCGGCAGGATGCGCGCTGCTCGCCGCAAGGCGTAAATGCCCAGCGGTGGCATTGGCTCACCCCGATCCAGCGCCAGCCAGAACGGCCGCGCCAGCAGGTACCCGCTCAACACGAAGAAGACCGATACGCCGAAACTGCCCATCACCAGGAAGTTCATCACTGGCTTGACGGCCTCCGGAATGAACCGCCCGTCCATACGGAAGGCCAGATGGTGCAACAGCACCATCATGCAGGCAGCGGCGCGCAGAAAGTCGGCGCCGAGCAGTCGCTGTTGAGTCATCGGAAGTCCTGGCACCGTTTGCTTTCTGCAAACGCCTGCCGCTTCCCTTGGTTGCGGTCAAGCCGTTGCGGGCATTGTCGTCGCTTCCACGCGTCGTTTCTCGAACTGTCGCGCCCAGCCGATCACAGGTGCCTCCATCCAGCGATAGGACAGTGCGGCAATGGCCATGGTGATCGCCGTGATCACGCCGCTGGCGATCAGGAACTTGGTTGGATCGGTCATGGTGGCATGATCCATCTCGGGAACCCAATACTTCCGCACTAGGTCGAGCACCAGAAAGTGCCACACATAGACCCCGAACGAGATCTGCGCCAAATACGCCACGACGCGGTTGTCCAGCAAACGCCCCAGGATCACGCTCGAAGGCGTCGTCGCCAGAACCAGGCCCACCAGCAGGTGGAACAGCGGAAATTGGTACGGCACGCGCAGCCAGCCATAGAACTCGCCGCCCCCTTCCATACCGTGCCGCCGGATAATGGTGCCGGTCCACACCAGCGCGGCCAACGCCAGGATGTCGAATATCACGTTGCGGAACCGTGCCAGCAAGACCTGCGCGCCTGCAGCCAATGCGCCGGTCGCGAACATCACGAAAAACCCGAACGGGTTGAACCACGGCATCCACGTCTTGGCGCCGCCCTGCAACCCGTAGTTCCAGCCCTTCCGCAACGGATCGACAGTCACGGAACTGTAGAACAGCCAGTGCGCGCCCAGTGCCGCCGCGATTACCACCAGCCACAGCAGCCGCGCCGGCCACCCCGTCACCCGCCCGCGCCCGATTGCGAACAGGGCCCAGAACCCGAGTGGCAGCATCAGATACGAGCTCACCTCAAACCCGATCGACCACAGCGGCCCGTTGATCTCCACCGGGAACAGTGTTGTCCAATGCCAGTCGCTGACCAGCAGCAGCCCGCTGGCATAGCGCAGCCACAGCCAGCCATCGGCCACAGCGCCGAACACCGCGATGCTGAGCACGAACGTCACTGTCAGCGCCAGCCAGAAGCCCGGCACGATGCGCGCCGCCCGCCTAATGGCATAGGTCCGCAGCGAGGGCAGGGGCTCACCTCCGTCAAGCGCCTGCCAGAATGGCCGCGCCAGCAGGAAGCCGCTCAACACAAAGAACATGCCCACGCCGAAGCCGCCGATGCTGTTGAACACCCGGATGAGCGCATTTGCGCCCAGCTCCGACTGATAATCGACGCGCTGCGCCAGATGGTGAAACAGCACTATGATACAGGCGCTCGCCCGAACGAAGTCAGCACCGAGCAGGCGGTTATCCTGTTGGCTCATACTGGTCCCCCGCGCCGCAGCTCTCCCCACCACTGGCGCTGCGCTACTGCTGCCATTGCTGAGGGTTCGTCGCAAGTCACGAAATCACTGCCGTCTCCTGACGTCATGGCGGAAAAGTCAGCCAGCAACCCAGTCTTGCAACCGTGACCGCTTGCGGAATCCGCAAAGCGGTTATATGGCCTCGCCATGCAAAGCCCAGACACTGCCGACCGCCCGCAATCGATCCTCATCGTCGACTTCGGATCGCAAGTCACACAGCTTATCGCGCGCCGTATTCGCGAGACGGGCGTCTATTGCGAAGTCCACCCCTTCAACAAATCAGCTGAGGCCTTTGCGGCCATGCAGCCTAAGGGTGTCATATTCTCTGGCGGCCCCGCTTCGGTCACCGATGAAGGCAGCCCGCGCGCCCCACAGGAAATCATCGATTCCGGCCTGCCGATCCTGGCCATCTGCTACGGCCAGCAGACCTTCTGCCTGCAACTCGGCGGCAAGGTCGAGGGCGGCCACCATCGCGAATTCGGCCGCGCCGATGTCGAAGTCCTCGAGTCCTCGGCACTTTATGAGGGCATTTGGGCGGTCGGTGGCAAGTACCCGGTCTGGATGAGTCACGGCGACCGCGTCACCGAACTCCCCGAGGGCTTCAAGGTCATGGCGACCTCGCCCAATGCGCCCTTCGCCATTGCCGGCGACGAAAGCCGCAAGCGCTACACCACCATGTTCCACCCCGAAGTGGTCCACACGCCCGACGGCGGCAAGCTGCTGGCCAATTTCGTGCACAACATCGTCGGCCTCGCGTCCGACTGGAACATGGCGGCCTATCGCGCCAAGATGATCGAGAAGATCCGCGCCCAGGTCGGCACGGGTCGCGTCATCTGCGCCCTCTCAGGCGGCGTCGACTCCTCCGTTGCTGCTGTACTGATCCACGAGGCCATCGGCGACCAACTCACCTGCGTCTATGTCGACCACGGCCTGATGCGTCTCAACGAGAGCGAACAGGTCGTTACCATGTTCCGCGACCAGTACAATATCCCGCTGGTCCACGTTGACGCATCCAAGGTCTTCCTGCGCGAGCTCGACGGCCAGTCCGACCCCGAAACCAAGCGCAAGATCATCGGCCGCCTCTTCATCGAAACCTTCGAGGAAGAGGCCAAGAAGCTTGGCGGCGCGCAGTTCCTCGCCCAGGGCACGCTCTATCCGGACGTGATCGAATCCGTCTCGTTTACCGGTGGCCCCTCGGTGACCATCAAGTCCCACCACAATGTCGGCGGCTTGCCAGAGCGCATGAACATGCAGCTCGTCGAGCCCCTGCGCGAACTGTTCAAGGACGAAGTCCGCGTCCTCGGCCGCGAGTTGGGATTGCCGGACAGCTTCATCGGCCGCCACCCATTCCCCGGACCCGGCCTCGCCATCCGCTGCCCGGGTGGCATCACGCCCGAAAAGCTCGACATCCTGCGCCAGGCGGACGCCATCTATCTCGACGAAATCCGCAAGTCTGGCCAATACGACAAGATCTGGCAGGCCTTCGCCGTGCTGCTGCCGGTCCAGACCGTTGGCGTCATGGGCGATGGCCGCACCTACGAATTCGTCTGCGCCCTCCGTGCCGTGACCTCGGTCGATGGCATGACGGCCGACTTCTACCAGTTCGACATGAACTTTCTCGGCAAGACGGCGACCCGCATCATCAACGAAGTCCGCGGCATCAACCGCGTGGTCTACGATGTGACTAGCAAGCCGCCCGGCACGATTGAGTGGGAGTAGGGATTAACGCGGTCTGGAGGGCCCCATCGCAGTTTCTCTTAGAGAAAACATTTCTGCCCTTCACGCCCTGAATGCAAACCCCTGAAAGCTGCCATTCCACCGTTCGAACTGGACGTGGCTCGGCGAACCCATGTTGCTGTAATGATCAAGATGGTCGCCGCCTCAGAACGGACATCGCCGGCGCGCTCCTCCCACATCCGCGTGAAGAACTGGAGCGCGCCGCCATTTCTAGGCCGTTGCCCCTAATGCCACACCCTCAGTCCTCCGTACCTGCGAGAACAAGGCGAAGGCTAGAAGCGCGAGGATGCAGGCCGCTACACCGATCGCTGGGTAGCCGAAAGACTTGACCAACGTGCCGCCCAGGATCGGGCCGATGGCCGACCCGACCATCAGCATGGCAGGCGTTGCCGCTAGCGCCCGTCCGGTGCTTTCGAGCCGAGACAGCAGGCCGAAGGCGAAGGTGTGCGTGAAGATCATCACCGCCGCGAAGAACAGGGCACCTGCGGCATAGGGCAACAGGCTCACGCTCAGCGTTATGAGAAGCGCGAGCCCCGCTTGAGCGATTGGTCCGACCAGGACCACCTGGTCGGCCTTAAGCCTTCTTTCGAGCACCGCCGCCATTGGCGCCGGCAGCAGGTTGACGAAGCCCAGCGCAATGAGCACGCCCATTACGGCCGGCAGCCCGAAGCCGCGATCAGTGCCGACCTGCTGGAGAAAGCTGAACACCATCGCCTGGGTGAGGGCCATGGTGCTGATTCCCAAAATAAGGGCCCAAACGGAGCGACCGAACCTCCGGGGCGCCACGGCCGCATCGGTCGGCGCGCTGGTTGCCGGACGTGGAAAGGCGAGTGCGGCAACGATCGCGGCGATCGCCATGACACCGGCAAAGATCTGAAACAGTGCAGCGCCGCCCGCGGCGGCAATGCCATTGGGCGCCGCACCCAGGAAGATGATGGCAAAGACACCAAGCGCTGTACCGACAATGGCAAACAGGCGATGCGGATTGACGCTCCGCCCGATCGTACCATGCGTGAAGGACAGCGCAGTCCCAGCAGAGAGGCCCGCTGCGGCATGGGCGATTGCGAGCGGCCCAAAGGTACTTTGGGTCGAAGCAAAGGCGAAGGCGATCGCCGCGCCGGCAAAGCCGATGGTCGTTGCCAGGCGACCATTGATCCGGTGGAAGCGCGGCGCGAAGAACAGGCTGGCGATCACCGCTCCCAATAGGAACAGTGTCGCCAAACCACCCGCCTGCTGCGGATCAAAGTGATAGACGGTGATGAGCGTGCCAACCCAAACTGGCAGGGCAATCAAGTCCACCATGCCGGCGCAGTGCGCGACCATCAGCGCTACGCGCCCGGGCCATTTTTCCGTTGTCGTCATTGTCAGTCCTCCTCCTGCATTGTTTTCGGCCGCGCCTGGTTCGACGCGGCAACCAGCATCATTTGTTGACGTATGACCGCTGCGTGTTCGTTCCTGCCGCCCTCCAGCGGCATCGAACCTGGCGTACGCCCAACCTAGCGAACGTGCAGCTCCTCAAGGCTGAGCGACATCGCCTCGGCATCGGCCAGATAGTCCTTTGTAAGGAGCTTCTGGAGTAATTTGGTGTTGTCGAAGACCAAGTCCCGAACGAACGACACGGGTCGGGCTGCATGGTGGAACTGCGAGCCCAGCTTCCGCGCAAATTCCACGTGATGATTTACATAGGCCACGCGTTCGCGTTCATAGCGAGCGAAGGCACTTTCAATTTGACTTGGGTCGGCAAGGCTCCGCCCCCCGAGCGCACGGGCCAGGAAATAGCCGTCTTCGATCGCCATACCCATGCCATAGGCTGCGTAGGGCGAAACCGGATGGACGGCGTCGCCAAGACACGCGACGCGCCCACTCGTCCAACGAGTCAGAGACGGGCGGTTATAGATCTCCCACCTGAAGGCCTGACTGGAGAAGTCGGTATGATCGAGAAATTGCGGCAGAGGATCGGCAAAGTGCGACACACGCTCCCGCAAATGTTTTTCGACATCGGTTGGCGGCGCGTCGGCTTCGTTTGATTTTTCGACGACCCACCATTCCCAACCAGGCTCGCCATCGTGAAGCATCGGGAAGAAGCTTGCCTGGACATCCTTGGCATGGGTAATGGCCCCAATCGACCGGTCCAACCCGCCCCAGTCCTCACACCACGCGAGCCAAACGCGCAAACCCACATGAAACAGTTCGGGATCGCCGAAAGCCTGCGCCGACACTTTTGATCGGATCCCATCGGCACCGACCAGCATGTCGGCTTCTACCGGTTCAGAGTTGGCAAATTTCAGGGTGACTGTCTCGCCATTGTCATCGTAGCCGATCACGGAATGGTTCGGGACGACGACGCCTTCGGGTAGTAGATCGAGCATCTTGGCAAATGCAGTGGAGCGCAAAACGCCATAGTGCCAGCCTTCAATCCCAAGGGCTGCCTCCACGCCTTCATTAAATGGCAAGCGGGCACGAACCTTTCCCCTGTTGTTTCTGAACTCCACCAGAGTTTTGGAGCCAAAGCTCGGCCCCACGTCGACTCCGTAGTGGCGCAGCACGGCCAGCACAGGCGTCGAGAGCAGCACGGCGCCACCAAGGGGTTTGGGCTCCGGCGTCTTTTCAAAAATGCGTACGTCATAGCCTTGCTTGATTAGCGCCAGCGCTGCGGACACGCCGCCCGGACCCGCACCGGCTATGGCCACCCGGCGTCCGTGGCGCCAGTTCTGTTCACTCATGTTTCCTCCTCCAATCCACGTAGGGATCGATCGTTTTCTGTCAGTCGTTGAGCAGAGCCACGGGGCGGCACCAGCCGGCAGAACCGCGCGCCACCTTTACCGGCAGGGCAATGACGTCGAAGCCGGTAGCGGGTAGCAGGTGCAGGTTGGCCAGCTTCTCCATGTGGCAATAGACAGCGTCCGCACCGGCTTTGTGTCCCTCCCAGAACACCGACCAATCGCCGTTGGCCCGCGCCGCCGCAGCCTGCCCGCCAAGCGGCGGGTCCCAGCTCCAGGCATCGGTGCCACAGACGCGGACGCCGCGCTCGGTCAGATAAAGCGTCGCTTCACGCCCCATGCCACATCCGGAGGCCAGGTAGTCGTCTTGGCCATAGCGCAAGCCGGCAGATGTGTTGATCAGCACGATATCGCCCGGCCGCAAGTCGTGCCCGACCCGAAGCAATTCGGTCTCGATCTCTGCTGCGGTCACGGTGTGCCCATTGGGCAGGTGGCGGAAGTCCAGTTTGACGCCGGGGCCGAAGCACCATTCGAGCGGCACCTCGTCGATGGTGATGGCGCGTTCGCCGCCGTTCATCGTCGGGTGATAGTGCCAGGGGGCGTCCATATGGGTGCCGTTGTGGGTGGTGACCTGGCAGCGTTCCGAGGCCGGCCCCGCGCCATCGCGCATGGCATCCTCCGGCACCCCGAACATCTTGTGGAACTCCTGGGCGCCAGACTGGTGATCCAGATAGGAAATGGACGGTCCGAGACCCGGCGGATCTGACTTGATCGTGTCCGTCAGCGTCACGGAAAGGTCGATTATCTGTCGAGGCAAGGCCATTCTCCTCCGAATGGGCAACGGTTAGGCCGCTGCTCCCGATGATTGTTGTGTCGAGCGGCCGTAGGCGAATTCAGGGATGTCGAGCCCGAACACCTCGCACTCCGTGATGACCAGCGCGACAGGCGTCAGTCGTTGGCCCAGGCAGGGGCCGAGTTCGCAAAGGCCGTCGGTAATCGTGAACAGGGCGCCATGGGCAGCACACATGATCCGGGTTTGGTCACCGCTCAGAAACGCATCCTTTTTCCAGCCAAGTGGGGCCCGGTCGTAATGCGGACAATTGTTGATGTAGCCGTAGATGGCCTGGCCCTGCCGGACGAGCAGCACCCGGTCGCGGCCGCGATGGTCCGGGGCAACACCGATCGATCCACCCTCTCCGATGTCATCGACACGGCAGAGGAACAGGGGCTCGCTCGTCATTTCTGGGCTGGCGGCGGGCCGCCGCCAGGTGCCCATTTCTCGACATTCTCGAACAGGAACATCTGGGCGGCGTCCTTGGTCATCGGCGTTTCGCGCTCGACCCAGTCGCCGTCATGCTTGTCCATGTCCGCGTCGTATTCGACATGGGTGCCGAGCGGCGAGTTGAAATACCAGAACCAGTTCGATCCGAACTTGTGCCGCCCAGGGCCCCAGAAGCTCTCATAGCCTTTCTTGACCATGCGCGATCCCGCCAGCATCAGCTCGGTCGGCCCCTGCATGTGGAACGCCAGATGCTCGATGCCCTGCATATATTCGGGCGTCTGGATCATGAAGAGCACGTGGTGGTCGTCATTGGCCTGCGGCCGCAGGAAGGGGCCGGTATTGGTGAATTTGTCGGTGATCACAAAGCCCAGGCGCTCGATGTAGAAGTTGGCCATCTTGTCCATGTCTGGGACAAAATAGACGATGTGGCTGAGCGAGCGCGGGCGGGCCTCGGCGTCTTCGTTGGCACCAACGACATTGGTGCCGCGGCCCGGCTTGGCCCCGGGCGAATTGATCAGTTCTGCCGGCAGATCCAGCTTGGTGCGGCGGGTCACCCGGAACGCGATCTCGAAGCCGCTGTCGTCGCGACATGCCAGGGTGCCGTCCGCCGACTTTGCGACGGGGCGATCCCGGGAAAGTTCCGCTTCGATCTGATCCAGCGTCGCCTGATCCTCGACGCCCCAGATTGTCTGGCGCAGCATGCTGGCGGTCTTCATAGGCGCCGGCAGAGAAGGCTCCTGCTTGTCACGGACCGTGATTGCCGTGTTGTCGAGTGCGGCAAATCGGCCATTGCCGTCGCCGATCAGACCGTAGTCGGCCAGAAAACTCCCGCATGCCCCGACATTGTCGACGCCAAAAACCAGCTCGTCCGGTCCAATAATGCGCATTGCGCGACCTCCTCCATTTTCCGGAAGCCTAGCCAAGCGCGTGATATTTACAAAATTGGAACTCGTGATGTATTGCATTGATCGCATGAATACATTGAAAGGCGCAGAGCCGATCTGAGCCAGCCGGTCCGTGCAAGGGGGGATAAATGCGGTTTCGGAAGCTGGACCTCAACCTTCTGGTCGCCCTCGATCATATGCTGGAACTGCGCTCGGTCAGCGAGGCCGCCGACAAGATGTTCATGAGCCAGTCGGCCATGTCCAATGCGCTCACACGCATCCGCACTTACTTCGATGACCCGCTGCTGATCCAGGTCGGGCGCCGGATGGAACTGACGCCGCGGGCCGAAGCCTTGCGCCCCGCCATCAGGGACATTCTGGTACGCGTCGATGCAACGATCGACGTGCAGCCCGAGTTCCGCGCTGACCAATCCACACGGACCTTCAACGTGCTGCTCTCTGACTACACGATGCGCGTGCTCATGCCAGAGGTTCTGGCGCTGGTGGAGGAGGCACGAGGGACCGTCAAATTCAACCTCCTGCCGCAGACCGTTGTTCCCTACACGTTGCTGGAGCGCGGGGAACTCGACTTTCTGATTTCTCCGGAACAGCTCATTTCCCGGGACCATCCATCGTTGCTGCTCTACGAAGACGAATATGTCGTGGTGGCTGACAAGAATGGTCCCTATGGTGGCGCGCCGATCGATCTGGAGGCCTATCAGGTCGCCTCCCATGTCGTCATGGTTCCGCCCGGCAATGCCATGTCGGTGGAGTCGACACTTGTCGAGCTCGCGGGGATATCCAGAAATGTCGATGTAACGACGTTTTCCTTCTCCAGCATTCCCTACCTCATCGCAGGCACCTCCCGCATCGCCACTGTTCACAGGCGACTGGCACGCCTGATCGGGATGCAGGTCCCGATCGTTCACTACCCCCTGCCTTTTGCGGCCGACCCCTTGCGCCAGATGCTGCAATGGCACGCCTATCGGGAGCTGGACCAAGGTATATTGTGGCTCCGCTCCATCTTCGAAGAGGCGAGCAGGCGCCTGGACATCCATTCACCCCATCAATAGGAGCGATTGGTTCTTTCCATTTTCCAAATACGTCGCGGCTTCCTAACTTGCGCAAAACAAGCGTTGGGAGGCGCGCAAGAATGGAAATCAAATCCACCCTTGTCGTTGGCGGAGGTATTGGCGGTCTGACCGCAGCAATCGCCCTGCGAAGGCAGGGGATTCCCGTCGAGATCATTGAACGCGACCCGGAATGGTCGGTCTACGGCGTCGGTATCATTCAGCAAATGAACGTGATCCGGGCGATGGGACAGCTCGACCTGCTGGACGCCTATCTGTCCAAAGCCTTCGGCTTCGACCGATCGACGATTTTCGTTGGGCCTGGCGGTATCAAGGACGCCGAATTCGATACGCCGCGCCTGGCCGGCCCAAACTATCCGTCCAACGCCGGTATCAGGCGGCGGGATCTGCAGCGCGTTCTTGCAGACCGGGCCCAGGAACTGGGCGCCAATGTGCGTCGCGGCCTGACTGTATCCGATTTGACCGATGATGGTCAGGGCGTCGATATGCGTTTCTCCGACGGCAGCACTGGCCGCTACGACGTGGTCATCGGCGCAGACGGCGTTTTTTCTCAGATCCGCACCATGATCCTGCCCGAGGCGCCAAAGCCGCGCTACACCGGCCAATGGGTCTGGCGCTACAATCTGCCAAGACCCTCTGACCTGGATGGCATCCAGATTTTTGCCGGCCCCTGCAATGGTGGCCTTGTGCCGATGACCGACGAGCTGATGTACCTCTTCCTGTTGAGCCAGGAAGAGGAAGGGCGGGTGCTGCAGGTAGCCGGCGCTGCTGAAGCGATGCGCAACTGCGTCCGCATGCCCCCGCCACAGATCGCGGCCCTGCTTGGCCAGATCACCGATGACAAGGGCGTGGTCGCCCGTCCGCTCGAAGTCGTCTTCGTCGAGGGCGGCTGGCACAAGGGCCGCGTCGTGCTGCTGGGCGATGCGGTACACGCATCCACGCCGCATCTGGCGCAAGGCGCCGGCATGGCGGTCGAAGATGGCATCGTTCTGGCCGAGGAACTGGTCAGGGCCAAGTCTCCCGAGGACGCGTTTGCGGCCTATCGCGCCCGTCGTTTCGAGCGCGTCAAACATGTCGCGGATAACTCGATCCGGATCGGCGACATGCAGATGGGCAAGATTCCGCCTTTCGATGTCGGTGCCCTGACCGGGCAAACCATCGGCCTTATGGCCAAGCCCATCTAGAACCACGCAGGAGCGCCAACCATGGCGATGTTTGACTACTTCCCCAACTATGTCTGGAATCTGTCGGTCTCGATCGCCATGGCGAGCGGCGCCGAGCTGGGGGAGATCATGGACATGTGCCAGCCGCTCCTGGCCAAGGCCGAAGCGGGGGAAGATGCCGGTACCGCAGATTTTATGCGCGAGTGGATGGCGGTTGCCGACAAGCTGGTTGGCCTGGCGGACGAAGACGAGGCCAGGGGCCGGCTACTATCGGCCGGTCCCAAGCTGCAGCGCGCGGCCCTTTACTACCTGACGGCAGAACGGATGCAGGCTCAGGGCAGCGCTGGGCGCATCGAGACATTCAGGAAGGGTCTGGCCTGCTTTCTCAAGGGCGTCGAGTTCAGCCGCGAGGATGTGACCCGCTTCGAAATCCCCTATGGCGACAAGACGATCCCTGTTCTCCTGACCAGGGCCATTGGTGTCGATGGCCCGGCGCCCGCCGTGGTCTATCTGAACGGCTTGGATAGCAACAAGGAGTTGCTTTACTGGTCGCGACTGCCCCAGGAGCTGGCCAAACGCGGCATTTCCACGCTTTGCGTCGACCAGCCGGGAACCGGTGAGAGCCTGCGCCTGCAGGGCATGCCCGCTACCTGGAAATCTGAGGACTGGGGGACCCCCGTCTACGAATGGCTGGCCGCACGAGAAGAGATCGATGCTGCCCGCATCGGCATCACCGGCATATCGCTGGGCGGCTACTACGCGCCGCGCGTTTGCGCCAATGAGCCCCGCTTTGCCGCTGGTGCCGTGTGGGGGGCGAACCACAACTGGGCCGAGGTGCAGCAGAAGCGACTCAACCGCGAGGGTGAAAACCCCGTGCCGCACTATTGGAACCATGTGCAGTGGGTATTTGGCGCCAAGGACATGGGCGACTTCCTCGAAAAGTCCGCCGGGATGACGCTCAACGGCCAGATGGAAAAGATCAAGGTGCCATTCCTGGTGACGCATGGCGCCAAGGACCGGCAGATCAGCGTCGACTATGCCCAGCAGAGTTACGACCAGCTGACCAATTCGCCTCGGCGCGAACTGAAGATTTTCACGGATCGCGAAGGGGGCGTGGAGCATGTCGGCGCGGACAATATGAGCTTCGGGCGAAGCTATATCGCGGACTGGTTTGCCGAAACCCTGGGAGGGCGTCTGCAGTGAAACTAGCCACCCTGCCTGATAGGACGCCGGACGGGCGTCTCCATGTGGTCAGCCGCGATCTTGCCCGCTCAGCTCCGGCAAGCGGCGTGACGACGTTGCAGGCGCTGATGGAAAACTGGTCGGCACTCGCCCCGACCCTTGAGGCGCAATACGCCGCGCTGAATGCGGGTCAGGGGTCGGGTTTCGATCCCGGCAATGCCCTGTCGCCCCTGCCAAGGGCGTGGCAGTGGCTCGACGGGTCGGCCTTCGAAAGCCATGGTGAGCTGATGCAGCAGGTGTTCAAGCTCGATCCTGTGCCCAAGGGACGGCCCCTGATGTATCAGGGACTCTCAGACAGGTTCCTTGCCGCAACCGCCGACGTGCCCTTGCCATCCGAAGATGATGGCATCGATTTTGAAGGCGAGTTTGGCATTATCTGTGATGCGGTCCCCATGGGGACAGCCACTCCAGCGGCCCGAGCCCACATTCGACTGCTTGTACAGATCAACGATTGGTCCCTGCGTACAATCGCACCCATCGAAATGAGGACCGGCTTTGGCTGGGTGCAGGCCAAACCCGCCTGTGCCATGGCGCCGGTCGCCGTTACCCCCGACGAGCTCGGACCAGACTGGCGTGATGCGCGGGTCGATCTGCCCCTGCTTGTTGATCTCAACGGCACCCGCTTTGGCGCGGCCAACGGCTACCACATGGCCTACGGCTTCGACGAATTGATCGCCCACGCCGCCCGGACGCGTCATCTGGTTGCGGGAACGGTCATCGGGTCGGGCACTGTGTCCAACGCGAATTATCGCGAAGTCGGCTCTTCCTGCATCGCTGAGCGGCGCGGCATCGAACTGCTCGATCATGGCGCCCCGGCTACCCCGTACATGGCCTTTGGCGACCGGGTTCGCATGGACTGCCGCGACCGCAGTGGTGCATCGGTCTTTGGCGTCATCGATCAGCGCGTGGTGTCGGCGGCACCAAGCCGGTCAGGCCAAGTCTGAACGGCCGTTATCGGCATCCATTTCTGAAAAAAGAGTGACCGCTAGCGGCCCCATTACGGCCATTTGAGCCCGAATGCGAACTCCTGAAGCTGCCATTGGCCGGCCTCGGCTGGGGCGGCATACCGGACCACGTCGTCGCAGAGGATATCAAAGCGGGCCGTCTGACCGCATTTGCCGCTGGACACCGCCGATAGCTCACAGGTCTGGCCGCAGCTTCTCCTTAGTGTCGCCCATCCAAGAACCGCATGTTGGGGCCCGCGGGACGGTGGTTGATGGAGCGGACATCCCAAGACACCGCTGGGTAAATATCTGGCAGTACGACACCATTCCTGCACTCGATTTGGGATGTCGTTTGTCAGGCGAACCATGCCCTTCAAGGCAGCAAGAAGGGTTGAGCAAACTGCTTGATGCGCGACAGGCCAAGCCTCTTGGGTCGATAGATGTTAGCTTTCCGTTCTCATTCACCAAAGGCTGCCAGTCCGCGCGCGGGCCAGTATTCGGCGCAGTAACCATTTTCGCGCCTCGCTGAACCACAGGACGGTGCTGCCCATGGCGCCGCAGACCAGCCATTGATCGAGCGTAAGCGGCACGGTCCCGAATGCCAGGTTGAGTGGGCCAAAATGGACGACCGCGATCTGCAGGACAAGCGACAGCCCGATGGCGCCCCAGAGCCAGCGATTAGCGAACATGTGGTGAAAGGCGCTTGTGGTTTCCGAGCGCGCGTTCAGGCAGTTGAACAACTGGGCGCAAACCAGCACGGTAAAGCCGGCCGTGCGCGCCTGGTCCAGGCTTTGCGATCCTTCGATCAGACCGCCGGGTAGGTGAAGATCGATGGTCAGGAGTGTGGCCAAGGCCATCACCAGCCCAATCGCCAACACGCCACGCCACATGCGGGCGTCGATGGCGCGTTCGCCGGACTTTCGCGGCGGGCGGGCCATGACGTCCTCGCTGTGCGGATCGACGCCCATGGCCAGCGCCGGCCCCGAATCTGTGATCAGGTTGATCCACAGCACCTGGGTGGCCAGTAGCGGCAATACCAGCGCCTCATCGCCAGCGGCACCCGTCAGCCCGATGATGCCGGCGCCGACCACGCCCAGAAACACGGTCAGGACCTCGCCCATGTTGGAGGACAGCAGGTAACGCAGGAATTTGCGGATATTGTCGAAGATGCCGCGCCCCTCGCGGACCGCTTCGACAATGGTCGCGAAATTGTCGTCCGCCAGGATCATCCGGGCCGCCTGCTTGCTCACCTCGGTGCCGGTAATGCCCATGGCCACGCCGATATCGGCGGCTTTGAGCGCCGGCGCGTCATTGACGCCATCCCCGGTCATCGCCACCACATTGCCGTCGGCCTGCAACGCGGCGACGATGGCTAGCTTGTGCACCGGCGCCACGCGGGCATAGACCGAGCACTGGCGCACGGCCGCAGCGAGGCCCACCTCGTCCAGCCCATCCAGATCGGCGCCGGTCATCGCCACTGCGCCGGCCTCGACAATGCCCAGCTGGGTGGCAATGCGGGCCGCGGTGCGCGGATGATCGCCGGTGATCATCATCACCCTTATGCCGGCACGGTGCGCCTCGGCGATGGCCAACGCTGCTTCCGGACGGGGCGGATCGATAATGCCAACGGTGCCGACGAAGATCAGGTCCCGCTCCAGCGTTTCGCCGGCTTGTGCATCCTCGCCCTCGGCCAATGGCCGATAGGCGACGGCTAGCGTGCGTAGCGCCTGGTCGGAGAGACGCTCCACATCGGCCAGCGCCTTGGCGCGGCGGGTCGCGTCGAAGGGCACGACCTCCATGCCGATCCGCACGCTCGCGCAATGCTCGATCAGGACGTCCGGCGCGCCCTTGGTAACGATGACCAGCGCGCCGCCCAGTTCATAGTCGCGTTCGATCGACGACATCATCTTGCGCTCGGAGGTGAACGGGATTTCGTCGATGCGCTCGAAGCGCTGCTGCCGGCGCGCCTCGACGCCCAGCTTGCGCTCCGCCACGAGGAATGCCGCCTCAGTCGGATCGCCGTGGATTTCCCAGATGCCGTCCGCACCCTCGTGCAGGCTGGCATTGCCCGCTAGGCTCCCCCCGCTCAGGACGACGATCTGTTCCGCCCGCACCGGACCCTGGGACAGAAGCGGCCCGTCATGTTCCACAGCGCCATCCGGCGCATAGCCGATGCCGGTGACGCGGCTGTCGCCGGAGGCTGTGACCACCCGCTCGATGGTCATTTCCGAGCGGGTCAGTGTGCCGGTCTTGTCCGAGCAGATGACCGACGCCGAGCCCAGAGTCTCTACCGACGACAAGGTTTTGACCACCGCGTTACGCCCAGCCATGCGCTGCACACCAAGCGCCAGCACCAGCGATAATATGGCCGGCAAGCCCTCGGGTACCGCCGCGACAGCCAGCGATACGCCCAGCAGCAGCACCGTGATCACGTCGGCCGGTCCCTTGATGTCGGAGACCAGCAGCAGCGTCGCCATCACCACGATGGCGACCACCACCACGGCGATGCCCAGCATGCGGCCGATCTGGGCGACTTCCTTTTGCAACGGCGTCCGCTGCTCGCCGGTGGCGTCCAGCATCGTGGCGATGGCGCCCATCTCGGTTTGCATGCCGGTGGCGGTGACCACGGCGCTTCCGGTTCCCTGCGCCACGGATGTGCCCTTGAACACCATGCAGAGCCGGTCGGCGAGCGGCAGTGGGCCCGCCAGAGTTGCGGCGTCCTTCAGCACGGCTTCGCTTTCGCCGGTGAGCGAGGCCTCCTGCACGCGCAGGCTGGCCGAGGCCAGAAGTCTGGCGTCGGCACCCACCGCATCGCCCTCCTCGAGCAGCATGATGTCGCCTGGGACCAGTCCGGCGCTGGGGATGCGCCGACGCAGGCCGCCGCGCAGCACCGACGAGGTCACCTCCGTCATCCGAGCCAGCGCCGCCACGGCGCTCGCCGCCCTGGCCTCCTGTGCAAATCCCAGCACCGCGTTGAGCACCACCACCATGGCGATGACTATCCCATCCACCGGCCAGCCCTCACGCCCCTCGATCAGCCAGGCGGTCAAGGCAATGACGATAGCGCCGAGCAATAGATAGACAAGCGGATCCTGGAATTGTGCCAGCACCAGGCGCCATGCCGGTCGGGACGCGGCGGCGCGCAAGCGATTGGGTCCATGCCGAGCGAGCCGCTGCGCTGCCTCCTCGTGGCTTAATCCATACTCCGCATCGGTACCAAACGAACGCGCCACTGCATTGGCGTCATGCAGCCATGGCTCGTTGAACGCGACAGACCGGGACAGATCCTGCCTCATGCGACGACTCTGGCCCCGCTGGAATGCGTTACGCGTCGTCGTCCATTTCCCCGCCACAGCATTCCCGCCGTGCCCACATCAGACAGACGTGACAGCGCCTGTTTCGGCCACGGTCTCGTCCTTTCCGGTGGTGGGTGCGGCCTCTTCGCGGACGATCTCGATGTGCACTTTGGCGGCGAGGCCTGCAATCGCCCCGATGGCAGCCAGCCAAGGCGCGGTGAGGACGACCACGCCGCCAGCGATGGCGCCTGCGGTCAACGGGATCTCCATGAAGGCTGGACCGGCTTCGGTGCGAATGCGCAACGTTCTGACGTTGCCCTCCGCAGCGAGCCCCGTCACCGCCTCGATCAGTTTGTGACCGGCGATTTCGACCTGATCTGCAAAGGACCTCCACTGGCGACTATTGTCCTTGTCCGTCATGGTGCGCCTCCTGTTGAATTCTCAGACTATCACGTCGGCGAGGGGCCGACGCACGAAGGCGAGCAGAAAATAGGTGAGAATCTGATGCCGGCGGACCGCCGAAACCGCACCTGAAACTAGTCTTGGGGCAATCGTCACAAAGAACGCCTGAGCGCCGCACTTCGAACCGCTCGTCGCAAACGGTTACCTGTCGGCCACGCAGAACAACCCGTCGCGATGCCAATCGTTCCGCCGTCAAAAAAGAAGCGGCGACAGGCACAAATTGTGACGACGGTACATTATCCAATATGCCAAAATTGACTAGGCAATACTAAGGGGTTCGGTCATTTCGAATGGCCGGATCAAGAAACAATATCTGCGTTTTAGGCGGCAAAGCCGATCGCGTCGCGGCAAAATACTTCGTTTTGTTCTCATGTGCGGGGTTTAGACTGTGAGTTCTGCCAGCAGAACACTTGGGCTTTGCGGTTCGCATGACCAAGATGCTCTTCGCACGATCGAGCAAAGTCCGTCTGCAAACGCCGCGACGGATCCGTTGCGCGCCACAAACAAGGATTCCGTGATGAAAGCCCTCGTTTACCTCGCTCGCGGCAAGAAGGAGCTTCACGACCACGCAAAGCCGGCGATTTCGGCCGCGACTGACGCCATCGTCAAAATCACCAGGACAACGATCTGCGGTACCGACCTGCACATCCTTAAGGGCGACGTCCCTACATGTGAGCCCGGCCGCATTATCGAGGCCTAGAGGACGGACTCGCCACGGCCGGTGCCGGCCTGAAACAAGGACTCAATGAAATTCCTGATCTTCGGCCTGCTTGCACTGGCGTTAGTCGCTATCGCCGTGCTCCTCATCATGTCGAACCAGTTCGTCGCCAAAATTGAAGCATTGCGCAAAATTGTCGTCGCTGCGCAGACCTCGCCGCCGCCCGAGGAGAACACCATTCCGGAAATCATACGCACCTTTGCGGTGCGCAATGGCGCTACCCTTGGTGGTCCCGCGACCGTCATCTCGCAGCAGCAGGACGAAATGACATCCGGCCCGGGCCAACCATACTTTGCTTTGCAGGCGACGCAGCTTTCTGGCACCCGAAAGCCCGGCTTTGTCTGGGAGGCGACCGCAACAATGGCGCTGGTCGTGCCCATTCGGGTAGTTGATGCGCTGGCAGCCGACGATGGTCTGCTGGAGGTTCGGATTGCTGGAGCCATTCCCATGGTGAACGCAGCTGGCCCTGATAGCGACAAAGGCGAGATGATGCGCTTTCTCTCTGAACTGGCGTGGAATCCTGACGCCATTCTCAACGTCGCGGCGCTCAAGTGGCGCCAGATCGATGAGCGAACTGTGGAAGTTTCGATCGAGACGGCAGGAGGGATTGCCGCAGTGCGGCATCTCTTCGACGCGAATGGCGACATCGTTGGCATCGAGGCCGATGATCGTCCTTATCTCCTGGACGGCAAGACTGTCCCTATGCGCTGGATTGGCCGTTTCCGGGACTACACCCAGTTCGGGAGTTATAGAGTGCCGCGCCACGGCGAGGTCGCCTGGGTCCTGCCCGAGGGTGAGTTCGTCTACTTTCGCGGCACAATCACCAGCTTCGCGGCGGTGGAATGAGCATGAGGGAGACGACGACCGCCAGTTGGTCTCCGCTGATCTCCTTCGTTGCCTTGGCTTGCGGGATTCCGTGGCTGTTCTGGATGAAGCCCTGGCTGCCCGCATTTGACATTTGGGGGAGTCCCGGTTCTTCCATTTCATCATGCACTCGGTCGGGTCCAGCTACATTCGCCGATACGGCACGACGCTCCTCAACAGGAAGCCCTTGGAGGGGTACAGCATTATTCCGTTTCTCGTGCAGGGCGTCGCCTTCACGCTCGATCAACTTGCCGCTCTCAACGCCTATTCGTGTGGACCGCGCCACCCAAAGGACGACGCCGGCAAGGGCGATTGCCGCTTTTCCGATACGACATTGTATACTAGATGTTCAGTTCAGATTTCACAGCGGTGGCGTAGCGGTAATGAGTGGGCTAACAGACCGGGTCGATGGCGCTCATCGCGCTCTGCGTCAGGCTATCATCGAGCAGGCTCTGCTGCCTGGCACGAAACTCCCGGAAGATGAATTGGGCCGGCATTTCGGGATGAGCCGCACATTGGTGCGGGCCGCGCTTGCGCGATTGCAGGCACAAGGCCTGGTCGATACGTCGCATAAGCGCACCGCAACGGTGGCGCAGCCAAGTCTGGAGGAGGCGCGAGACGCATTTGCGGTTCGTCGAGCCTTGGAGCGGGAAGCGGTTCGCCTTGTTGTACAGCGCTGGTCAAAGGATTTCGACACGACTTTGACTGGGCACGTACAGCAGGAGATCGAGGCCTTTCAACGCAGCGATACCCGGGTTTCCACCCGCCTTGCAGGTGAGTTTCACCTGCTTCTGGCGGGAATGTCAGGCAATGCGCTGCTTGAGCGCTATCTGTCTGAACTAGTCTCGCGGTGCTCGCTGATCCTCGCCGTCTATAGCCGGCCCCACTCGGCCGAGTGCGCGGTCAACGAGCATTCCGCCATCATCGAAGCGCTGCGCAACGGCGACGCGGAGAGCGCCGAACGCCTGATGGAAAGCCATCTCGGACTGGTCGAAAGCCGGGCCCTGATCGGCGATATCGAGGTCAAGAAAGACCTTTCCGACATCCTGGGTCGCTATACTGCCAATCCGGCCAGCGCGCCCCCTCTGCGGACCCGCGCCAAGCGCAGCTAGTCACTGCGCAATTGTTGGGCAGATAGGCAGGGGTCGCCCAATTTCTATTCAAAATACAGTTTTTGCGCCGATAGCGGCGATGAGTCGTCGGTCGACCTCGGGCGCGATTTTTCGTCTTTCCGGGCAACGGCTTAAGCCCGTCGCCGGCCTCGAATGGCGATCTCCGATACCAAATGGCACGCATCATGCATACTTGATTGTATGTAAGTCATGGATGGAGCGCCAACGTCGATGTCCCAGACCGGCCCGGAAGGCAGCCGACAGCAACAGCGCCTGGAACTGCGTGGTATCACCAAGGTCTATCCGGCCGTGGTCGCCAATGCTGGCATCGACCTGCAGGTAGCGC
Organism: Devosia sp. SL43; assembly: GCF_021729885.1. Lineage (NCBI taxonomy): Bacteria > Pseudomonadati > Pseudomonadota > Alphaproteobacteria > Hyphomicrobiales > Devosiaceae > Devosia > Devosia sp. SL43. The sequence goes on from NZ_CP063401.1 coordinate 4,181,260, forward strand.
CTGGGGAAATCCATGCCGTCGTCGGGGAGAATGGCGCCGGCAAGTCGACGTTGATGAAGGTGATCTACGGCATGGTGCGTCCCGATGCCGGCGAGATGCTGTGGGATGGTCGCGAGGTCAGTATCGGTTCGCCGGCCGATGCACAGCGGCTCGGCATCGGGATGGTGTTCCAGCATTTCGCGCTGTTCGACACGCTGACCGTCGCCGAGAATATCGCGCTGGCTTTGCCCGAGAAGCTGTCGCTCGACGCTATCAGCGAGCGCATCACCGACCTCGCGCAACGCTACTGCCTGCCGCTCGACCCGGCGCGGCGCATCTATTCCATGTCGGTGGGCGAGCGGCAGCGCGTCGAGATCATCCGCGCGCTGCTGCAGAATCCCGGCCTGCTGATCATGGACGAGCCCACCTCGGTCCTGACGCCGCAGGCCGTTGACACGCTGTTCGGCACCCTGCGCACGCTGGCGGCCGACGGCTGCAGCATCCTCTATATCAGCCACAAGCTCGACGAGATTCGGGCCTTGTGCTCCAGCGCGACGATCCTGCGCGGCGGCAAGGTGACCGGCACCTGTGACCCGCGCGCGGAATCGTCGGCAACTATGGCCCGCATGATGATCGGCGCCGACATCCAGCCCATCCGCGCCGCGCGGGTGGCATCCACCGGTGCCGAACGTCTCGTCGTCCGCAACCTGACCCTTGCGGCGGCCGATCCGTTCGGCACCGACCTCGACAAGATCTCGCTCTCGGTGACAGGTGGCGAAATTCTTGGCATTGCCGGTGTCTCTGGCAATGGGCAGCAGGAGCTGCTGGCTGCGCTTTCGGGCGAAACGCCGCTGGCCGACCCCTATGGGGTACTGATCGATGGCAGGCCGGCCGGCAGGCTCGACCCGCGCCAACGCCGCGCCATCGGGCTCTGCTCGGTGCCCGAGGACAGGCTTGGTCGCGGCGCCGTGCCTTCCCTGGCCCTGTCAGACAATGCCCTTCTCACCGACAACCGCCAATCGAGCGTACGCGCCGGCTTCATTCGTTTCGACGTGGTCAAGGCCTTTGCCGAACGCTGCATCGCCGAATTCGGCGTGCGCGGCGGCGGTCCGGATGCGCTGGCGGGGAGCCTGTCAGGCGGCAACCTGCAGAAATTCATCGTTGGGCGCGAAATCCTGCAAAATCCTGGCGTGCTGGTCATCGCTCAACCGACATGGGGCGTCGATGTCGGTGCAGCCGTAACCATTCGCCAGGCGCTGCTCGACCTGCGCGCCAGGGGCTGCGCCATCCTCGTCATTTCCGAAGAGCTCGACGAACTGACCGAAATTGCCGACCGCATCGCCGTAATTGCCGGGGGACGGCTGTCCCCGGCCATGGCACGCGCCGCCTTCGACCGCGACGCCATCGGCCTTGCCATGTCCGGCGAATGGACGGCTGCCGAAATCAAGGGAGCAGATCATGTCCATTCGGCTTGAAGCGCGACCGCAACCCAGCCGGACCATGATCTGGCTCTCTCCGATCCTCGCCATCGGGCTCACCTGCTGCGTGGCCATGGTGATCTTCGCCGTGGCCGGTCTCAATCCGCTCTCGGCGCTGGCGACATTCATCTTCACCCCGGTCACCGACCTCTACGGGCTGGGCGAACTGCTGATCAAGGCGGCGCCGTTGGTGCTGATCGCCATCGGCCTCTCGATCGGCTTTCGCGCCGGTGTCTGGAATGTCGGCGGCGAGGGACAACTGATCGTCGGCGTGATTTTCGGCGGCTGGCTGGCGCTCACCTATGGTCCGGGTGGCGGGCCGTGGGTCCTGCCGGCAATGGTCGTCGGCGGCGCCATCGGCGGTGCGCTGTGGGCCGCCATTCCGGCGCTGCTGCGGACACGCTTCAACGCCAACGAAATCCTCACCAGCCTGATGCTGAACTACGTGGCACAGCTCTGGCTTGGCTACCTGATCTTCGGCCCTTGGCGCGACCCCGCCGGCTTCAACTTTCCGCAGTCCGAGCCCCTGGCGCCGGCCGCGCTTTTCCCGACCCTGATCGAGGGCACCCGCGCCAATGCGAGCATCCTGCTGGCCCTGGTCGCCGTTGGCCTCGGCTGGGCGCTGATGAGCCGCAGCTTCGTCGGCTTCCAGCTCAAGATCACCGGCCTTTCCGAGGGCGCAGCGCGCTATGCCGGGTTTAGCCCCAGCAAGGCGGTGTGGATCGGGATGCTGGCCGGCGGCCTCGCGGCTGGCATTGCCGGCGTCGGCGAGATCGCCGGTCCGCTCGGCCAGATCTTCCCCACCGCCTCCCCCGGCTACGGCTATGCCGCCATCATCGTGGCCTTTCTTGGCCGCCTCAACCCGATCGGCATCCTGTTCTCGGGTCTGCTGATGTCACTGCTCTACCTCAGCGGCGACGTCGCGCAGATGTCGCTCGGGCTGCCCTCATCCATCACCGGACTGTTCCAGGGCACGCTGCTGTTCTTCCTGCTCACCGCCGACGTGCTGATCCACTACCGCCTGCGCAGCAGCACCATTGCCGCAGCAGTCGTTGCCGGGAGCGCCAAGTGATGTCGCAGTTCCTGCCGATCCTCCTGGCTACGCTGATCGCCGGCACCCCGCTGGTCTATGCGGCTCTGGGTGAGCTGATCACCGAACGGGCCGGCGTGCTGAACATGGGCGTCGAGGGCATGATGGTGACGGGTGCCGTCGTCGCCTTCGCCGTCGCGCTCACCACCGGCAATCTGTGGCTCGGCGTGCTCGCCGCCATGGTGGCGGCGGGCATTCTGTCGCTGTTGTTCTCTGTGCTGGCCATCACCTTCCGGGCCAACCAGGTCGCCGTTGGCCTTGCCATGACTATCTTCGGTACGAGCCTCGGCTCCTATCTGGGCAAACCCTTCGTCGGCATGGCCTTGGTGCTCGATCCGTCGCAGGCAGCTGGCGGCTTTGCCCAGCTGCCGCTGGTGGGGCTGATCTTCTCGGCCATTCACCCGCTGGTCTGGCTGTCCTGGATCCTCTTCGCGGCGGTCTGGTATTTCCTTAGCCGCACCCGCGCCGGTCTGGCGTTGCGGGCGGTTGGTGAGTCCCCGACCTCGGCCCATGCTATCGGCTATCCGGTCGTCCGCATCCGCTACCTGGCAACGCTGTTCGGCGGCGCCATGGCCGGGGTCGCCGGCGCCTACATGTCCACGGTTTATGCCTCCCTGTGGACCGAAGGGCTCATCGCCGGCCGCGGCTGGATCGCGGTGGCGCTGGTGGTGTTCGCCACCTGGCGGCCCGAGCGCTGCTTTGCTGGCGCCTACCTGTTCGGTGGCGCCACCATGGCCCAGCTCTTCGCCCAGAGTGCCGGCATCGGCGTGCCATCCGAACTGATGTCGGCCTTGCCGTATCTCGCCACCATCGTCGTCCTCGTCCTCATCTCCCGGGACGCTGCGCTCATGCGGCTCAGCGTCCCGGCCTCCCTGGGCAAACCCTTCGATCCGCAAGGGTAACCCGCCTCCACCAGCAACGTCCCAAAACCGACAGGAAGGTTTCAATGCTCCAGCTCAATCGCCGCAATTTCCTCAAGAGCGCCGCCGCCACGGCCCTACTCGCTGGCACCGGCCTGCCGGCCCTGGCCCAGGGCGAAAAGCTCAAGGTGGGCGTGATCCACATGGGCGCCATTTCCGATACGGGCTGGGAATACTTCCAGGCCCAGGCGTGGCGCGCCCTGCAGGCCGAGTTCCCCGACCAGGTTGAGGTCACTGTGCTCGAGAATATCGCCCAGATCCAGGATTGCGAGCGGCTGTTCCGCCAGTTGTCCACCCAAGGCCACCAGCTGATTTTCGGCACCACCTTCTCGCAATATGCTTCGCTCAAGAAGCTGGCCCCGACGCTGCCCAACAGCCATTTCGAATGCTGCGCCGGCATCGATGCGGGTGACAATCTGGGCGTCTTCGAGGGCAAGCACCACGAGGGTACCTATCTCACTGGCATCGCGGCCGGCCGCATGACCAAATCCAACGTTCTCGGCTGGGTCGGCGCCTTCCCGGTGCCGCAGGTGATCTACAGCCTCAACGCCTTCCTGCTCGGCGCCCGCAGCGTCAATCCGGACGTGGTTCTTAAGGTGGTGTGGGCCAATGCCTGGGTCGATCCGGCCAAGGAAAAGGACGCCGTGGCCGCACTTGTGGCGCAGGGCGCCGACGTGATCTCGGGCAGCCCCAATACGCCGGTCCAGGGCCTCGCCGCCGAGGAAAAGGGCGTCTGGTCGATCGGCTCGACCGGCGACTTCTCGGCCTATGTGAAAAAGGCGCAACTGGTCTCGTTCGAACTCGACTGGAGCGCGGCGCATATCGAAGCGGCCAAGGGTGTGCTGGCCGGAACCTGGGAACCGACCAACCGCTGGCGCGGCCTGGGTGACGGCGGCTTCGTCAAGATGACGACGTCCAGCCCGGACCTGCCAGCCGAAGTGGCCGCCGAAATGGCGACGGCCGAGGCCGCCATCATTGCCGGTACGCTCAACCCATTTGCCGGCCCGATCAAGGACCAGGCTGGCGCCGAGAAAGTCGTCGCCGGCGCCGTGCTGCCCGATGAAGAGATCAAGGGCATGACCTGGTTGGTCGAAGGCGTCCAGGGAACCCTACCCAGCGCCTGATGACTGCCTGGCCGGCGGCGGCTGCATCCGTCGCCGGTCTCTACCATTCGAGGATGCATAATGACCGATTTCGATTCCGTCTTTGCCAATGCGTTGCTTACGACCGGCGAGCGCGCCCATGTCGCGGTGACGGCAGGCCGTATCGCCGCCATCGTGTCAGCCAGCGCGCCGATACCGGCTGCCGGAGTCACAACCGATCTTGCCGGGGCCATGCTGGTTCCAGGCTTCGTCGAAGGCCACATTCATCTCGATACCAGCTTCTATGGCGATGCGTGGAAGCCGCACATCCCCTGCACTGATGGCTTCAATGTGCACGAGCGCGTAAAATTCCAAGCGCAGAACATGGCTAACGCCGCCCCGATGGACAGAAGGGCGCGCGACCAGCTCGAGCTGTGCATCGGCCAGGGCAGCATCGCAATGCGCAGCCATGTCATGATCGATGCCTCGGTGGGTCTCAGCCACCTCGAAACCATCCTCAGGGTGCGCGACGACTATCGCGACCTGATCGATATCCAGCTCTGCGCCTTTCCGCAGAACGGCATTATCGCCAGCCCCGGCACGGCCGAGCTGATGGACCAGGCCATAGCCATGGGCTGCGACCTGGTCGGTGGGCTCGATCCTGCGACCTTCGACAGGGATATCGAGAAGCATCTCGATGTGGTGTTCGGTATCGCCGAGCGGCGGGGTGTCGATGTCGACATTCACCTGCATGACGGCGGCACGCTGGGCGTGTTCGAAATCGAACAGATCGCCGAGCGCACGCGTGCCCTCGGCATGAACGGTCACGTCGCCGTGAGCCATGCCTATGGGTTGGGCGATATTCCGGCGGACGCGCAGAAGAGGATCGCGGCAAAGCTGGCCGCCTCCGGCGTCGCCATCATGACCAACGCGCCCGGCAGCTACTCCTTTCCCCCCGTCAGCATCCTGCGCAAGGCGGGCGTCACGGTGTTCAGCGGATCGGACAATATCCGCGACAGCTGGTGGCCCTATGGCGACGGTGACATGCTTGGCCGCGCCAACATCATCGGCTACCGCTCGGGCTTCTACGAAGACTGGGAACTGGCCTCTGCGTTCGATATCGTCACCACGGCCGGCGCAACAGCGCTGCGGCTGGAAGGGTATGGCATCGTGGCGGGGGCAAAGGCCGACTTCGTCACCTTCGCCGCCCAGCATATCCCCGAGGCCGTCGTCGCCGTACCAAGAGAGCGCTCCGTGTATAAAGGCGGCCGCCTCGTGGCCCGCAACGGCCAGTTGGTGGGCAGGGCCTGATGCTGGAAACCGCTCTCGGCTTCCGCGGCGCCTTCACCGCGCCGCATCGCGCGGCGGCGCTGACGGGCCGCGACATCCTCAATGCCGGTGGTTCTGCCATCGAGGCAATGGTGGCGGCGGCTGCCACGATCGCAGTGGCCTATCCGCATATGAACGGGTTGGGTGGCGACGCTTTCTGGATCATTCACCGGCCGGGGAGGGCGCCAGTCGCCATCTCGGGCGCCGGCCGGGCGGCGGCGCTCGCCACGGTTCAGCGTTACGCCGAGCGCGGCTATGGGGCCATCCCGGTACGCGGACCGGACGCTGCCCTCGTCGTACCCGGTGCGGTGGCCACCTGGCAGGCAGCGCTCGACCTGTTGGGCGGCACTGCCCGCTTCACGGTGCCGGAGCTAATGGCTGATGCAATTGCCCTGGCGCGGGCCGGGGTGGCGGTGACTCCTATCCTCGAGCAGACCAGTGTTGCCAAGGCGGCAGAACTGGCGCCAGTTCCGGGTTTCTTGGCGATCCATCAGCCCGACGGCAGGCCACTTCACGCTGGGGATCGCTTCGTGCAGCCGGCGTTGGCCGGTACCCTGGAGCGGCTGGCAAGCGCCGGGCTCGACGACTTCTATCGTGGTGACATCGCAGCCACCCACGGCCAATATCTCGCGGACAGCGACAGCCCGTTGCGCCAGGATGACTTTGCCCCCTATCGCGCCGAAACCGGGGCGCCGTTGAGCGTCAAAACTTCGGCCGGCATGCTGCACACCACACCGCCGCCGACCCAGGGCGTCGCAACATTGATGGCGCTGGCGCTGTTTGACCGGCTGGGGGTGACCGAGGCGGATGGCTTCACGCATCTGCATGGGCTGGTCGAGGCCACCAAGCGCGCCTACAGCCTGCGCAACCGCCACGTGGCCGACCCGGATTTCATGACCGAGGACCTGCGGCACTGGCTGTCCGACACCTATCTCGACACCCTCGCCGCCAGCATCGACCAGCACCGCGCTTCACCCTGGCCCGAACCGTCCTCGCCCGGCGACACGATCTGGATGGGCGCCAGCGATGCCAGCGGCATGGTGGTGAGCTTCATCCAGAGCCTCTACTGGGAGTATGGCTCAGGCCTCACATGCCCCGCCACCGGCATCACCTTCGAGAACCGAGGCGCCGGCTTTTCCCTCAAGCCCGGCCCGAACCAGCTCGCGCCCGGCAAGCGTCCGTTCCACACGCTCAACCCGGGGCTCGCTCAGTTGAACGATGGCCGTGTGCTGGCCTTTGGTACCCAGGGCGGCGAGGGCCAACCACAGACCATGACGGCAATCTTTTCGCGCTATGCCCAGTTCGGCCAGGGCCTGCAGCGCGCCATCACCGCGCCGCGCTGGCTGCTGGGGACGACCTGGGCCGACGTGACCACGACGCTCAAGCTCGAGAGCCGTTTCGATCCCGGGCTGGTAGCCGCGCTCACGGCGGCAGGGCACGTGACCGAAGTGGTGCACGATTTCGATCCGATGATGGGTCAGGCAGGCGCCGTGGTCCATCATCGGAATGGCCTCATGGAAGCAGCGACCGACCCGCGTTCCGATGGCGCCGCAATCGCCTTCTGACCCTGAAAGCCCCCGCATGGACCTCACCTTCACGCCCATCGAACTTGTCCTGTTGATCGGCGGACTGAGCTTGGCCTCGATCATTGCCGGCATTGTCGCCGGACTGCTCGGGGTGGGCGGCGGTATCGTCATCGTGCCCGTGTTGTTCTGGGTATTTACCTTCACCAGCTTCCCCGAGGAGTTGGCAATGCACATGGCGGTGGCGACGTCGCTGGCGACGATCATCACCACCTCCGTGGCCTCGATGCGGGCGCACCACAAGAAGGGAGCGGTGGATTTCGATCTGCTGCGCAGATGGGCGCCGGCCCTCGCCATCGGCGCGCTCGCAGGAGGTTTGGCGGCCCGGTATTTCGACGCTGCGGTGCTGACCGGGGTGTTTGGTATCGTCGGTCTCGCCGTTGCCATAAACCTGGCTACACCGCGCAATCTCGTCATTGGCGAACACCTGCCGCGCTCGCCCGTTCAGGTTGCCATCGCCACTGTCATCGGCTTCGTCTCGTCGCTGATGGGCATCGGCGGTGGCACGCTGGGTGTGCCAACGCTGGCTGCGTTTTCCTATCCCATCCATCGCGCCGTCGGAACGGCTTCGGCCTTCGGCATTGTCATCGCCATTCCTGCCGTACTCGGTTTCATCGTCTCCGGCTGGGACGCCCCCGGCCGGCCACCGCTGTCGCTGGGTTATGTCAGCCTCGTCGCGACAGCCATCATACTGCCCTTCACCACCTATTTCGCACCCTTTGGTGCGCGGCTGGCGCATGCGCTGGAGCCGGTCTGGGTGAAGCGGGCATTCTCGATCTTTCTCGCCATTACAGCGGTCAAGATGCTGCATTCGAGCCTGACCTGATGCTTGTCGATCTGGTCATAACCGGCGCCACGCTGGCGGAACATGCCGTGCCGATGGACATTGCTGTCGGCAATGGCCTGATCCTGGATATCGCCCCTGCCATTGCATCGAACGCGCCGCGCTTTGCGGCTGACGGCCGGTTGCTGGCCGCGGGGTTCGTCGAGTGTCATATCCATCTCGACAAGGCCGACATCCTCGATCGGTGCATCCTGGCCCAGGGCACCTTGGCCGAGGCCGTCGCCGAAACGGCTCGGCTAAAGGCCGTTTTCACCGAGCAAGACGTCTATGCCCGCGCATCGCGGATCGTCGAACAGGCCATCAGCCATGGCACGACAGTCATGCGGACGTTTGTCGAGATCGACCCTCGCGCCGGTCTGCGATCCTTTGAGGCGATCAAGGCCGTTCGCCGCGACTATGCCGGCGCCATCGATATCGAGATCTGCGCGTTTGCCCAGGAAGGTCTGACCAACGAACCAGAAACCGAAGGGCTGCTGGCCATGGCCCTCGCCGATGGCGCGGACCTTGTGGGTGGGTGCAGCTATACGGACCCAGACCCGGCCGGGCATATCGCCCGCATTTTTGACCTGGCCGAGCGCTTCAACGTGGCCGCCGATTTCCATGTTGATTTCGACCTGGACCCTGCCGGGTCCGACTTGCCCGCTATTATTGCCGAAACCGAGAAGCGGGGTTGGCAGGGGCGGGTGGCCTGCGGCCACGTCACCAAGCTCGCTGCCATGGGGCGTGAAGCGGTGGCGGCCGTGGCGGTGCAGTTGCACCGGGCGGGCATTGGCGTCGTCGCCTTGCCATCGACCGATCTTTTCCTGCTCGGCCGGGACGCCGAAATGCTCGCGCCGCGCGGCGTGGCGCCCCTGCAGCAGTTGGCCTCAGCGGGTGTGCTGACGGCGATTGCCAGCAACAATATCATCAATCCCTTCACACCCTTCGGCGATGCCAGCCTATTGCGGCAGGCCAACCTTTTCGCCAACATCGCGCATCTGTCGCGTAAGGCCGATGTCGATCTCGCCTTTGCGGCCATCGGTGCCAATCCGGCGCGACTGCTCGGCAGGTCGCACGGAATTGCGGTCGGCGCATCCGCCGATCTCGTGCTCATCGACGCGGTCAGTCCGGCTGATGCGGTGCGCCGTGCGGCACCGGTACTGGCCGGCTGGAAGGCCGGACGGCAGACGTTCTTTCGCCCGGCGGCGACGCTGCTGCGCCCCTAATCGGACATGCTGTTGTAGCGGTACGGACGCCAGGTATCGGCGACGAGCCGCCGATGCTGATCCATCGCCACCGGCACGATCTGATCGACCATCGCTGCCGCCTGCCGTTCGGCATCGGTCAGTGGCCGGCGCATTTCCTCGGCGATTTCTGCCATGACGGCATCGCGGTCGATGCCGATGACGCGCCCATTGGCGACCACCTGCCGGCCGCCGACGAACACCTGCTCGACCGCCTGGCTCTTGGCCCGCATCAGGACGGTATCGACAAGCGGGGTGCGTGGATCGACAGCCGGCCGTTCGACTTCTGCCCGATCCAACAGCACGATATCGGCGGCGCGCCCGACCTCAAGGCGCCCAATGCGATCACCGAAGCCGGCAGTCATCGCGCCATGCTCGGTCGCCATGCGCAGGACCTGCGTCGCGGAGGCCCTCGTGTTCCACAGCCCGGTCTCGCGGTGTAGCGCCCAGACCAGCTTGATCTCGGCGAGCATATCGCGATCGTCGTTGATGCCTGACTGATCGATTCCAAGTGCTACCCGCAGGCCGCGCTCCAGCATGCGGTTAACTGGCGCGATGCCACTGCCCAGCCGCAGGCCAGAACTGGCATTGTGGCATATGGTGCAGTCCTGCTCGGCCAGCAGGTCCATATCATCGCGGCTGAGCCAGTTGCCGTGGCCAAGCGTGACGTTGGGGCCGAGGCAACCCAGATGATGCAGGTGCGCTACGGCGCTGCGGCCGGTTCTTTCCCGCGCAAAGTGCGCCTGCCGCTCTGTCTCAAGCAGGTGCATGTGGATCTGCGAACCGGCGCTGCGGGCGGTATCAAAGATCAAGCCCAGCGCCTCGTCGCTGCACCAGTGCAGGTTCGCCGGCGCGAGGTTGAGCCGGACATGGTCCGAGCCGCCCCAGCGCTCAACAAGACCGGCATAGAATTCCATGAGTTCGGGCACCGGCACGGCTTCTGCGGCGAGCTGGGCGCCCAGCCATTCAGCAACTTCCGGGGGCAGGGCGGCCAGCAAGGTTGCGTCGTCCTCATAGGTCAGCCGATTGCGATCGCGGATCATGAACGAGAAACCGGCTCGCATGCCGATCTCACCATAGGCGCCGAGAACCCCGTCGGCGGTCTGTTGCCAGGACTCTGGCGGACCCGACACTCCGCCATGAATGTGATGCACTGTGGTCGTGCCGCTCTCCAGCATTTCGATGGCCGAATAGAGCGTGTCGAGCCGCAGCGGCACGCGCCGCAATGCGCGAAAGCGCGGCAGCCAGAATTCGAGCGGTGCGAAAGGCACACCATGCATCAATGGGGTTATGCCCGAATGATGGTGACCGTTGACCATGCCCGGCATGGCGATCATCCCCGGTCCGCCATGGCGCGGAAGATCGGGAAAGCGGGAGCGAAGATCGGCCGCCGAACCAATCTCGGCAATATTGCCATCGACGGCGTGAATAGCGGCGTCCACCATCGTGGTGAAGCCATCGGCAGCGTCAACACCGCAGAGGATGGCGCCGGCTTCAATCAGACAATCGGGCGCTGGCGTCATCGTTCAATCCCCGATGGCCGGGGCGCCACTGGCGGCGGCGAGATAGCGCTCTTCCCACCAGGTGAAGACCAGGTCGCGCAAGGCCTGGGCGTCATCGTCGCCATATTGGGGGAGCTTGACCGCATCGAACAGTGCCGCCTCGTCATCGGTCAACTCCACAGCCACGGGCTGGCGAACGATGGGCACGTTGGTGAATTCGGGACGATAAGCGGTATCGCGGCGCAGTTCGCGGTCGGCCTTGATATTGGGCTGGCGGAAATCGGCGGGCGTGCGCTGGCTCTTGAGCACCGGCGTCCTGGGAACCGCTGCCATGTCGTCCGCCGTGGCCTCGAAGATAGTCATTTTGATCGGCTTCAACCCGAAATTTGACGTGCGCATGATGTCGGCGCCGCAGACATTGGGCACGGCCAATACGTCCACCAGCGCCAGCAGGTCGACATAGTCGCCGGCCTTGCTGGTCTGCCTTGTGATCGAGGCCCGGCCCTCCAGGGTGACCTCGGTATTCATGAAGAAATTGAAGCTGTCATGCACGTCATCCGGGGTCAGCCCATACTCGCGCTGCGCCTCGGACTGGATGTCGTGGCAGTTGGTATGCGCATCGAAGCCATAGGCGCTTTCGTAGAGATAGGCCGAGCAGCGCGGGAACAGCACGTCGTTGCGTCCGTACGTGTCTTCGAGAATGTAGAGCATGGCCCGCTCGCGCGGCGGCTGCGACCACAGGAACGTACCCTGGCTAGGGTTGAAGCCGTGCACGGTGCGAGTCCGCCCGCAATGCATGAACTCCTTGTAGTCATGCAGGTTGAAGGCGTTGAAATCGACGCATTGCCCACCCTCGACCTGCTCGATACGCAGGATCTGGCCGGCCAGCAGTTCGATGGCCTTGCCGGTGCCTGGCTCGAGAACAAGCTCCGAGATGATGGTTCTCATTTTGCCACCGTATACGTTTTTGCGGCTTGTTCGCGGATGGCCCTGCGAATGAGCGCCACCCGATCGGGTGCCGCACCTTGTGCTATGGTGCGATCCAGTAGCGCCAGCTGCTGTTGGTTCAGCATGAGGGTGATTGTCCGCGCCATCCTGGCCTCCACTTTGCTCTCGCAAATAAGTATACAATTAAGGGATACAGGCAAGGCGCATTCCGTGTTCCAAAAATGCATGGCTGCCTTGCAAAGGGTGCCTTTTCGGCCGATTCTGATCTCCATCGCGACAAAACTTCAGGTTTTGTAGCGTCTTAGCGCTCCAACCTTACCGACGATTTCAAAGCGCGATCCAAAATCATGGATACTTGTTATCTAACCGTAGGTATGCGTGAATTGACCTACGCCGGGAGTTCACATGACCAGACCGTCCCCTCGCATCGAAATTGCCCATGAAGCGCTGAAGCAGGCCATCCTGGAGCGCGCCCTGCAGCCTGGCACCAAGCTGCCCGAGGACGAGATCGGCGCACATTTTTCCATGAGCCGTACGCTGGTCCGCGCAGTCTTGGCGCGCTTGCAGGCTGAGGGCCTCGTGGATGCCCGACCCAAGCGCACCGCGACGGTTGCTCTGCCGACCCTGGCCGAGGCGCGCGATGTGTTCGAGGTGCGCCGTACCCTCGAAGCCGAAGTGGTCCGGCTGGTCATCAAGCGTTGGAAGCCCGCCTTTGGCGCCGAGCTCGAAGGGCTGGTGCGCGAGGAGGATGCAGCGCGTGAGCGTGGCGAGGAACATGTCTGGGGCCGGCTGGCCGGCGAATTCCACATTCGCCTGGCCAAGCTCAGCGGCAATGCGCTGATCGCGAAATACATGGCCGAGCTGGTAACGCGATGCTCCCTGATCCTGGCCGTATTCGGCCGGCCACACCTGCATGATGGTGGCGCTGACGAGCATGCCGAGATCATCGCGGCGTTGCGTTCAGGCGATGCCGAAAGGGCCGTGGCGATCATGGATCATCACATGGGCGAGGTGGAAAGCCGCGCCATCACCGGCAATGAGGACGACAACCGGCCAGCGCTTGGCGATGTCCTGGCGCGATACGCCGGCGCGATCTCGGCCCGCGATAGTGCCGTCCCGCTGATCCGCAAGGCACGCGGCAAATGAACCAGCACACCCATTTCGACTTTGCCGACCTGAACGCCAGGCAGCGCTATAAGCTGTTGATTGGCACTGTGATCCCGCGGCCGATCGCCTTTATCACCACGTTGAGCAAAGACGGTCGCCGCAATGCCGGGCCGTTCAGCTTCTTCAATGTGCTGACCCATGACCCTGCGATCGTGGCCATCGGCGTCGAAAATTATGACGACGGGCGGATGAAGGATACGTCGCGCAATATCCGCGATACCGAGGAGTTTACGGTCCACATCGTTGACGACGCGCTGGCGGCGCAGATGGAGATCTGTGCGATCAAATTCGGCCCCGATGTCGACGAACTGGCGGAGGCCGGCCTCGAAACTGTGCCTGGACTGGCGGTCAAAAGCCCGCGCATCATCTCGGCGCCTGCGGCGCTCGAATGCCGGCGCTATATGACGCTGGAGGTGGGCAAGGCCCGCGAAATTATTCTCGGGGAAGTGCTGGGCATTCATATCCGGGCAGACCTCGTCGATCCCCAAAACCTGCATGTCGATCAGATGGGCATGGATGCCATCGGTCGGATGGGCGGGCACAGCTATGCGCGAACGCGCGACCAGTTCGACATCAAGACTTTGAGCGTCGAGGAATGGGAGGGGCGCAAACGCGACGTGCTCCTGCCCGAGACGACGGGCTAAGCCGCCCGACCACTGCCGTCATGCCAATGCGGCGTCCGCGGACGCCGCCTCAATGGGGTTTCGCCATGCGATGCCCAAACCGCAATCGTGTGCCCGAATGGCGGGCACGGACAAAAGGGGTGCAACCATGTCCAGACTGTCTCTCTCTCGCCGGACCTTCCTTGGTGGCGCTGCCGCCACCACGCTGCTGTTGGGCAGTGGCCTGCGCGTCCAGGCGCAAAGCCCGCTCACCATCGGCATGATCTATGTCGGCCCCAAGGGCGATTTCGGCTGGAACCAGGCCCATGCGGTGGGCGCCGCCGCCCTCAAGGCACTGCCCGATGTCACTGTGGTCGAAGAAGAGAACGTGCCCGAGACCGATGCCGTCGCTCAGTCGATGGAATCGATGATCAACCTGGACGGTGCCAGCCTGCTGTTCCCGACCTCCTTCGGCTATTTCGATCCCTTCATGGTCGAAGCCGCCAAGAAATACCCGGACGTCCAGTTTCGTCATCCGACCTCGCTGTGGAATGCCGAGACCCACCCGACCAATCTGGGAGGCTACTTCTGCTATCTCGACCAGGCGCACTATGTGAATGGCGTCGCGGCCGGCCTCTCGACCACGTCTAACAAGATCGGCTTCATCGCTGCCAAGCCGATCGCGCTGGTGTTGCGCAACGTCAACGCCTTCACCATCGGTGTAAAAAGGGTCAATCCTGCGGCCGAGGTGCGGCTGATCATCACCGGCGAGTGGAGCCTGCCGGTGCGCGAGGCCGAGGCCACCAACGCCCTGATCGACGCCGGCTGCGACGTCATCGCCTGCCATGTCGACAGTCCCAAAGTGGTGGTCGAGACGGCCGAGGGTCGCGGCGTCAAGACCTGTGGCCACAACGCCAGCCAGGCCGATTTGGCGCCCAAGGGCTTCATCACCGGCGCCGAGCTCAACTGGGGCACGGTCTATACCGAATATGCCGGCCTGATCGCCGCCGGCCAGCCGCTGCCCAATGTCAATGAAGGTGGCTACGACAAGAACATGGTGTCCTCGACCGCCTTCGGCGCCGGCGCCACCGAGGCGGCCATCGCCGCCGCCACCGCCGCCATTGCCGAAACCAAGGGTGGCGCGCCGATCTTCGTTGGCCCGATCAAGGACAATACCGGCAAGGTGGTCATCGAAGGCACACTGGGCCTCTATGACGGCGCCCTCTGGGGCACCGACTATCTCGTCGAAGGCGTCGTCGGCTCGATCACCTGACCGGAGGTGGTGCCGTCGGCTCCGGCCGACGGTACCACCCAAGCGTCCGCTTCCACCGGCTGGGGAATGCTGGCCCCAGCCCGGCTGACTACTCGGCCGGTGCCGCAACCGGTGCCGTGGTGCGCAGCGCCCCGAGCCCACGCACCTTGCTGCCAACCCAGTCGAGTACCGCCATGGCGGTCTTCTCTACTGGCTTGCGGAAGCGGTGTTCGACGAGGTTGGAGAAGACGATGGCGATGCAGAATGTCGATGCCATCACCACGATCAGGCTCAACCAGGCCGGCAGGAAGCGATCGAAATTGGCGAGGAAGCTGATGCCGATATTCTCGTGGATCAGGTACCACGAGAAGCTCAGCAGACCGACGTTGGCGATCGCCGGAGACACGCCTGAAATGTGCGGGATTGATCGGCCCGACGCGAAGCGCAGGAACAACAGCGCCAGTAGCAAATAGGCGAGGGCGCAGATGACAGCGACAACCAACCCATCGTGGTTCTCGAACGAATAGGCCTCGATGCCGACGACCGCAGTCGATAGCACTAGGTTGACCAGCATCAGTCCGCGCAAACCGCTGACGCCATTCTGCATTTGTCGCCCCAGAATGCCCACCGCGAAGAAGCTGAGATAGGGGGCGATGGCGAGGAATTTGAGCATCGATTGCGGCGTGATCGGGCCTGAGCCCGAGATCAGCGTCGAGGCGGCCCAGATGGGCGCCATGATGATGCCTAGCCAGGCGAAAACCTTGGTAAAGCGCAGCGGATCGGTGAACACACCCGCCAGGATCGCCACCAGCACATAGAACTTGACCTCCACCGCGATCGACCAGAACGAGCCATCGACCCATTCGCCGATCTCGCCGACAAAGAACAGGTTCATCACCACATCGACCGGCCCGGCAGCCACGACGTGGAACTTGGCCTCGGGCACACTGGGAATATAGGCGACGAGGCTGAAGGCGAACAGCAGCAGCACGGCGGCGAAAAAGGCCGGATAGATGCGCGAGAAGCGCCGCGCCAGGAATACCCCGACCGTCGCGGAACGCTCCAGCGTCATGAAGATGCAGTAGCCCGAGATGATGAAAAAGAAATAGACGCCTACCCAGCCGAAGAACACCGGCAGCGGCGCGCCTTCGGTGATGTTCAGCGAATAGGCCGGCAGCCGTGCCGTGAAATGGAACAGCACCACCAGCAGGATGGCGATGCCTCGAAAGACGTCGATGGTTTCGACCCGGCCTTTGGTCATGCTGTGCACTCTGATGTCCGCGCCCGGAACATAGCGCCTGTGGCCTCCAGTGCGGAGGCCATCCTTACCCTAGCGTTAATAGGTAAAGCTTTAGCCAAGCGGCGCGGGACCGGAGTCCCGGTCAGCCTTTGATTCCCCGGTCAGCTTTTGATCCGGATACTGGTATTGTCCGCGCCATACTCGCGCACCAGGTTGTACAGCAGCTTGGCATTGCTCGTTTGCAGCCGTACGCAGCCATGCGAGGCCGGGCTGCCGAGGGCGTTCACATGGCTGGTGCCATGGATGGCATAGCCGCCATAGAAGAAGATCGAGTAGGGCATCGGCGCGCCATCATACTTCTGCGAATAGTATTCGCGATGCATGCGGATCGGACCCCACGTGCCGGTCGGCGTACGATAGCCACGCTTGCCGCTCGACACATCCCACTGATATTGCGTCGCGCCATTGACCTTGACGACCATCGTCTGCTCGGAAAGGTCGACCACGATCGACACACTCGCAGCACTAGCCGGGTAGGCCAGCAACAAGAAACCGATAACCACAAGAACAAAGCGAACCAAGTAACGCCCCCATGAATGCTTGGATCTGAAATGTCATCATAGTCCTTGCTTGTGTCGTCGACGAGTTTGTTTGGAAAACAACATTAATTCGCCGTAAGGCCGCATTTTGAGTGACGGTCTGCTCGCGCCGCGCACATCAATTTGCATTCCCCGGGCAGCGTGCTAAACGTGCGCCCAATTCCGTTCCGACCTTTAGGCATGCCATGTCCCAGGACAATATTTTCCGCGAAGTCGACGAGGAGCTGCGCAGCGATCGCATGCGCGCTCTGTGGCGTCGCTTTGCGCCCTTCGTTATTGGCGCAGCCGTGCTCGTCGTGTTGGCCGTCGCGGTCAACGAAGGCTGGACCTGGTACCATTCCAACAACGCCGCCCAGTCGTCCGATGAGCTCTACGCGGCCTTCGACGCCATTGATGGCGGTGATCTCGCCTCGGCGCAGAACCAGCTGTCGGCCCTAGAGGTCAATGGCAGCGGCAGCTACCCCGTCCTGGCCCAGTTCCGCAAGGCTGGCGTCCTGGCCAAGGAAGGCAAGGTGACCGAAGCCGTCGCCGCCTACGATGCGCTGGCCAACAGCCTGTCCAATATCCGCCTGCGCGAACTGGCGCTGGTCCTTGGCGGCACGCTGATGGTCGATGCCGGCACCCTGGCAGATGTCGATTCCCGCGTCGGCAGCGTCGCCATCGACGGCAACCCGCTGCGCAACGCTGCACGCGAAGCGCTCGGCCTGGCTCAATACAAGGCCGGCGACTTCGCCGCTGCCCAGGCGAGCTTTGAGGCCGTGCTCAACGACCCGCTGGTGCAGAACTCCGTGCGCAATCGCATGGGCTACTACCTCGCGCAGCTGCTGGCCGAAGGCGCCGTCGCGCCCGAAGCGCCCGCTGAAGCCGCCGCAACCGCCATCGACGAAATCGTCGGCGGCGACGAGGCTCCCGCCGCAGAGCCTGCGCCGGCGACCGAGGTTGCCCCCGCCACGGATGCTGCTCCGGCCGCTGAAACGCCCGCGACGGACGCTCCCGCCGCCACCACCGAAACCCAGCCGGCCGCACAATAAGCGGCTGGCAAACGCCTGCCTGATCGGAACACGCATGACCGTCACCGTAGCCATTGTCGGTCGTCCCAATGTCGGCAAATCCACGCTCTTCAACCGCCTTGTCGGTCGCAAGATCGCGCTGGTCGACGATACGCCCGGCGTTACCCGCGACCGCCGCGAAGCCGAGGGCCGCATCGCCGACCTGACCTTCCGCATTCTCGATACTGCCGGCTACGAAGACGTCACCGATGGCAGCCTCGAAGACCGCATGCGCCAGCAGACCGAGCTGGCCATCAAGGAAGCCGACGTCATCCTGTTCATGATCGATGCCCGTGCCGGCGTCGTCCCGCTCGACCAGCGCTTCGCCCAGGTGCTGCGCAAGGCCGGCAAGGATGTTCATCTCGTTGGCAACAAGGCCGAAAGCGGTGCCGCCGAGGCCGGTCTCGTGGAAGCCTTCAAGCTCGGCTTCGGCGAAGCCATTGCGCTTTCGGCCGAACATGGCCTCGGCCTTTCCGAGCTCTATTCCATCGTGTCTGCCGCCATCGACAAGGCCGAGGCCGAAAAGACCGTCGAGGAAATCGCCGATCTCGACGCGCTGCCCGAAGTCGATGTCGACATCACCCCGGACATGCTCGAAGGCGAGGGCGATGAAGCCACCCTGCGCTGGAACCCCAAGCGCTACCTCAACGTCGCCATCGTTGGCCGTCCCAATGCCGGCAAGTCGACCCTGATCAATCGTATGGTCGGCGAAGAGCGTGTGCTGGTCGGTCCCGAGGCTGGCATTACCCGCGATTCCATCCTCGTTCCCTGGGAATGGGAAGGCCGCGTCATCAACCTGGTCGACACCGCCGGCATCCGCAAACGCTCGCGCGTTACCGAAAAGCTGGAGAAGCTCGCGGTCGGCGATAGCCTGCGCTCCATACAGTATGCCGAGGTCGTCGTGCTCATGCTCGATGCCACCATCCCGTTCGAAAAGCAGGATCTGGCGCTGGCCGACCTGGTCGAGCGCGAGGGCAGGGCGCTGGTCATCGCCCTCAACAAGTGGGACCTCATCGAGGACAAGAACGAAGCCCTCAAGATCCTCCGCGAGGAATGCGAGCGCCTGCTGCCGCAGCTGCGCGGCGTGCCGCTGGTCACCCTCTCCGGCCTCACCGGCAAGAACATCGACAAGCTGATGGACGCCATCTTCGCTATCGAGCGCACCTGGAACGCCCACGTCTCCACAGCGCGCCTCAATCGTTGGCTCTCCGGCATGGTCGATGGTCATCCGCCACCGGCCGTCTCGGGCCGCCGCCTCAAGCTGCGCTATATGACGCAGGCCAAGACACGGCCACCCAGCTTCATTCTCTTCGCCTCGCGCCCCGATGTGCTGCCCATGTCCTACCAGCGCTACCTGGTCAACGGCCTGCGCGAAGCCTTCAAGATCACCGGTACGCCCATCCGTCTCTGGGTCCGCGGCGGCAGCGAAAACCCGTATAACGACAAGTCCAAGCGCAAGATGGGGTGATAGGCGTAGCGGAGATAGTCCCTGCTGCCCCCTTGCCACCCACCGGCCGTCACCCTCGGGCCTGACCCGAGGGCACTGTACTTGCCGAGCGATCAGCGAAGCAGAGTGCCGATCGGGTCAAGTCCGAGGGTGACGACTGCGGGTCTTGTTGCCAGTCGACCTTTCCCGCGACAAATTCCCCGCACCCATAGCGCAACCAATCCCTTTGCCCCTATATTGTCCCCGTCGAAGCGACCCGATGCTGATTGCGGGGCCGCATCCCATGAAAACACCTTGTACGCAGAAATATTGATCGTCGTCGTTCTGACCATCGTCAACGGCCTGTTGGCAATGTCGGAGCTGGCAGTCGTTTCCGCCCGTCCCGCTCGCCTGCGCGGCATGGCTGACCAGGGCAACAAGGGCGCCGCCACCGCCATAAAGCTGGCCGAAGATCCAGGCAAATTCCTGTCTTCCGTGCAGATCGGCATCACGCTGGTCGGCATTCTATCGGGCGCCTTTTCCGGCGCCACCCTCGGCCTGCGCCTCACCACCTGGCTCGAATCGGTCGGTGTGGCCAACAACATTGCTGACGTGCTCGGCGTCGGCGTCGTCGTGGTGCTCATCACCTACATCTCGCTGATTCTGGGCGAGCTTGTGCCCAAGCAGATTGCGTTGCGCGATGCCGAAGGCGTCGCAGCCCGCGTCGCGCCGGCCATGAAGCTGGTTGCCTCCATCGGTTCGCCCATCGTCTGGATACTCGACATTTCCGGCAAGGCCGTGCTGGCTTTGCTCGGCCAGGCCGGCGAGTCCGACGAGAAAGTCACCGAGGAAGAGGTCAAGACCATCATCGCCGAGGCTACGACCGCCGGCGTGATCGAGAGCGACGAGCATTCGATGATCTCGGGTGTCATGCGCCTCGCCGATCGCTCCGCACGCGGCCTGATGACCCCACGTCTTGATGTCGACGTCATCGATCTCAGCGACGAGGGCGACGAAATCCGTCGGACGATCCTGGATACACACCGCTCGCGTCTGCTGGTGCAGGACGGTGACGCGGATTCCATCATCGGCGTTGTCGCCATCAAGGACATTATCGGCGTCTTCGCCAATGGCCTGCCGCTCGATGTTCGCAAGTTTGTGCAGCCGGTGCCCGTGGTCATGGACCACGCCGACGCCCTGGACGTGGTGCGGGCCATCCGCAATTCCACCGTCCACATGGCGCTGGTGGTCGACGAATACGGCCACTTCGAAGGCATCGTTACGTCAGGCGACATCCTCGAAGTCATCACTGGCGTCTTCCAGGAAGAAACCGGTGACGATCCGGCCCTCGTCAAGCGCGAGGACGGTTCCTGGCTGGTCGCCGGCTGGATGCCGGTCGACGAGTTTGGCGACAAGCTCAAGCTCGCCATCCCCCGCGATGCCAAATACGAGACGGTTGCCGGCTACGTTCTGTCGGTCATCAACCGCCTGCCCAATGTCGGCGAGACCTTCGAGCACAATGGCTGGAAATTCGAGATCATGGACCTCGACGGCCGCCGCATCGACAAGATCCTGATGAGCAAACTGGACTAAGGCAACGTGTTGCCACGCCATACGGGCGTGGCACTCTCCTCAGAGCTTCATCCCGAACCAGGCCGTCCGCTCATTCTGCGCCAGGGGCATGAACCCACCCTTTTGCCAGAACGCAATCCCGCCGGAATTGCTCGCGCTGGCACCAAGGTGAATACCTGTCACACCTGCGTCACGCGCCTGCTCAACCCATCGTTTGAGCAGCGCCATGCCGACGCCCTGGCCGCGCAGTCGCGACCGCAGGTTCATATGAACATGCGCCGGATATGCCGCCACTAGCTCGGCCGGATTGGCCGATGGCCGCATGATTGCGGCCACGCGCTGCCGATCCGCTTCGGTCAGGTCAAGCGCGGGGTCCGAATATTGCTGGCGCAAAGCCGGCCACCATTCGTGCTCGAGCTTGCTGGCAAACGCGTCAGTGTCATACGTGCCGACAATATAGCCGGCGACGCCCTCGTCATCCTCGGCCACGATCGCCTGATCGGGCTCGACCACCCCATAGGGCGCCGCATAGATGTGACCGATCAGCTTGCCGTCATTGTGCAGTGCACTTGCATCTTTGCCCCCGTCGCCGGTGACAAGGCAAATGTCATAAAGCGCATCGAGGTCGTCCGGCCGATAGGCGCGAAGCGTCACCATGGCGTCAGATATCGCTGAACGTGCCGGTCGCCGCATCGAACAGCTTGCCGGTTTCCTTGAGCGAGGGGCTGACCATATCGACCAGCTTGGGCGCGATATCGGACGGCTTGGGCAGCGTGTCCGGATCCTCGCCCGGCATGGCCTTGGCCCGCATCGCGGTGCGCACAGCGCCGGGATAGAACACGTTGACCTTGACCTTGGTCTGCGCCACTTCCCCGGCATAGGACTTGGCCATCGCATCCACCGCCGCCTTGCTGGCGGCATAGAGCCCCCAGAACGGCCGCGCCGACTTGGCCGACGATGACGATACGAACACTGCCCGACCCGCCACCGACTGTCGCAGCAGCAGGTCCGTCGAGCGCAGCAGACGGTAATTGGCCGTCACGTTGACGGCGATCACCTTGTCGAAATCTTCCGGCTTCACATGGGGCAGGGGGCTCAGTACGCCGAGTTGGCCTGCATTGGCGATCAGCCCGTCAAGCGCGCCCCAGCGCTCGAAAATGGCCGCACCCAGCCGGTCGATGGCGTCGCCATCGCGCAGGTCGAGCGGCACCAGCGTCGACGCCGATCCGAGGTCCTGGATTTCGTCGTCCAGTTCTTCAAGCCCGCCTACAGTGCGCGCCACGGCCACCACATGGGCCCCTCGCCGCGCCGCTTCCAGCGATGCTGCATAGCCGATACCGCGCGATGCGCCGGTTACGAGGACGACTTTGCCTGCCAGATCCTGTCCGGCGGCAACCTTTGTTCCAGCCATTAACCGGCTTCCTTGAGCAGGGCGATCTTCTTCGGCTCGTTCTTGGTCCGGCCATTGAGATCGGTCAACTGCGTCGGATAGTCGCCCGTGAAATAGTGATCGGTGAATTGCGGCGCCGCGTTGTTGCGCTTCTCGCCACCCACGGCGTCATAGAGCCCGTCGATCGACAGGAATGCCAGCGAATCCGCGCCGATGAACCGGCACATCGATTCGAGGTCGCGATACTGGTTAGCCAGCAGCTTTTCCGGGTCCGGCGTGTCGATGCCGTAATAGTCCGAATAGTAGATCATCGGGCTGGCGACGCGGATATGCACCTCGGTGGCGCCGGCGTCGCGGATCATCTGGACGATCTTGAGCGAAGTCGTGCCACGCACAATCGAATCGTCGACCAGAACCACGCGCTTGCCGGCAATCTCATGCCGGTTGGCCGAGTGCTTGAGCCGCACGCCAAAGGCACGGATCGACTGCGTCGGTTCGATGAAGGTACGGCCCACATAGTGGTTGCGGATGATGCCCAGCTCAAACGGAATGCCGCTGGCCTGCGCGAAACCGATGGCCGCCGGCGTCCCGCCATCGGGCACCGGCACCACGACATCGGCTTCCACTGGCGCTTCCTTGGCGAGGTTGAACCCCATGCGCTTGCGCGCGCCATAGACGCTGCGGCCGGCCACGACCGAATCCGGGCGGGCGAAATAGACATACTCGAACAGGCAGGGGCGCTCGGGCTCCGGGCGGGCCGGCTTGCGTTCCTCGATACTGATCGAGCCATCGGGCTGCAATTCGCAGATGATGACTTCGCCATTCTCGACGTCGCGAATGTACTTGGCGCCGATAATGTCGAGCGCACAGGTCTCCGAGCAGAAGATCGGCTTGCCGTCGAGTTCGCCCATCACCAGTGGGCGAATGCCGATGGGGTCGCGCGCCGCGATCAGCTTGGTGCGCGTCATCGCCAGCATGGCGTAACCGCCTTCCATCTGGCGAATGGCGTCGATGAAGCGATCGGTGCTGGATGAGTGACGTGAGCGCGCGATCAGATGCAGCACAACTTCGGTGTCCGAAGTCGACTGGCAGATCGCGCCGGTGGCAATGATCTGCCGGCGCAGCGTCAGCCCATTGGTGAAGTTGCCATTATGGGCAATTGCAATGCCGCCGGCCTCGAGTTCGGCGAACAGCGGCTGCACATTGCGCAAGGCCACTTCGCCGGTCGTCGAATAGCGAGTATGGCCGATGGCGATCGAGCCGGGCAGGCGGGCCAGCAGGGCCGGGTCGGTATAGTGGTCGCCCACCAGGCCCATGCGCTTTTCGGTATAAAACTGCCTGCCATCGAAGCTGACGATGCCTGCCGCTTCCTGGCCGCGATGCTGCAGCGCATGCAGGCCGAGCGCCGTCAGCGTCGATGCATCACTGTGCCCCAAAATGCCAAACACGCCGCACTCTTCATGCAGCGTGTCGCTTTCGAGATCGAATGAGTCGTCGCTCGGATGGTTCACCGGGCTCTCCATGCCAATACTGCCTCAACCGCAGAATGTGCGTACCGCCAAAGGCGGTCGGGCCAAAGATGGGGTTGTTGACCCCTGCAATAGCCCATTTTCGTCGTCCCGACCATTGCCTCACGCGGCTGTCAGGGTTGTGGCGGGCGCCGCGCGCTCGCCAACGGGATCAGGTGTTGGTCGCTGGCGCAGGGACTGCCGGCGTAGCGGGCGCAGTCGGGTCAACAGTGCCGTTCTCGGTTTCGTCCGTGCCCTCTTCGACCGGGACGGCCGGCGCATTCGGATCCTCTTCGGTCAGGCCCGTGCCACCCTTGAGAATCTCGGTAACCTGCTCCTCCAGCCCCTCTGGAAGCATCGAGATCAGCGTGTTGCCCATATTCTGCAGGTGCGGCAGCGACTGCGATTCAGCGGCCCATGGCGGCAGGTTGTTGGGCAGCAGCCAGGTGCCGAAAATGGTGATGACGATGGCGATCAGGATGCCTCGCAGCACGCCGAATACGAAGCCCAGCGTCCGGTCGATCGGCCCGATGCGGCTGTCGACCACGAAATCGGCGATGCGCATGGTCAGCAGATGCAGCACGATCAGTGCCACGATGAAGCTCAGCACCACCGTGGCGATGTCAGCCACGATCTGCTCGGCGATAAAGCCGCGCGCGATTTCGGGGTGATACTGCCACATATAGATGGCGATCGCAGCCGAACCCGCCCAGGTCGCCAGCGACAGGACTTCGCGGGTCAGCCCGCGCGCCGTGGCCAGGATTGCTGAAATCAGCACCAGCACACCAACACCAACGTCGAACGCTGTCAGCATATTTGTTCGCTAAGCTCCACTGGCCGCCCCGGCCGCATTGGGCTTCGTTTAACCACTTTGCGCAGCGCTGCCAAGACTTGCCGGTGCATCAAGGCACGATCTGCCCAGAAACCGTTAACATGTAGCGGCGCTACCACTCATCACGCTCGGGTTCGCGCGGCTTGCCATTGGCCGCGATCCGCCCCACCAACTCCGATAATGCCGTGAATTCCGACACATCCATGCCGCTGTTGCGATCCGCGTTGGCCAGCCGTCCGGTCGAGACCGACTTGAACCCCAGCTTCTGCGCCTCGCGCAGTCGCAGCGCGCCATGCACTACCGGACGCACCCCGCCCGCCAGCGAGATTTCACCGAAATACACCGCATCCGATGGCAACGGCGAACTGGTCAGCGAGGATATCAGCGCCGCCGCAACCGCCAGGTCCGCCGCCGGCTCGTTGATCTTCAGTCCGCCCGCCACGTTGAGATAGATGTCATTGGCCCCGATCCGCACGCCGCAGCGTGTCTCCAGCACCGCCAGCACCATCGATAGCCGCGACGAATCCCAGCCCACCACGGCCCGTCGCGGCGTACCGAGCGGCGAGGGCGCCACCAGCGCCTGGATTTCGATCAGGATGGGCCGCGTCCCCTCCATGCCGGCAAAGACCGCCGAACCCGCCGCGCCCTCGTCGCGCTGGTCGAGGAACAGCGCCGATGGATTGGCCACCTGCTCCAGCCCCAACTCGGTCATGGCGAACACGCCGATCTCGTCGGTCGCGCCATAGCGGTTCTTCACGCCGCGCAAAATGCGGAAGGTGTGGCTGGTGTCGCCCTCGAAGTAGAGCACAGCGTCCACCATGTGCTCGACCACGCGCGGCCCGGCAATCTGCCCGTCCTTGGTCACATGCCCCACCAGCACAACCGCCGCGCCACTCTTCTTGGCAAACCGCGTCAGCGCCTGTGCCGAGGTCCGCACCTGCGTCACCGTGCCTGGCGCGCTGTCCACCCGGTCCGTCCATAGCGTCTGGATCGAATCGATGATGACAAGATCGGGGGCAGGGCCGTTCTCCAGCGTCGCCAGGATGATTTCGACATTGGTCTCCGCCGCCAGCAACACCGACGACTCACCCAGGCCCAGCCGCTGCGCCCGCAGCCGCACCTGGGCCACCGCCTCTTCACCCGACACGTAGACCACGCGCTTGCCGCGATTGGCCAGGGCCGCCGCCGCCTGCAGCAAGAGCGTGGATTTACCGATGCCGGGATCGCCGCCAACCAGCAGTGCCGAGCCCATGACGAAACCGCCCCCTGTCACCCGGTCCAGCTCGGCAATGCCCGTCACTACGCGCGCCGCGCTCTCGGTCTCGCCAGACAGCGGCACCAGATTGCCCGGCCGCCCCCCAGCCTTGGCCGATTTCGGTCCGGCCCCGACGCCTGAATCGGTGATTTCCTCGACAATGGTGTTCCAATCCCCGCAGGCATCACACCGCCCCTGCCAGCGCGACGTAACGGCACCGCAGGCCTGGCAGACGAACGAAGATCGGGATTTGGCCATCGGGAACTCTATCTAACGCTGTCCTGCACTTACCGCAGGAGACCACATCAAGCAAGAACAAACAATGAACGACGCCGATTGTGCACATCAACATGGGCATATACAATGCGCATAGTCATGGAGTTGCCGATGTCTGAGCGTTCCGCCGCAAAGAAGCCGACCAACCTGTCCTTGGATCAAGGCGTTCTCACCGAGGCCAGATCGTTCGGTGTCAATCTCTCACAAGCCGCGGAAGCTGGCCTTCGCCGCGCAATTGCCGACGCGAAGGCCGAAGCCTGGCGGCGGGACAATGCGCGGGCGCTCGCCGACTCAAACAGCTGGGTCGAAGAGCATGGCTTGCCTCTCGATAGATTCCGGCAGTTCTGATGGCGCGCTTCGACGTTTATCTCAACCCTGACGGCAAAGGGTATCTGCTGGATGTCCAGGCCAATCTGCTCGACGCACTGAACACCCGCATCGTCGTACCGCTGATCCCCGAAGCCGTGGCGCCCACCGCTGCTCAGCGGCTAAACCCGATCTTTGAGATCGAAGCTGAGCGCTGCGTAATGGTCACGCAGTTCATGGCAGCTGTTCCCCGCGCCATATTGCGGGCCCCGCTAACCAACCTTGCCGCTCATGACACCGAAATCGCCAACGCCCTGGACATGGCATTCGTCGGCTTCTGATCGCTATCCCGGGGGCAAATTCCCGTCGCCCACATAGTTCCGGCTATACCGCCCCTTGAGCGACGTCAGCAGCTCGTAGCCGATCGTCCCGCCGGCATCGGCCTGCTCGTCGATGCCGAGCACATTGCCGAATACTTCAGCGCCCTCGCCGGGGCTCGGAATGTCCTGGCCCAGTTCGGTGATGTCGACCACCGTCTGGTCCATCGAGATGCGGCCGACAATGGGGCACGCCTTGCCGCGGATGATCACCTTGCCGCCCGGCCGCGTATTGTTGCCTGACAGCGAGCGCAGCAGACCATCGGCATAGCCATGCCCGATAATGGCCAGCCGGCTATTGCGTGACAGCGAATAGGTCGCGCCATATCCCACCGTCTCGCCCGTCCGCGCTTCGGCGATCTGCAGAATCGGCACATGCAGCGTCACCACCGGCGCCATCGGATTTTTCCGGCCGTTCACTGCCCGCCCGCCATAGAGCGCGATGCCCGGCCGCACCATCTGGAAGTGATAGTCGCGCCCCGTCATCAGCCCAGCCGAATTGGCGAGCGATGCCGGAATGCCCGGAAACTGGTTCATCACCGAGCCGAACAGCGCCAGCTGGGTGCGGTTCTTCTCATGCGTCGGCTGATCGGCGCAGGCGAGGTGGCTCATCACCATTTGCGGGGCATAACCAAGGGTCTGGATGCGCTCGCGCACCTTGCCCGCCTCGTTGAGGCGAAAGCCCAGCCGGTTGATGCCGGTATCGAAGTGGAAGGCTGAGGGGTAGGCCTCGTTCCGCTCCAGGCACTTGGCCATCCACTCTTCAAGCATCGCCATCGAAGACAGGATCGGCATCATATTTTGGCGGATATAGAGGTTGGCCGCGCCGGGATAGAGCCCGTTGAGCACAAAGATATGGGCGTCGGGCAGGGCAGCGCGCACCGCGATGCCTTCGTCGGGCGTCGCCACGAAGAAGAAGCGCGCCCCGGCCGCATGCAGTGCCTTGGCTGCCATGGTGATGCCGGTGCCATAGGCATCGGCCTTCACCACGGCGCCCGTTAGCGCGCCGGCGCTGACCTTGTCCAGGGCCCGCCAGTTTCGGGCCAGTGCCCCAAGATCGATGCTGAGTTGCCCCCCGAGGCCCGACGTCAACGCCATGCCTATTCCATGCGCTCGGGCAGGTAGTCGGCGCGTGCCAGGTTGCCGAAGCGCGTATACTGCGCCTCAAAGCTCAGCTGCACCGTGCCGGTTGGGCCGTGGCGCTGCTTGGCGATGATGACTTCGGCCTTGCCGTGCACCTTTTCCATTTCCCCCTGCCACGTCAGATGTTCTGGCGAGCCCTCTTTGGGCTCCTTGTTCTTCAGATAATACTCTTCGCGATACACGAACAGCACCACGTCGGCGTCTTGCTCGATAGAACCCGATTCGCGCAAATCTGCCAGTTGAGGATGCTTGTCGTCGCGCGACTCCACCTGACGCGACAGCTGCGACAGCGCCACGATCGGCACTTCCAGTTCCTTGGCCAGGGCCTTGAGCGTCGTGGTGATTTCCGTCAGTTCCTGCACGCGGTTCTGGCTCGTTGCCTTGGACGACCCGCTCAGCAGTTGCAAATAGTCGATCACGAGGAAATCGAGCCCCTTCTGCCGCTTCAGCCGCCGCGCCCGCGCCGCCAGCTGCGCCACGCTGATACCGCCCGTGTCGTCGATATAGAGCGGCAGCTTGCTCATCATGTTGCTGACATCCACCAGCTTGGCGAACTGGCTGTCATGGATGCGGCCGCGACGGATGTCCGAGGACGAGATCTCCGCCTGCTCGGCGAGAATACGCGTTGCCAGCTGCTCCGAGCTCATTTCGAGGCTGAAGAAGCCGACAATGCCACCATTGACCGTCTTCTGGTTGCCATCCGGGCTCACATCGCCCTTCCAGGATTTGGCGACGTTGAAGGCGATATTGGTGGCCAGCGACGTCTTGCCCATGGCCGGGCGACCCGCGAGGATGATCAAGTCCGACTTCTGCAACCCGCCCATCTGCCGGTCGAGATCGTCCAGCAGGGTCGCAACACCCGATAGCCCGCCATCACGCTGATAGGCCTCGCCCGCCATCTGGATGGAGGCGCTGAGCGCGCTGGAAAAATTCTGGAAGCCACCATCGTAGCGGCCCTTCTCGGCCAGCTGGAACAGCTCACCCTCGACCTTTTCGATCTGCTTGTTGGGCGTCATCTCGACGTCGCTGCCATCATAGGCAACCGCCACCATTTCCTCACCCACCAGAATCAGGTTGCGGCGAATGGCAGTGTCATAGATGGCCTGCCCATAATCCGCCGCGTTGAGGACCGTCGTCGCCTCGGCGGCAAGCTTGGCCAAGTACTGCGCCATGGTGATATCAGGCAGCAGCTGGTCGGGCAGGTGGGTCTTGATCGTCGTCGGGTCTGCCGACTTGCCCGCCCGGATGATCTTGCCGGCAACTTCATAGATTTCCCGGTGGATCGGCTCGTAGAAATGCACCGATTCCAGGAAATCCGAGACGCGATAGAACGCGTCATTGTTCAGCAGAATCGCACCCAGCAACGCCTGCTCGGCCTCCACATTGTGGGGGGCAAGGCGGAACGATTTGTCTTCCGCCGGATGGAGCCGTGCGATCTCTGCCATGAATGCCTCGGGGAAACGTTAACCTTTCTTAACCACGCAGTGCGGGCCAGAGTCTCGACCTACCAACGGCAGGGTTAACGCGGTCTGACCAGCGCCTGTGAACACTGTGGACAACGGGGAATATGACAAAGCCATGTTGCCAACACAGGGTGGCCGGAACGTGGCGAGTCGCAAGCCATTGCCACGACCTCGTGGTTCGAGGCGCTGAAGAAGCCCACCTCACCATGAAGGCTGTCCTTAGATTGGTGCACCCAGTAGCCCTCATGGTGAGGTGCGAGCTTGTCGCGAGCCTCGAACCACGAGGGCGTGGCACCTACTTCGTCTTGCCAAGCTCGGGCAGTGGCGTCCGTCGTTCGGTAGCAAACCGCGTGCAGCCATCGAAATCCACCACGCCCGCCAGCATCCTCATATCTTCAGAAACGGCACCATCGAGCGCCACCGTGACATAGCCCTCGGGCTGCTCGATCCACGCGCCCGGCTCCATGTGGAGCTGGCCATCATTCTCGGTAATCACGAGCTCGTACGCACCGCGCGGAACCGTCTTGTTGTCCTTGTCCGGGCCAAACGCAAACACCCCGGACCATTGCTGACCATCCGGTTCTATGGTCAGCGTCAACGCGGTAAGTCCCTGGTAGCAGACATAGCTGCCCACCCATTCACCACTGAGAACGTCGTTTCCCCATGCCGGCATGGCGATCGACGACAGACCCGCTAGCAGCCCAATTCCTGCCACGCGTCGGACAATTGGTTTCATCGCCACGTAAACTCCTCCTGCCGCAAGCGAGCTTACCCACCAGCTCCAACCGGAGAAAGCAAAAAGGCCGGGCTTGCGGCCCGGCCTTTCCGAATGTTGCAGCGAGCGATCGCCTAGACGGCTTCGTCGTCGAAACGGTCGTCCTGCTGCGCGTCCTTCTGGCCGGCAGCGAAGTCGCCTTCCACATCGTCTTCATAGACGGTGACGGTGACGTCTTCACCAGCCGACTGGCGGGCGGCTTCGTCGGTCGAACGGGCGACGTTGACGGTGATCGACACGGCCACTTCGGCATGCAGATTCAGCGCCACGGTGTGGACACCAACCGACTTGATCGGGTCGGCCAGGTCGACCTGCGAACGCTGCACGGTGAAACCGTCGGCAGCCAGGGCTTCCACGACGTCGCGCGATGCAACCGAGCCATACAGCTGGCCGGTTTCGCCGGCCTGGCGGATGATCACGACTTCGCGGCCGTTGAGGCCTTCTGCGATGCCAGCAGCAGCGTTCTTGCGCTCGTCGTTGCGCTTTTCGATATGCGCACGCTCGGCTTCGAACTTCTGGCGGTTTGCAGCAGTGGCGCGGAGCGCCTTGCCCTGCGGCAGCAGGAAGTTACGGGCGAACCCGTCCTTCACCGAAACTTCGTCGCCGATCGAACCGGTGCGGCCGATGCGCTCGAGGAGAATGACTTTCATTGAGATATTCCTTGTAGCTGTCCCGTCTCAAGGACGGTTAGGAGCCCCGGACCATTCCGTTACCCCAGCGGTGCGTCTCGAAGAACGCAAACCTACTGCACCTCCTGGAGGGCAGTAGGCCAAACAGGAAGTTGTTGGGCTGGATGAGATAGTGGTGGTTCGTGAGGTCAGGAGCGGAGCGTACTGAAGTACGTGAGCACCGGAAGCGCAGCGAACCGCCGCTAGATCGCCAGCCCAGCGAACTTACTGGACGGCATACGGCATGATGCCGATGAAGCGGGCCCGCTTGATGGCCTGGGCCAGTTCGCGCTGCTTCTTGGCCGAAACGGCGGTGATGCGGCTCGGGACGATCTTGCCGCGCTCGGAAACGTAACGCGAGAGCAGGCGCACGTCCTTGTAGTCGATCTTTGGCGCGCCTTCGCCCGAGAACGGGCAGGTCTTGCGGCGGCGCTGGAACGGACGGCGGGCCTGGGCGGTGGTAAGGTCTTTGATTGCCATAGCTTTTATGTCCTTGAATTAGAAACGACGCGGACGGCGTTCGCCGCCGCCGAAGCCACCACGGTCGCCGCCGCGATCCGGACGGCCGCCTGCGCGGTCGCCATCACGGTCGTCGCGATCGCGCTTCTGCATCATTGCCGACGGGCCTTCTTCCAGCTCGTCCACGCGGACGGTCATGAAGCGCAGGATGTCTTCGTTGATGCGCATCTGGCGTTCCATCTCGGCCACGGCCTGTGGGGCGGCTTCGATGTTCAGCAGCGTGTAATGCGCCTTGCGGTTCTTGCGGATGCGGTAGGAGAGACCCTTGAGGCCCCAGTATTCATTCTTGGTGACCTTGCCGCCGCCGGAAGCGAGGACTTCGGTCAGCGCAGCGGTCAGTTCTTCAACCTGCTGCTGGGAAACGTCCTGGCGAGCCAGGTAGATATGCTCGTAGAGGGCCATAGATGCGCCTTCCTTCGTGGTTCAAACACAGCAAATCTCTGGCGCGGAGCCTCCTTGAAGCCGGAAAGGGCATCAAAGCAGTCTTGCAAAGAGCGGGAACACGGGAGGCCGGGCCGATGCCCTATTTGCCACTTCGGAAAATGACAAACCCTCCGTTCAGCCCCCGGCCAAACGAATTGCTGGCGGTCCAATAGGGCCAAACCGCCTCAAGATCAAGCGAAAATGCCCGTCTGTGGCGTGTGAGCCGGGCATCGCGTCCGGCTCACTGCCGCAGGCTCAGTGCAGCTCGTCGCCAACAGCCAGGATATTGCCTTCCGAATCCCTGAACCAGGCGGCGTGGAACTTGCCCATCGTGGCGATGCCATTCACCGTCTTGAGCCCGGGCATGTCATAGTCTTCGAACGTCACGCCGTGCCGCCGCATGTCCTGCACCTCGGACTCGATGTCATCAGTGGTGAAGGACAGCAGAGTATTGGGCGCCTGGCCCGCATTGGACGTCGGATACAGCAGAAAACTGCTGCCGCCGCCGACCTGGTACATGCAGCCCATGTCGTCCTCGCTGGCCGGCATGAGGCCGAGTTTGTCGCGATACCAGGCCTTGGCCCGGTTCATGTCTGCAGCCGGGATGGTTGCGTAGGCACGATGATCTGTGAGCATAACTTCCTCCCTTTCTTCAGAGCCTGTCACAGGATAAAATTACGCCTCTGCGGGGCAGGTGTAAAACTCAAAACAAGCCGCATTTGCAGAGGACGATGCGGCGAGCCGCGCCCCACCGCCTTGACTCCGCCACACCTTCCCGCTCAAACCCCGCGCAACTGGACAGCCGCCCTGCGGATTGTCTAACTGGGACCATCGAGGGGGCCACCATGACCAGCTACGCATTCACTTTCCCGGGCCAGGGCAGCCAGGCCGTCGGCATGGGCAAGGATCTCGCATCCGCCTATCCCGAAGCCCGCGCCGTTTTCCAGGAGGTCGACGAGGCCCTCGGCCAGCGGCTATCGGCCATCATGTTCGAGGGCCCTGAGGATATCCTGCGTCTCACCGAGAACGCTCAGCCCGCCCTGATGGCGGTCAGCCTCGCCGTGGTTCGCGTGCTGGAATCCAAGGGCATTCGCATCGCCGACCACGCCAAATATGTTGCCGGCCATTCCCTCGGCGAATATTCCGCCCTCTGCGCCGCCGGCACCTTCTCCATCGCCGACGCAGCCCGCCTGCTCAAGACACGCGGCCAGGCCATGCAGAAGGCCGTGCCCGTCGGTCATGGCGCCATGGCCGCGCTGCTCGGCCTCGACGTCGCGACCGCCAAGGGAGTCGCCGCCGAAGCCGCACAGGGCGATGTCTGCGACATGGCCAACGACAATGCTCCCGGCCAGGTCGTCATCTCCGGCGCCACCGCCGCCATTGAACGCGCCGTCGAAATCGCCAAGGCCAAGGGTGCCAAGCGCGCTTTGCTGCTGCCCGTCAGCGCGCCGTTCCACTGCTCGTTGATGCAGCCCGCCGCCGAAGCCATGGCCGCGGCGCTCGGCGAGGTCACCATGAATGCCCCGGTCGTTCCGCTGGTCGCCAATGTCTTGGCCGCACCCGTCTCCGATCCCGCCGAAATCCGCCAGCATCTGGTGGACCAGGTCACCGGCGTCGTCCGTTGGACCGAGAGTGTCACCTGGCTTACCGGCCCTGGCGGCGTCACCAATCTTGTCGAACTGGGCACCGGTAAGGTGCTGACCGGCCTCGCCAAGCGTATCAATGCCGAGGCTGTCGCCAACGCCATCGGCACGCCTGCCGACATCGACGCTTTCGTGGCTGAACTATCGGCTTAAGCACTTGAATCAAGCCATCAAGGGCTTGAATCCAAATCTCCGTGGGGGAGGACTAAATGTTTGATCTGACTGGCAAACGCGCTCTGGTGACTGGCGCCAGCGGCGGTATCGGGCGCGAGATCGCCAAGGCGCTCGCCGCAGCCGGCGCCACCGTAGCGCTTTCCGGCACGCGCGTCGGCGCGCTGGAAGATACGGCCAAGGAAATCGGCAAGGACTGCCCGATCGTTCCGGCCAACCTCAGCAAGCTCGACGAAGTCGACAAGCTGGTCCCTGCGGCCGAAGCCGCAATGGGCGGCCTCGACATCCTGGTCAACAATGCCGGCATGACACGCGACAATCTCTTCATGCGCATGAAGGACGAAGAGTGGGATGACGTCATCGCCGTCAACCTCACCGCCGCTTTCCACCTCAACCGCGCCGTGCTGCGCGGCATGATGAAGCAGCGTTTTGGCCGCATCATCGGTATTTCCTCGGTTGTTGGCGTCATGGGCAATCCGGGGCAGGGCAACTATGCCGCTTCCAAGGCCGGCCTGATCGGCATGAACAAGGCCCTGGCGCATGAAGTGGCCAGCCGCAACATCACCGTCAATTCCATCGCCCCCGGCTTCATCGCCTCGGCCATGACCGACGAGCTCAACGACAAGCAGCGCGAGTCGATTTTGGGCACCATTCCCGCCGGACGGCTGGGTACGGCACAGGAAGTGGCGGCCTGCGTCGTTTTCCTCGCCAGTGACGCAGCAGCCTACATCACGGGCCACACCATCAACGTCAACGGCGGCATGGCGATGATCTAGCCATCGGCCGCAAAACCGGCTTTGGCAACGAAATCGCATCGAAAGCCGTTGAAAACCAAGGCCGCGGCTTCTGGCTATGGCGCGGCAAGTGTGATACTCGCCGCCGCTGTCAGTCATGGCGGACCGCCTTGCGGGCGCTCTAAAGCGCGCCTACATTGCCGGTCAACCTGCCAAGACGGCGCTTGAAGATTTGGCCCTGCGCCAATAAGAAACGAACGAAACCTCGATTTCGAAAAAGGGAAGTCAAATATGAGCGATGTCGCTGATCGGGTCCGCAAGATCGTTGTGGAACACCTCAATGTGGATGCCGAGAAAGTCGTCGAAAAGGCCAGCTTTATCGATGATCTGGGTGCTGACTCCCTCGACCAGGTCGAGCTGGTGATGGCCTTCGAAGAAGAATTCTCGGTTGAGATTCCGGATGACGCTGCCGAGTCGATCCAGACTTTCGGCGATGCCGTTTCCTTCCTCACCAAGGCTGTCGGCTGATAGCCGCCAGGAAAAGTTGACCATGGAATTGCGCCGCGTCGTCGTCACCGGGTTAGGCCTCGTTACGCCCCTCGGCTGCGGAGTTGAAGCCACTTGGGCCAATATCCTGACCGGCAAGAGTGGCGCCGTCCGCATCAGCGACTTCCAGGTTGACGATATTGCGTGCCAGATTGCTCATCGCTTGCCGCTCGGCGACGCCGCCGACGGCAGGTACAATCCCGATGAGTGGATGGACACCAAGGAACAGCGCAAGGTTGATCCCTTCATCGTCTACGCGATGGCTGCCTCAAAGCAGGCCATCGACGATGCCGGTGTCGAACCCAAGACCCAGCAGGAGCAGGAACGCATTGGCGTTCTCATCGGCTCGGGTATCGGTGGCGTCGGCGGTATCTACGATGCCTCCGTCACGCTGCACGAAAAGGGCCCACGCCGTATCAGCCCGTTCTTTATCCCGGGCCGCCTGATCAATCTGGCATCGGGCTATGTCTCCATCCGGTTCGGCCTCAAGGGTCCGAACCACTCGGTGGTGACGGCCTGTTCGACCGGTGCGCATGCCATTGGCGATGCGGCCCGGTTGATTGCCATGGGCGACGCCGACGTGATGGTGGCGGGCGGCGCCGAAAGCTGCGTCAACCGCCTGGCCTTGGCCGGCTTTGCCGCCGCTCGTGCGCTCTCGACCAATTTCAACGACAATCCCGAAGCTGCCTCGCGCCCCTACGATAAGGACCGCGACGGTTTCGTCATGGGCGAGGGTGCCGGCATCGTCGTCCTCGAAGACTACGAACGCGCCAAGGCGCGCGGCGCCAAGATTTATGGCGAAGTGATCGGCTACGGCCTCTCTGGCGATGCCTATCACATCACCGCGCCCTCGCCGGATGGCGATGGCGGTTTCCGCGCCATGAGTGCAGCCATCAAGCGCGCCGGCATTGCCGCATCCGACATCGACTACATCAACGCTCACGGCACCTCGACGCCTCTGGGCGACGAGATCGAGCTGGGCGCCGTGACCCGTGTGCTCGGTGATTCTGCTCCGGGTGCAGTGATGAGTTCTACGAAGTCCGCTGTCGGTCACCTTCTGGGTGCTGCCGGCTCGGTCGAAGCCATCTTCTGCCTCCTCGCCATGCGCGACAATATCGCTCCGCCGACCCTCAATCTCGACAATCCTTCGGTCGAAACGGTGATCAATCTGGTGCCCAAGAAGGCATTCAAGAAGGAGATCAACGTGGCGCTCTCCAATAGCTTCGGCTTTGGCGGCACCAACGCGACGCTGGTCATGCGCAAGGTCGGCTGATTTTTCCACGATTTGAAGGGGCACATCGCGCCACAGCGTGATGTGCCTCTTGTTTTTGTCCCATAGCGTTGCGAACAATGCCGCGGTGCTTCGTGCCGAAGTGAAAAGATCCGGCGCCGACCCCTGGCGATCGGGCATCGAGGGTGAACAGCAAGATGAATGATCGTAAGCCCCGGCGCCAACGCCGCCGCTCTGGCAATGCCTTCGTCGACATCCTCAATGGCCTGCTGACGCTGCTGGTGCTCGGCCTTGTCGTCCTTGGCGGCGGCTTCCTGTACGTCGCCTCGCAATATTATGGCGATGGCCCCGCCGCCGAGCCCAAGACCTTCCGCGTCGAATCCGGCAACTCGCTCAGCACCACGGCCAACCGTCTCGAAGAGCAGGGGCTGATCTCCAATTCGCTGATCTTCAGCCAGTTCGGCGGCCGCGTCGAACGCAACGTCGTCATCAAGGCGGGTGATTTCAACATTCCGGCCGGCGCCAGCATGGCCGATATCCTCAAGGAACTCACCGAGGGTGACCCGATCCGCTATGCGGTGACTATCCCCGAAGGCTGGACATCCTGGGAAGTCATTCAGCGCCTCAACGGCACCAGCGATCTGACCGGCGAAGTCTCCAGCCTGCCGGCCGAAGGCTCCATTCTCCCCGGCAGCTACGACTACACGCCGGGCGATACCCGCCAGTCTGTGCTCGACAAGATGCAGACCGCCATGACCACAGAACTGGCCGCCGTCTGGGCTGCCCGCGACACCACACTGCCGCTTGAGACGCCCGAACAACTGCTCGTCCTGGCCTCGATCGTCGAGAAGGAAACTGGCGTCGCCAGTGAACGTCCGCAGGTTGCCGCCGTCTTCGTCAACCGCCTGCGCGACGGCATGCGCCTGCAGTCCGATCCGACGATCATCTATGGCATCACCAAGGGCCAGTCGACGCTCGGCCGCGGCCTGCGCCGGTCCGAGATCGAGGCGCAGACGCCGTACAACACCTACCAGATTGACGGCCTACCCCCGACGCCCATCGCCAATCCCGGCATCGACGCCCTCAAGGCCGTCGCCAATCCGGACGACCACGAATACCTCTACTTCGTCGCCAAGGGAGCGCTACCAAGCGAAGGCCACGTCTTCGCCGAGACCTATGCCGAGCATCAGGACAACGTCGCCCGCTATCGCGAAATCCAGGACGAGGCCGAAGCTGCTCGCAAGGCCCTGGAAGACGCCGAGGCCGCCGAAGCCGGCGACGCCCCGGCCACTCCGTGAGCCAGTCGCTGGCCAGCATGACAGGCTATGCCCGCGCCACCGGCGCGGTGCAGGGCGCCTCGTTCACCTGTGAGATCAAGTCGGTCAACGGCCGCGGCCTCGACATCCGCCTGCGCCTCACGCCGGGCCTTGATGCCCTCGAAGGCGACATTCGCCAGCTCGTCGGCAAGATGGTCTCGCGCGGCTCATTGACCTGCAACGTCTCGGTCGAACGCGACGGGGCAGGGGGCGACCTACTGGTCAACCAGCAGGCACTGGCCACTGTCCTCGCCGCCATCGCTGATCTCTCGACCAAGCTCAATGCCGCGCCACCGACGCTCGACGGCATCCTGGCGCTTAAGGGCGTGCTCGAGCAGCGCGACCAACCGATGTCACCCGCTGCAGAAGAGTCGCTCTCGGCGGCCATTCTCGACGGTGTTTCCCAGGCGCTGGTCGATCTGGTGCTGGCCCGTCGTCAGGAGGGTAACCAGATTGCCACCATTCTGCTCGATCGGTTGCTCGAGATCGAATCCTATGTTGCTCTCGCCGAGGCCCATCCGGCCCGCAGCCGCGACGCCATCCTCGCCCGCCTGCGCCTGCAACTGGCGGCGCTCGCCGATGACATCACCCTGTCCGAAGACCGTCTCGCCCAGGAAGCCCTGCTGCTCGCGACCAAGGCCGATATCCGCGAGGAACTCGACCGCCTGACCGCCCATATCGCCAGCGCCCGCCAGCTCATCCGCGGCGGCGGCGCCGTCGGCCGGCGGTTGGATTTCTTGGCTCAGGAGTTCAACCGCGAGGCCAACACGCTGTGCTCCAAATCTAATGCCGTGGAGCTTACCGCCATCGGTCTTGACCTCAAGGCGGCGATCGATCAACTACGCGAGCAAGTGCAGAACATCGAATAGGATCAAGCTGATGGAGTTCCAGCGCCGCGGCGTCATGCTGGTGATTGCCTCGCCCTCCGGCGCCGGCAAGTCCTCGATTTCGCGTGCCCTTTTCGGTGCCGATCCCAATATCAAGCTGTCCGTCTCCGTCACAACCCGCGCCCGCCGCACCGACGAGGTCGATGGCAAGCACTACCATTTCATCGACGTCGAGACGTTCAGGCGCATGCAGGCCGATGGCGAGCTGCTCGAATCCGCCGAAGTTCACAGCAATTTCTACGGCACGCCCCGCGCCAAGGTCGAGGAGCAGCTCGCCGCTGGCAACGACATCCTCTTCGACATCGATTTTCAGGGCACGCTGCAGCTCTACAAGAATAGCCGCAAGGACATGGTGACCGTCTTCATCCTGCCGCCTTCCATCAAGGAGCTCCGCGCTCGCCTCGAGCGGCGCGCCCAGGACAGTGTCGGCACCATCGAAAAGCGCCTCCACAATGCCCGCACCGAGATGGATCACTTTGGCGAATACGACTACGTCATCGTCAACGAAGACCTCGAAGCCTCCACCACCCGCGTCCGTTCCATTCTCGCATCCGCCCGCCTGCAACGGGAGCGACAGCTGAATTTGCCAAGCTTCGTCAGGGACTTGCAGAGCCAGATAGATTCAGTCTGAGAAAGAAGTTAGTGGCGCGATGACCGTCCCTACCGTCATCCGCCGCGGCACCCCGGCCTTCCTCCGCGCCAACATCGCCTTCTTCCTCTCGGCCTTCG
>NZ_CP063402.1 GCF_021729885.1 Devosia sp. SL43
GGCGGCTGCCCAGAAACCGATATGCTGGGCATTTGCTCTACCCGGGTGGGCTAACCTTGGCCGAAAATGGCATGAACGAAACGAGAAGGTGTCTAACCGAAATGCCCGTTCGATGCGTGCACTTCATCGGCTTCCGAGGTGAGGAATACTGGAGCGCCGTGAAGGTCTTTGGCCCGCCTCATATGATCCACATGGGTTGGGATCGGAGAGCGCAGCGCGATATCGGCGAGGATGACCTGGTGGTCTTTGCCGTTGGTGATGAAACCCAACCCATGAGCCTGTATAACTATCCCGATAGGAAGGAGACAAGATGAACCAGTGGCGCAAACTGATCCGACAGAAAGCAGCGAAGGGTGGGCGGCTCAGTCCAGAAGAGCAGCGCGGCCTCGATGAGGTGCGGGGCGACGAAATCACCCGGCGGGCGATATCGCTTGAGGCGATGACCCTGCAGGACCGCATGCGGTCTATGGAAGCCGCGATCCGCAAAGCCTTCAATCTGGCCCGATGACCGAATCTCCCGAACTCATCGCCGCGCGCCTCATGGCCCCAGCCTCAACCTCTGCCCTATGGACCTATGATCAGGTACGGGCTTTAATCATCGAAGCCGTAAAAGCCGGTCGGCAGACGAAACCAGGAAAGCAGTGATGGCAATCGCATCTCGACGCATACACGCCATGGTATCGTCTCACCTGGAAATAATGGGCCAGGATTTCGCGGAGCTGGCAAGCGCGCTTGGCCGGACCGCAGATACCTTGAGGGCGCTCGACACCGAAGCGAAACTCACAGGCATCGACAACAGTCCTGCCGTGAATCAGGCGGTCCGCGAAGCCGCTGAAGATCTGGCTCGCATCACTAAATCCTAGATATCGATCACATCCACCGGAGCCAGCTGGACATCAGTCGGCGACGGCCATAGCCCTGCCTTCCCGCGCGGCTTCCGCAGCACGTCAACCGGCTCATGAAACCATGGGCCGGATGGATTGCAGTGACGACACTTGGTCATCAGCATAGGCTGGTTGCCGACCCTATCGAGGCTCCAGTCGAGTGAGGCGCCGCAACCTGCGCAGGGTAGGATCATGCCCCGACTTCGTCGCCCTGAAGGTCAATCAGAACCGGGCTGCCGAACATGCACCCATCGAACTCAGGCATCATCAGCACGTTGCCGTTTTCAGCCCGGAAGATCACTAGGTTATCGATGGCCTGCGAATTGACCGGGACGACTTCGATGATCTCGGCGCCCTTCTCATTGCCGTCGATAAAATCGGCAAAGCCCGCAATCGTCAGGCATTCAGCAGAGAACGCAGGAACACATAGGCAGGCGAAAGCGCCCGCAACCAGCAGGGTCTTCATCGTCTCAGTCCTTTCGGAGAAGCCAGGATGCCGCCCGGCGCGGATTCATGCCTTCCAGACGTTGAGCCCGGAATTCACCAGCCAGATCACCGCGCCGCATACCGCGGCGATGACCAGCCAGCCTATCTTGGCGGCAGTTCCGTTCACGCCCTTGCGCAGGGACCGAAGGAACATGAAGTCCCGCCTGGCGTCATCCTGGTGGTCGGCACTGTCGAGTCGCAGGCCGGCATCAGCCAACTCCTCCCGCATCGCCATCCGGAGCTGGGCCAACTGCTCCTTGGTGAATCCGTGCCCCATCTGGTCGATGAGACCGGTCAGCACGCGCGACTGCTGTTCCCGATCGTGTTCAAGCAATTCGACGCGCTTGCCGATCGACATACTTCCACGGCCAAGGTTGCCTTCACCAGACATGGGCGCTCCGGAATTCTTCTTGGGGTTGATCTTGGACGGGGCACGGCGGCGTGGTGTGGCGGTCATTTACCGAAGCGGCGGGCGGCGAAGGCTCCAGCGTCAGCAATGACGATCGCGGGAACCAACACCAGGGCCATGTCATGGATGCGAGCCGGCACGTCGATGACGACGAGCTCAAGGCCAAACCATGGGTTGATGATCTGAACGAAGTAGATCGCCGCCCACCAGCAGCCGAAGGGCAGGACGATGAGCCAGCGGCCGACCGACGTCGCGGACCAAGCACGGCCGGATTCGGCGAGCGCAATGTCTCGCGCTGCCTCGATGCGGTTGATGGTCAGATCAGCCTCAAGCCGATCGGTGTCGTTCTTGGCGTTGAGCTTTGCCTGATAGGCCGCCAGCAGCGGGTCGGTGAATTGCTTCACGATCCCACCGCCAAGCCAGTTGAGGATGGCGCTAAGCATGGATGGTGGCTTTCGTCTGACCGTTCTCGATGACCTTGATGGTGGAAGGGTCGTCGGTTTTCTCGATCACCTTCCGAACCTGCACCTCAGGATCAGACGCGATGCTGGCCGGCCGCGGCCGCATCCAAATGTTGAGCAGGAATGCCGCGACCAGGAACCACCGCTGATAGCCGGGTGGAATGACAGCGAGGATCTCCGGAGAGTTCAGCACCTCCGGCAGGATGAAGGCCAAGGCGAGAACGATGTTCAGGAGATAGGTGCGCCACCGGACGATGACTTCCCAGATGCGTGGCAGCATGATCATGCCTCCTTGGCGACTGATGCGAGGGCCTGAGCCCGTTGAGCGTTGATGATGGTGCGAATGACCAGCGGAACGACGATCGCCGCCACGACGGCCACAATGGCCCATACGGGCAGCCAGGACAGGTCCGGCGCCTGATCTGCGCCGATACCCCCGCCAGTGCCCACAGCAGCCCCGCTGCCCTGCGCCACGGCCTTGTCACGGGCCGCCTTGGCATCCGCCTCGAGCTGGGACTTGCTGCTCACCCACGACAGGGCCTTGGCCTCGACATTAGCCACGCGCGTCGACCATCCCCGGCCGAAGGTGTTCCAGATGGCGAGACCACGCAGGAAGCTCATGCGGCGCCCGCAGTGGCCCTTGATGACGACGCGGGGGTCAGCAGCCTTGACGGCCAAGATGGTGACGGGTCCGATGCGGCCATCAGCTTCGACGCCGACGACGCGCTGCAGTTCCTTGGCGGAACGGGACGGACCAGAGTTGACCCCATAGTCCATCGTGGAGAGATCGACGCCAGACGGCAGATCATCACCCCGAATCTTGCGCCAGTAATTGGCCTCATAGAGTTCGGCGATCTTGGCATCGCTGAGGTTCTTGATGTCGAGGGCCGGATAGGATGCCGCGGCGATCCCCTTCTTGGTCCCCTTGAGTGTACCGCTGCCGACCTTGCCGCCGGTCCAGTTTCCCGGATCCTTGGGATTGTTCGTATAGCCTCCCTCATGGACAAGCACGTCCGCTAGGCAAGCGGGGAAGTTCCCCTTGGCCATGATAGTCTCCATTGATGTGGGGTTTGGTTGGCTGGGGTCTGACGTTGGAGAGGTCAGACGATTGCGCTCGCCGGCAGGATTGCTGGCGAGGTGAGATGTGGATCAGAGTTTGAAGTAGTCCGGTCGGCTAACGCGCTTCCAGCGCTGCTATCCTGTCGTGCAGGTTGGCAAACTGAAGCGCGAGCAGTTCAGTGGCAAACCACAGTCGGTCAAAGAGATCGCCAGATAGAAGGTGGCGCTCGTACCATTCTGGCTTCGTCGGCATGCCCGGAAGAGTTGCCTCCGCCTTTAGCCACGCAACGTATTTTGCTGGGTCGCGAGGGTCGAAGCCACTATCGATCATGCCTCGGAACATGCGGGCAATCGTATGCCGACCATCCTCCGCCTGAGCATCCCAGCGAGTCACATCGACGCTTCCTGTCTCACGGAACTCCTCCATGAGCTGCAGCGCGACGAACTGCAGCCCGCCATAGTTGACAGCGGCCGTGAAGACCGGGGAAACCCTCGGACCAACATACTCGCCCCCGGTTATTCTCAGGCCTTCAGAGTCACCCGGTAGTGCATCTATTGCCGCGCCAGCACCGTCGATCACGCCATTCTTGTGAACAAAGAACTTTGGTCCGGTGGCCGCTCCCTTAAAGGTCACGCCCGCAAAATAGATACTGCCGAATGCTGAACCCGCAAAATACGCCGAGAAGTGCGGGACGCCCGAAATCGTAATGACGATAGGGATGTTCGAAATTCTCGACGGCATTCCTGTGTGCCAGTGGCTTTGCCCGCCGCCGGCTATTTCGTAGTCGCCGACGGCAACAATTTCGCCGTCCAGGCCAGTGTCGATGTGAGAATTGACGACGCTGCTAAAGATGTTTCGCTCGTGGATGATCTGAGCGCCGTGGTCTGCATGGAGGCCGTGGCCTATTTGACCCGTCGTTCCGACCTTGAAGCCACGCACGGTCATCCTGGCACCATCGCTCGCCGTGAATGCGTGGTCGTCGGCGACCGTAATCGGGCAGTTATCTGGTTGCGTCACATCTCCGGTTATTATGACGGAGCCGCCGCCTACCAATGCTGCAGGTAGGCGCACTGGCTTTGTTTGAGGCCCGCTCACATTGATGAAGACGTCGAACCCTGACGTGTCTACCTCGCGCGCAGCATCGATGGCCGCCTGGATATTCCGGAAGGCGT
Source organism: Devosia sp. SL43 (assembly GCF_021729885.1). Classification (NCBI taxonomy): domain Bacteria; kingdom Pseudomonadati; phylum Pseudomonadota; class Alphaproteobacteria; order Hyphomicrobiales; family Devosiaceae; genus Devosia; species Devosia sp. SL43. The sequence goes on from NZ_CP063402.1 coordinate 4,473, forward strand.
CTCGCTGATCGTCGCTCAACCCAGCGTTGGTGTCTTCACCATCGGCACGGACGAAATAGACTTGGTTGTCGCGCAGTTTCTTACGCGCCTTGCCGTCCGGAATGGGCTGCTCCGCCCGTGCTGGCGTTGCTATTGCTGATAGTCCTGCTGCGGCCGAGCCTGCCACAAGCGACTGAAGCGCACGCCGTCTAGAAGGCAGGGAAGGCAAGAAGCTGCTCCGGGTTAGCGCTCTAGCTTTACGACGCGTTCGTGCAGGTTGATTACCACAAGCGCCAGCATTTCGGTAGCCAGCCAGAGCCGTCCGAACATCTCGCCAGATGATAGCGTGTTGTGCTGCCATTCGGCCTTGGTGGGCATGCCTGGCAGCGCCTCGTCGGCCTTGAGTTTGGCGATGTACTGCACCGGGTCGCGTGGGTCGAAACCATCTTCGACCATGGCTTTGAACCGGTGAGCCAGTTCGTGGCGGCGGGGGATGCGCTGCTCGGGGATTTCGATTTCTTCGGTAACCGGCTGCTCGATTGCATCGACGCCGTTGCCGTCTTCATCCCAGATGGGGACGAATTCGAGTACGGGCTCGTCGGTTTCAACCTGGGCAATCGTGCGCACCCATCCGCCTTCTGTCTCAGCGTACCGCGCTTCCGGCTTGATAACCTTTTGAATGACCAGACGACGCTCCTTGCGAGCCGGCTCGATCCAATCGGGAACCATGTTGTCCCAAAAGCTCGTATCGACCTTCCCCGTGCGCAAGAAATCGCTCGCAAGCGCCATACAGGTTAGCAGTACGTTGTCGTCATAGACGCCTATCGCGTTGATCGTCCCTGCGCCCTTATCGCCACCAGTTGCGCCAGCCATGAGGAGGCCTTGGGCAATGGTGGCGCGGGTTGCAGGCGTTCCTGCAACCATCGTGTTGAAGCGCATAGACGCATCTTCGGAGCCGTCGGTCGGGTCGAGCAGAACCGAGTTGATCTGCGCGTAAAAGGTATTGTTGCCGCCGCTGTCCTTGCCAGCGAACACCAGAACACCAAGCTCGTCACTAGCCGCCGGGGAGGCGCTCGATCGATCCAAGTTCAGGAACGGACCAGCCTGCGCGCCGCTCTCTGTTTCGCGGATGGTTATGGGCACGGCGAAAGTGCTGGTCAGCTCGAAGACGTTGGCAACGCCTCGCTCTGGAATCGTCCCGGCGTTACTTTGTAGGTCAGCCGTAGTCAGATCCCGCGCGGTTGCCGATCCGACATATTGACCGCCAGTGTAGATGTCGCCAGCCACGTTGCCTGGCAGCGCAGTGATGGATGCTCCGGCACCCTCGAGGGTGCCGTTCTTGTGGACGTAGAACCGCTTGCCAGTCGCGGAACCGACGAACGTCACATAGGCGAAGTTGATGTAACCCGTCGCGCTGCCGGCGAAGTATGCCGAGAATGCCGGGGTTCCTGTGATCGTAATCGTGATCGGTGTATTGTAGATGACTGAAGGCACGCCGGTGTGCCAGTGGCCAACAGCCCCACCAGAGATGGCGTAATCTGCTACCGCGACAATCATGCCATCCAGGCCAGTGTCGATGTGCATTCCGGCGCAGGTGCCAAAATCGTTGCTTCCGTGAGTCACGAAAGCGCCGTACTCCACAACAAAGCAGCGACCACTGGTTACTGTCGAAAGTTTGAACCCCTCGACATGAACCTTTGCGCCGTTCGTGGCTTTGAAGCAGTCCCCACCCGTCACTGTAATGGTGTTGCTAGAAGGGCTCCCAGTGTTGCCGACGATCGACAGCGTTGCGCCCCCGAGTAAAGGGCCGGGGATGGTTGCGCCCGCAGTGCGCGCGCCGTTCCCGACACTGATGGTGATGTTGAAGCCGAAGTTATCGAGCTCCATCGCTGCGTCGACCGCGGCCTGAATGGTCAGAAAGGCTCCACCAGCATTGTTGACCAAGCCAGTATTTGAGTCGCTGCCGTCTGTTCTAACGTAGTAGGTCCGGGTGCCTGCCAACTTGACCCTGACGTCGTCGACACCAGCACCCCCGATCGCAGCGAGCAACGCCGTATCGCTCAGCGTGTCCATCGCCCCAGCGCCAGTGAACCGAGGGAACAGGTCACCGCCAGTACCGTCAAGTGCAGCCATGGCCAGAAGGTTTGCACCATCAAAGACCTCAGCGGTTCCTGGCCCCGTCATCTTGATGAGCTTGTTTCCACCTGTGCCATCGAGCGCAGCCAACGCCGCCAGATTCCCGCCGACTAGCAGCCGCTGAAAGCTGGCATAGAGCGTCAGCGCCTTAGTGACATCGGCAGCCGGCCACCAATCGTAGTCGAGCCCGGCCGCATCAGTGCCTGGGTACTCAAGCGCCCACTTCCCTGCGGTGTTGCTGGTGAACTCTTCGACACGGTATGCGGCGCCGTCCACGAGCAAGACATCCCCAGCCTCGTACTTGCTGAAGTCGGTGCCAGCCCCGGTAAAATCGACACTGCCATTGGTGACAGTAATCGTACCAGGACGATAAGGAACGAAGGGCGTTGCCATGGATGCTCCGGGCAGAAAAAAAGCCCGCCTAAGCGGGGTGTGGGTGGGCTTGGTGGTCTGAGGGTTAACCTACTCGCGTCTAGGATTCAACGGCGGCTCCAGTGCCGCCAGTTGCCCCTCCAACTCAGCCACCCTCTGCTCCAACACCAGCTTCTCCTGCTCAAGGATTTTGACCTGGTTGGGATAGAAGGATTCGAGCATGTCGACGCGCTTGCCTGCGGCACGAAGGGCGGCGATGGGGTGGATGGTCATAGTCTGGGTGTCGGTCATGGTTGGCTCTCTTCGGTTATGGCCGCCATGGCTGCGGCAATGGCATCGGCATGGCGCTGTGCCGCATCTTTGAACTGCCCGGTCGTCAGGCCATGCAGAAGCACACCCCTGTCGTCCTCCGGATCGCCACCCGTCTTGGCAAATGAGATCGCCACAGTCATCCAGCCGGGTTCGGCGCGGCGCTGAGATATCGCCCCCGCAATGGCGGCCGTAATCACATGCCCCAGCCAATCTTGGGGGTCAGGCGCAACGTCATAGAGCGCCGACATGTCTTCATCGGAAATCGAAAGTCGCTTGCTCATGTCAGACCTTGTTATTGACCGCGATGATTGACCGGTACGAAGCGGTGTACACTGGGGTCGTTGTGAATGCCGCTTCATGCACCAGTTCATAGGTCGCAGTGGATGGGGAGGAGTCCACGAACACCACCGACTGAAGGCCCAAGATGCCCGAAATGCTCTTGATCGAACCAAGCAGAACGCCGTTCTTCCGCAGATACATCAGGTAGGCAACGCCGGTTCCTGCGCCGATGTCGCACTGCGCGGTGATGATGACTTTGCCGGCGCTCGCCGTCACGCTCACACTGGCTAGAACCGTGACGCCACCCGCAGAAGCGCTGCAGTTTACAGCCGCCGCGGTCTGCGTAGCGAAGGTCTCGCTGACATTGCCGGAAACGATGTTGGCGGTCTGGATGACCGCCGTGCCGAGTTGAGCATTGCCGATTGCAGCATTGGCTATTTGCGCGCTGCCGATCGTCGCGTTAGCGATCTGGGTATTGGTGATCGTGGCATTGGCGATCTTCGCGCCAGTGATGGTCGCGTTTACGATCTTGGCATTGGTAATGCTCGCGTTCTCAATGAGCGCCGTATTGAAGTAGGCGCCCGTCGCATCGAACATGCCATAGACCGTACCGCCGCTATCCATCAGCCCGATACGCTGGCCGACCAGAAGCACGCGGCTAGACCCGTCGCTCTTGGAATCCAGCAGGATCGCTGCCGTCGTCCAGACGTCACCCGTCGTAGCCCTGGCCTGAATGCCCACAGTGGCATAGCTGCTGCCACTCGACGCCTGCGACACCATGCGGATTTTGGCGTCTGCGCTGATATCTCCGACCGATGTCTCGATGGACGTTATGGAGTTAGCGAGCGCCACCAGGCCGGTGGTTCCATCGGTGATCTGAACGACAATCGCGTCGAGCCCGGAGGCCAATGCAGCGTTGCCGCTCACCGGATCAGCATACGCCACCTCCAGCGTTTCCACGCGAGAGGAGATGCCCACCAGTTCGCCGTCGATGATGCCGACAGCCGTCGTGATCAGCAGCTCGTAATCGGCCTTGATCAGCCCCTGCGTTGCCGTCAGGGCAGTCCGAACCTGCTGGAAATTATCGTCGCTGGTATTCCCCTGATCCTGAAGCCGAACCACGACAGACTGGAGATCGTCACGGACCCGCTTGTTGCTCTGGGCGAGCCATTCCAAGCCCTGGTTGAGGACTTCGAGGGTGCCTTCCAGGTCTGGATAGAAGTCGGCAGGCGTCAGGTATATCGGAGGCGCTGTGACACCGAGCCAGCCGGACCATTCAACGGCCCTCCCGGAGAACGGGACGTATATGCCCCGAACCTCATAGTCCTCGTCTGGAATGATCCCTCCCCAGGTCAGAGCCCGAGAGGGATCAAGCTCTGTCGCGTCGTATGGAAACTCCCCATCGAACACCAGATTGTTGTCGCCGAAGTCCTCGCGTACCTGGACACGAACGGCCCTGACATCGAGAAGGCCTTCGTCATAGAAAATCTCAATGCCGATGCGCCGACCTTCAGCCGCCGAATCCGGAAAGATGTACGGCGCGACGTTCCAGCCAATTATCTCCTGCGGCGCCGGGCGGGCAATGACCAGAGGCGGAAAGTCGACCTCGACAATCTCATCGTCAGGCGGGTCATAGTCGGCCGGGTCAATCTCCTGCGAGCCAACGACCTGGTTCCCGTTCGGGAGGTCGTCCATGACCGTGATCAGGAAGGCCTTATCGGTATATCCCTCCTCCGCATCGGTCAGCAGGTAGCTGTCCAGTGGCTCGTATTCCCACCACTCAGGCGCATAGGTTTTGACCGGCTTGCGGAACCGACGACCCTCCTCAAGCGCCGCGTACATCAGACGCTGCACCTGGTCGACGTATGGCGCTGCCTTGTAGCTGGTCGAGAACGGCAAATGCCGGCCGTCGTCTGCCGCTTCATAGTCACTGCGCAGCCGAACCGGGGCTTCATTCATCTCCCAGGCCATGGCCGGCTCTGGGTAATCAGCGCGCATTTCGTTGAACAGGCTTTCGAGCCCAGGGAATGGCTCTTCGCTCTGGTCCTCGCTGATCACCACATCGTCGGTGGTGACGCTGGCAACTGGCGCGTCAGGCTCAGCAACCAGCACTTTCCATGTGCCGCCGATTTCGGCGATACGGCCTTCGCAGGTTTTCAGCAGCTCGCCGATGACGGCCTGGGGTTCCTGGTCGACACTGATCTCATAGCCGCAGCGGAACCGCTTCTCCGTCCCGCCGGCAGGCTTTGCGACCAAGGCATCGCACTTGTCCATCTGGGACGCCCAGACGGCATAAGGCAGATGCTGCTGGCCGATATCCTGGCCACCCCACAGCCACACTCCCTCGTATCGGATGCCGAGCAGGATGTTGTAGATGATGACGATCGGGTTATCCGACCATTCCCATGTCGCCGGATCGTCAAGGCGATGCGACCCCGAGCCCCCTGCAGTCGTGTCCTTCCGGACATCGTACATGTGGATTCCGCGTTCATCGAACATCGGCGCGGGCACGGCCGACGCAAACAGCTCACGGTTCACCAGCGACGTGACGATCGAATACGCGACCCCACGGAAGATCATGTCCGACAGCCACGGCCGATCCGGATCGGCGCCGAACTTGGCGAGCAGTAGCGGATCGGCGACAGTCTGCACGCCGGTATAGTCGCGCCACCACATGCGGTCCTTGCCGGCGCCGTCGCGGAACTCCAGAACTGGATAACCCAGATCGGCATGTGGACTTGCGTCCAGCGTCACTGGCTTGCCGTTGATGAACCGCCCAGCCATGCCGTCGGCGACAAGGTCGCAATGGCTATAGACCTCTGTGCGGTAGGCGTTCGGTGTGCCGCCGTCATCTCCCCATTCACCGCCATATTCGAACTGGCCGGCAGTGCCGTAGCGGCCGACAATGAAGGCCATGGGGTTGGTGCCACCGACCTGGCGCTCACCCCGAACACCAGGAACCCTCTGCTTGTCCTGCTGCTGCATGGACTTGATGATGGTCGAAGCTGCCATCGCCACCAGCCCGATAACGAGCTGGATGATCAAGCTGATAGGATCAAACACTGGCTGGGCCTACCTGGTGGTGGATTCGGTGGACTTATGGCCGGACGTGCCGGCATCGTCTTCGGCCTCACCCCAACGGATGGGCCACTTGAATGCAGTGCCGCCATAGCGACGAGCGCGGTCGCCGGACCGCAGCTTCAGGCTTTCGTCAGACCGCAGGGCTCGGCTAGTGCGGGTCAACAGGCGGGTTGCGCCAACGACCTTAAGCGTGATTGTCGATGGCGATCCTCGGCGGCCCTTGACCTTCGGGGCGCCGTTGACCTGACCAAGCTTGCGACAGCGAGGGTTCGCCACCAGCAGGCCAGACCACGAGTCGAGATAACCGCGGTAGATTTCGACCCTGGCATTGCGGCAATCGTGGGTGATGACCATCGTCCGCACCTGCGGCTGCAGGGCGTTGAGCGTGATCGAAACCGTATCGATCTCCAGCCCGATCTTGAGCGGGATGCTGTCCATCTTCTGGATGGGCGAGCCGTCGCCATAGAACGAGTGGTTGACGATGTCCTGCGTATTGCCATCGACAACATTGGTCGACACGTCCTCACCGAAGTCGGTGAATCCGAACACTTCTTCCTCGCCAGTGGCCCGGTTCTTTGCCCGGATCACGATGAAGGTACGCGGAGCCTGATGCACACGATCGCGCACCGCGCCTTGAGTGGCGACGTCAAGTGGCCTGACCATTGATTGCCCCTACCCTGCCGAGGTCGTCTGTCGAGCCGTGAAACTGATCACGGCATTGAGGATGTCGACGGGCGAGATGCTGAGCGTGCCCGGCACCATCTTCACCTTCGCCGCCGGCTTCTTGAGGATGACGGCCAGCGTGGTGGTGACGCCGGGCCCGATCGGATAGGACACCGCAAAGGACGGCGTCAGTCCAGCGCCAGAGGCTGTCACCGTCTCGGCGGCCTTGATCAGCGCCCTACGAGACGGACTGCCATAGTCCACGGCGATATAGTCGCCGCGGGTGATGACGTAGCCGGCGGGCAATCCAGTGATGCGCATGGTGCGCCGATCTCCGCCGATGGTGTGAATGGTCGGCGCCGACGCTGCCAGGATCGAGCCGTCAGGATCCGCAGCAGGGTAAAGCCGCATATAGTCCGGCAGGTAGAAGCATTCCTTGCTGCCGCCCAACGCTTGGATAAGCGCCATCAGACCATGCGCCTCGGCATTAGGCATCGGCGCGGTCTCACAAGCCGCCTGGTAGAGTGTTGGGCCCATATCGGCCGTCAGGAACTCGCCCGATCCAAGCTCCGAGACATTCTCCATCGGCATGGGAATGAACGGCGCGGCTCGCAGTTTGAGCAAGTCAGCAAAGTCCTCGACGGCGTAGGGGCGAGCAGGCAGAGCCATCAGAGGTTACCTCGCGCCAAGGGATCGCCGACCGACAACTGGATGTCCTGCTGCAGGCCGTGGTTTCGGTAAGTTTCGATGCCGTCGCTGACGATCGACTGGACGAAGGGCAGGATGTTGCCGTTCTGGTCGGCGCTCATGCCGAACGTGACATGGGTTTTCCCACCGCCCGCAAAGTCGCCGATATCGTTGTGGCGTATGACGTTTGCGCCCTTTGGCAACTGGACTAGCTCTTTGCCGCGCTCACCGACTTCGACCAGGCCGGCGGACATCGTTCGCCCACCGGTGGCCAGCCCGCCCCACGAGGAAGCGCCGCCACCGAGGAAGCCAGCGCCACCAGGCGCAAGCCCACCGAACGCGCTCCCGAATGCCCCGAAGATGACGTCAAAGATGCCGCCAAACGCGCTATCCAGCGCCTTGGTGGCGATGCCATCGAGGCCGGAAATGATGGTATCGAAGAAGCTCTTGCCCGCATCCTCGCCCTTGAAGAAAGACTTCACGATGCCGGTCGCCATGCTGGCCATGGAGTTGCTGATGCCATCGAAGATTTCGGCAATCTGGTCGCCAACGGTCTGGAAGGTTTCGCCCATGGCATCGACGGCTGGCTGGACAGCGGCAGCAGCGGCCTTCACACCGCCCAGGCCGGTCTCGATTTCCTCGAGTTCCGGCACGATGACCGGCGGAATAACCAGCGGCGGGATGATCGGCTCAGATGGAGCCTTGGTGTTGCCCTGCGAGATTGCCGCGATCGTCTGGCGCAGGTTCCTCTGCTGCTCCAGCAATTGATTGAGGCGGTCGGTGCTTGCAATCTCCTCCATCACCCCGTCAACAATCAGGAACCCGCCGCCCGCTTCCGGGTTGTTCTGCAGATCGGCAATGGCCTTCGTCACATCCCCAAGCTGGTTGATGTAATCGCTGAGCGGCCCGCCGGCACCAGCCTGAAGCGCATTGTTGATGCTGGACCAGGTGTTATGCGCAACCACGCCAAGTGCCAGCAGGCCGGCCGTCACCAGCGCGATTGCACCGGCCGGGCCAGTGAGCGCAGCAAGTGCCAGACCAAGTCCGGTCACCGCGGGAGCCAGCAGCCCTACGGCGGCCGTAACGGTGCCCAGCGCGATAGCAAATGGCCCCGCAATGGCAAGGGCCGCAGCGATCTGAACGCCCACCTGCATAACAGCAGGGTCAAGCGTATTGAGCCAATCGACAACGCCGCGCAGCGCATTGGTCAACGCCGGCAGCACCATGGCGATGATCTCGCCCACGGTTTCTTCGAACTTGCCCCAGCTATCCTTGAGCTCGTCCACGCCACCGGTGGCGTCCTGCGCCGCCTGCGCCTGGCCACCATACTGGCGCTCCAGTTCGGCAAGGATCAGCGACTGAGCGCCGGCCACGTCGCCGACCTTGACCATCTGCTCGATCATGGCTTTCTGCTCGGCCGTGAACGACACACCGACGCGAGACAGCGCCGTCAGGCCTTTGATCGGATCTTGCAGCGCTTTGCCGACCATGATTGCCGAGGACTGCAGGTCGCTGCCCAAACGAGCCGACAGGTCGATCGCGGCCTGCTGCGCCCGATCGAACACGTCCCCCTGAATCTTGCCGAAGGTCAGTAGGTTGGCCGAAACTTTCGTCAGGATATCTTCGCCCGTGAAGGTCGATGCGCCCTCAAGAGCATCAGCCATCGCGTCGAGCTGCGCAGCGGTACGGCCAGCAACCGGCCCCATCGACTTCAGGACAGCATTGACCTGGGCCATTGCCTTAGCCTGCTCCTGGAAAGCAGGAACGGCCTTACTGGCGAACAGCAGCAGCGGAGCGGTAAACGCCGCTGACATGATAGCGCCGACCTGCTGCATCTTGGCGCCGGCGGCAGCCAGTGAGGACTGCGCCTTTTTCATGCCCCGCTCAAACTCAGCCGAGTCTAATCCGAGCGAAACCCTCAGGGATCCGATCTGAGCGGCCATATTTACCTCGCATAAGATGTGCGCGTATGTTCCGCCCATGACTTGGAGGAGACGGGAATGCGCTTGGTTTTGATGATTGCAGCGCTTGGTCTGGCTGCCGGCGCGGTGCGTGCGCAGGATTCTGGGTCGCTAGACCCGCTATCTAAAGCCTGCATGATCGCCGCAGGCGTGGTGGTGGACGGCCCTGCTTCCGAAATCGAAAGCCAGCGCGTCCACCGTCGAGTTGATATCGAATGGTCAGTCGCGGGTGCCCGTTACGAGCACACATGCTACTTCCTCGATGGGGATTCAGCGGTGCCTGAACTCGTCCGCACAGAAACCCGACGCGGCTCTGGAGACGAGGTTGACGTCAGACTGCGGGATCAGAACGACCGTGTTTGGTTTTGCATGGTCGAAATGCCTGACCATGAGGCTTGTGACCCGACCAAATGAAAAGGCGACCCTCGAAAGGATCGCCTTAGGCTGGGTCGAAGCGCCCGCCCTTCTTCAGATTGTCGAATGCCCAAAGCGGCTGAAGGTTCGTGTAGTGGCAGGCCTCTGCCAACTGCTTAGGATCGGAAACGTCAAACGAAACGAGCGGCTTCACGTGATCCATGTGCCACTCCCGACGGCCTCCCCAGCCCCGGCCCCAATTTTCCCAGGTCATGCCGTCGGTGAATTGCTTTTCGATGTGGCTACGAACGACATCAAGAGAGGCACCTAGAAGCTCCGCAGTTCGGACCGACTTACTGCTGCCCTTTAGTGCGTTTCGGATGCGAGCCCTTATGGAAGCCATCATCCTAAAATCCAGGTCACCGGCCTTCTTGCGGCGGCGCTCAGCTGACTTTAGCCGATAGTACTCTCGCATCTTTTCGGGGTTTGCTTGGCGATATTGCCTATTGGCTTCAGTGTGCTTTTGCTGGAATTCCGGACTCTCTGCGCGCTTTTTGCGCTGCCAATTTTTGACCCTCGCGGAATGCTTCTCTTTGTGTTTCTCGTAGGTTCGCTTCCAATGCTCGTGCATCTTATCTGGGTTTTCAGATCGCCAACGCTTCAAATCTTCAGCTGCTTTTGCCTTATCTTTGAGGGCGTATCGACGCTTTTGGTAGTCACTGCCCGCTGGCTTGTTTCGTTCGCAATTTCGTCGATTATATTCTTTGTGTCGCTCGGGATTGGCCTCCCGAGACATTCGATTACTTGCGTTTATACACACCTTGCATCTTGCCATGCGGCGCCGGACGCCCTTGTCCGTGTAGAAACCAAAATGCGCATCGTCTACAGGCTTCTCAACGCCGCACTTGGAACAGACTTTGGTCGCCGTAACTTGATCAACCATGACGAAGATCAGCGGAATTCGGAGAACCGGTCGATCAGGAACTCGCGGCCAAGCCGCTGCGATACATCGGGATCAGGAACGCGGAAGCAGACCTGACGCGAACTGGAAAACCCGCCAACGCCTCCACTCAAGCTCGCCGCCCAACGATGAGCTTTCTCCGGCAGCATCTCGTCCATGGCCTTTGCGAACTCAGCCATATGGAAGTCGGCCCGCTCCATCGCCGTCATCGGCGCTTGGTTGGCAACTGCTGGCTGGATCAACGCAAGCGCTGCAGGCGGAATGAACAGATACGAGAACGCCCCTACAAGCGCGGAACGCCTTGTGATATTGGCAAAGTCAGCCATTCGATGATCCTCCAAGATCGTCGTTTCGGTTAGGGCCGGCGGGGAGTTCGTACCTCCCTTCCGGCTTGACTAAATCCTAGGGTAAAGTAAGAATGGCGTCAACAGATAATCCTAGGAAAAAGCGCATGGGCCGTCCCCCGGTCGACTCCGAACAGCTGAACCTCAGAATTCAACGCGATGCCTTGAATGGCATCGACGCCTTTGCGGCAGAACAAGACGACACGCCAAGCCGCACAGAAGCGGTTCGCCGTATCATCCGGGACTGGCTCATCGGCCATGGCTATCTAGAAAACCCGCCGGACAAAGAAGACGCCAACTAGAGCCCTATTTGGGTCTTCACCCACTGCTCAAGAATGCCGGTCCCCACGTCTTTGATGATTTTCAGCGGCAGTGACGCTAAATCCGAGGGCGATAGTGACTGCTTCAGTTTTCCCCAAACAGTGTCGTTCGCCATGGCGGCCACGAAATCGTGCCCTTCCCAGGAGAGGTCTTTAACCAGCACCTGCTTGTACGGCGTGTCGTACGTCTGAGTAGAAGGGCCGACTATCAGTCCGACGTCGTGCAGCAATGCGACGTGATACCCTACTGTGAAATCATCTAGGCCATCGACCTTAAGCAAGCGGGGGTCGATGTCTGTTCTGGCCTGAACCGCCAGCATGATCTTCCTAATGACATCCATGTCCCGCTTCATATCGGAGCCCCCAATTTCCTGGGGGATCGTATCGCGCCCTTCAGCAGCGACAACCGGAACAAATACGGACTCTTTGACGGTGGCGACCTTCATGTCTGATCGATCCCTCAAATTACCAGTTCGCAAACACCGCAGCCTGCTGCTGCCACGTCTGCCGAGGCCGTGGCTTCTGCGCCTCAAGCACAGATTCCAGCGACGGCATTTTCTTCGCTCGGGTATATGCCGCGGTCTGCCACGCAAGCCGGGCGAACCGCTCGTTCTCGCGCTGCCGGCGCTTGGCGGCGGCTTCCATCTGAAGCTCGACTTCCTGGAGGCAAAGCGTCCAGATCAAATCGGCCTCTAGGTCGAGGTCAATCCACGTTTCGAGAAGCGACAGCCAGTCTACCCGGCTGCCGCCCTGGGAGGGCGGGCGCCCTTTCCCTTCGGCTGGGCATTGACCATCGAAGTCGTCAGAGCCTCGCTCCAGATCGGGATTTCGGTGATCGTCACCAGATCCTCAACCTCCTGAAGCGTCAGGCCATGGTGCTTGCGCAGCAGAGCCCACAGCACCACCAGCAGCACCGACAGGTTCACCGTCTCGCCCGAAAGCTCGGCGGTGATGTCCTGCAGCGGCTTGCCGTCGAAGTGGGTCTCGATCGCAACGCACGCGCCGAGAGTGAAGGCCAGCGTGTATTCGCCGGCCTCGATGCGGGCGAGCCCTTCGCCCTTCAGCGGATTGGTCATGGCTGTTCCTAAGCGGCGATAACGGGTGTGGTCTCGGCCGACGTTGCCGAGGCGCTGCCGCCAGTGTTGGTGGCCGTCACCGTGACGGTGATGTTGTCGCCGATATCGCCAACCACAGGCTCGTAGGTCGAGCTAGTGGCGCCGGAGATGTTCGCGCCCTCATTCTTCCACTGATAGGTGAACGTGGCATAGGGGGCCCAGACGCCGGGATGCGCGGTCAGCGTTTCGCCGACTTGGGCAATCCCGGCAATAGCCGGCAGGATTCCGTTGACCGGCGCAGTGGCGGCATCAGTCGTGGTTGCGCCCGCACGCTTGAACGTGGTCGTAAAGGTCATGCGATCATCGAGCGGGATGGCCTGGTTATAGCCGCGCCGCACGATGGGGAACGTCTTGCGCACTCCATTCGGGAGCGTGATGCGCCCGCGGTTCTTCTTGCCGCGGGCGGCGATCATGGCGAGGTCGGTGGCAGAACCGGGGATATAGTTGCCCTCGACGGTCATGGAGCCAGGCGACGTGAGCCCAGGTATGAACTCCCGGGTGCGGTCAGGCGACGTGTAGTGTGTCGCCTCGACTTCCTCGTCCTCATCTTCGCCAGGATCGACGTTGATGACTTCGCCCATAGCGACAAAGACGGTTGGCGTGGCCTCATCGGCCATCTCAAAAACTGTCCCGTACCCGATGATTGCGGCTGTATCGACCATGCTTGCAGTCCTTCCATGAAAAAGCCGCCCGGTAAGGGGCGGCTTGTGGGCAGATGATTGACTTAGGTGTTGGTTCTATATCGCCAGACTGGGCTGGAACGGCTCGGCTAGCTTTGCGTGCTTCTTGATATTGTCGACGGCCCACAGGGGCTGCAGGTTTGCCAGGCACCAGCATCGGCGGAAATCTATGTGGTCAGCGTCGGTATAGTTGAACGCCGATTTTGGGATGACGTGGTCAATGTGCCATTGGCCCATATTTTCCCAGCTCATCCCGTCAACGAACTGCCTCTCCAGGTGCGCCATGAGGTCGAAGACGGTATAGCCGACCAGGGACTCCCACTTTCGCCCGCTCTTTTTCCCCTTCAGGGCCTGATTGATCGAGGTGGACATCCGCCCGTCGATAGTGCCCTTCGGCGTTGCCCTCCGCCGATTGTCGGCTGCTCTAATCTTGTCCCTGTTCGCCTCGATCCACGCCCTCACTATGTGTGGATTTTCGGCTTTGTACCTGTTGGCCTGTTGCCGCGCCCGTTCGCGGTTAGCGGAATACCATTTCCGGTTTTCCTTGAGCAATCGATCCCTGTTCCGTTCGAAGTATGCTTGATTATAGCTCTTCTTCTGCGCGGGATCGCGTGGCGGCCGGTTGGCCTCCTGTTCCTTTACCTTCTCAGGATTACGCTGACGCCATCGCGCAGATGCCTCGTTCAGAACTTCAGGTTTTCTGCGCCGGTAATCTTGAGCATAATCGGGGCGGCCTAAACGGAAGGCCGCAGCATAAGCTTTGTCGCACGCCAAGCAGCAGCTTTTGTAACCACTCTTTTTGTACTTATCGCGGGAGAAACTGGTGAGCGGCTTCACTCCGCCGCACTTGGTGCAAACCTTTGTTTGCTCTAAAGATAAATCAGCCACTCGATCCTCCGTGATCGGGCTTGGTTAGGGCTAGGTCAGGCGGTGCAAACGCCTCCTAGCCCGCTTATCCTACTCCATTTCAACGCTATGCCAAGCGCCAGTGGATGGTAAAATCTCGGCTGTCCGTGAACCACGAAGTGGCATCGACCTTATCGAACCGGGTCCGCTGGCCCTGGGCAAAGCAGCCCAGAAACGCGAAGCCGCCGAACTCCCCACGGAAGCCTGAAAGCCTATCGTTCAGGGCCTCGGCAACGGCGCGGGCAGATGCCGCAGTCGTGCCGCGGCAATCGAACTGAACCCGCGTCATGGCGTAACCGCTGGCGCCGGCATAGGTGTAATCGGTCACGCCGCTGATCACATACATGACAATCGACGGCTGAGCCGAACCTTGGGGCAGTGTATCCCAATGGGCTCGGTTGACGATCAACCCCGCCAAAGGCGCATGGGCGAGCAGCAGGCCGGCGAGCTTGGTTTGCATCTACTTGCCCCTCGCCGCCCGCTTGGCAGCTGCCTTTACTGCCTTTTCGATCCCGACCCACAACTCATCGCCGATGCGGTCAAGCACCTGATTTTTCGTCTCGTCCCAAGCCGGCCGCATAAACGGCTGCGGTGCGTTGCCGTCGCTGCCGAATTCTCGGAGATGGCCCTGCGGCCGATCGTCAGGGCCGATGTATCTTTCCTGCTCAGCGAACTTGCGATGCTCTGATTTCTGAGCCCTCGTCAGCGTGCCGGAAACGTCGATGGATTCCCGAAGCCCGCCACTATCGACAGGGGCATATCCTCGAGCTGCCTTTGCGACGATCTCGCCGGCATTATCCAATGCAACACGTCCAATTGCCCTTCGCTTCGTAGCCGTAAACTGAGACAGGGCAGCATCAAGTTCTTTGCCCCCAGCAAATGAAACAGTGACCTTCATTCGTCTGCTGCCGCTGCTGCGGTGATCTCAAGACCTTCACGACGGCCAAGTTCTTTGACCCCGGAGATGTCGTGAATTTTGTCCTGGTAGACCAGGCAGTCTTTCGGGTTGAGCACTGCCACCGTCGCGGAATACCGGATTTGGAACCGCATGGAGATCGAAGCGCCTACCTCGGCAGCCCTGACCTTCTCGCCATCACTGACGGGTGTTGCAGATGCCCAGACCGTAGCCAAGGGCGTGAAGCCTTCGATTGGCTCATTGTCCGCGTTGTAGGTGATCCCGTATTGCATCAGGGTGATGCGGCGATCGAGCTTTTCAGATTTCAAAGCCATGCGCGCAACGGGACTAGCAGGTTGCGGATCGTGTTCTGGTAAACCGCGGGATCGGCCATATCGATCGTCATCTTGACGTGCATGATGATGGCCGCCTTCATCAGGTCAATCCGGATATCTCCAGCGGCCATGCCGGCGACGAAGCGGATACGCACCGCCTCTTCGTCGGCGTACAGACCGGGCCATGAGTAGCCCGGATTTAGCTCGATACGGCCATCAGAGAGCACCGTGTAGGAGCCCGCCGAAAGCGTCTGCTCGACGCCGGCGGTATCCAGATACTTGATGGTCGTGACCGATGTCACCGGCACGGCTGACAGAACGATAGGATCATCGAAGCCCGGCGAACGCTGCTCGACGGTCGTGGACGCGACCACCATGCCGACCCGCCCGCTCGGTCCGTCAAGCTCGGCCTGGGCCGCCCTCAGCGCCGTGGTGATCATAGCATCACGATCGGTCGATGACTCCCCAAGCGCGGTCTTCACCTCGGACAGGGTGACCAGAAGTGACGGCTGGGTGATGACGACCAAGACCATGATGCGTCCCTTTAAGCCGCGGCGACGGCGGCAGTGCCGGCACTGGTTGCGGCAACGCTGCCGGCGATGCTGCTGCCGGTCACTGTGACCGTGATCACGGCGCCGACGTCAGCAACGGCGAGGAGATATGTGGCGGCAGTGGCGCCGCTGATGGCAACCCCGCCGCGCTTCCACTGACGGGCGAAGATTGGCGTCGGCTTGCCGGTCCATGTGCCCGTGGTGGAGGTGAGGGTCTGCCCGACCGTCGGAGTGCCGGTGATGGCCGGGAGAACCGTGTTCGCCGGCTTGGCAGGAACGCCGCCATGCTTGGCTGTGAAGCCCAGACGATTGGCGTAGCTGCGCTGATTGGCGCGCTTCGTGGTGGGCATGTTACTTCCCCTTGCCAGATGGCTTGGCGGCACCGCCGCGGCGACCGTTATTGTCGTGGTCGAGTGGATCAGTCTTGTTCGCAGGCGCGACCGGCTCCGCCTTGTTCTTCGGCGCCTGTTCCTTCTTGACCTTGGGGATGAACCCACGGGCCGCCCACGCGTCAAGGCGATCCTGCGAGATGTCCGTCGTGTCGATTTCCTGGCCGGCATGGACCATGCCGGTTTCGCCAGTGGCGAAGCTGTCGAGGGCTTTAACTTTCATGGTGATTCTCCTATCGGCTCATGAGATGGGCCGCGTGAGCGGCCCATCATGATCAACCGATCGATCAGGCCGCAGTGGCAGCGGTGATGGCGTCGGAATAGTCGCCCTTGATGAAGGCTTCCGGGCGATACACAGCCAGGGCAAGGCGTTCCTCGGCACGGACGGTCACCAGGTTCTGGCGGAAGTTCGTGCTGTCCTCGGTCGAGATTTCGACGTTGGCGTCTTCACGATCGAAGATCTGAGCGCCGAGCTGGAACGCACCGACGAGGAACTTGTCGATGGTCATGGCCTGGGTGTCGACCACAGGGAGGCCCCAGAGGCGCTTCTGCAGGTTGCCGGCG
The DNA here is from genome assembly GCF_021729885.1 of Devosia sp. SL43. Taxonomy (NCBI): domain Bacteria; kingdom Pseudomonadati; phylum Pseudomonadota; class Alphaproteobacteria; order Hyphomicrobiales; family Devosiaceae; genus Devosia; species Devosia sp. SL43. The sequence continues at coordinate 21,357 of NZ_CP063402.1, forward strand.
GGGTTGGCCATCAGGTAGTTGCCGCCCAGATCCTTGGTCAGCTCAATGGTCGCCCAGTCGGTGGGGTGCATCACGACGCCGTTCGGCGGGTATTCCGCGAGGAATGCCTGCAGCATGGCAAGGCGGATGACGTCGATCTTGGTCACGGTCGCCGGGATGGTGATCGGGGTCGAGAAAGCCGTCGCCTGGGTATAGATGCCATTGAGGTCGGTGCCGGTGCCGCCACCCATCAGAAGCTGGGTTTCCTCGACATACATCAGGCCGTAGCGCAAGCGCCCGTCGATGTAGCTCTGGAGCATCGGAACGTCGTCAAGGATCTGCTTGGTGGCCTGCACCCAATGGGCAATGGTCGTCACAGCAGCGGTCATCAGATCGAACTTGATTTCCGACTGCGGCTTGGCCGTGCCCGCGGTTTCAGTCACGGTCGCCGCCGAGTTCGTGAACCCGGTTTCCTTGATATACTGGATGGCGTTCGAGCTGGTGCGGCCGGGCGTCAGCAGGTCGCGGATCGTCATGCGACGGGTGACGGGGTCGATCAGGCCACGACGATCAGGAACGATCAGATCGCCGGCAGAGCCGTTAGCATCGGTGGTCAGGGCCGAGATGATGGCCTTAACCTGGACCGATACACGGCCCTTGCCTCCAGACTTGAGGAAAGCCTGTACTTCGTCGCTGTCCGTGACGAGCTCGCCCATAGACTTGCGGCGCTCCGGCTCACCAGCACCGCGAACCATCTTCTGCTCGATCTCGGTGAGACGCGCAGAGATTTCGTTGTGCTTGACCAGAGCCTCATCGGCCCTCTGCTTGGTCTCTGCCGTGGTCACGCCGAGGTTCTTGATCTCGGTATTCGTGGTTTCGGCAATCTTCTTGACCTCGTCGGCGGCCTTCTTAAGGTCGAGGACGAGGGCTTCCATTTCTTTTTCATCAGCCATTGGAATTCTCCGTTAGGCGTTGGGAAGGAAGGCGCTCACTGCGGATCGCAGATCGGCCATGACATTCGCCTTCACGCCCTCGGACTCGCTCCGAATGGCCTTCGCATAGCCGACAGAGGCGATCTGTACGGCCATGGCTTTGGGGACCCCTGCATCACGCAGGAGGTCCTCGAATTCTTTGATTGGCATGGGATCGCCGTCACGTAGCCGGCGGGCGAACTCTTCCATACGTTCGGACTTCACCGCTTCGATGCGGGCCCTGCGATTGGCTGGAAACGAAACCAGGGAGATTTCCATCAGGTCCAGTTCGTCCAGGTTGCGGACGTTGCCATCAGGCGTAACCTTAATCTCGCGATAGCCGATCGAAAGCCCGCCGATGGCCTTGTTCTTCGCAAGGGTATGGACCTCGCGAGCGCGCTGAATATCCATCAGCAGCCGGCCCTTACCCCACAGCCCCTTCTTGTCCTCGGCCAGATCCTCCCAGACGCCGATCGGCTCGGAAGGATTATGCTGCCAGAACATCAGAACTTGCGTCCCTTCCCGGCTGTGCTTGGCCAGGCTGGCCGCAAAGGCGCCAGGCATGACGCGCTCGCCGTAGGAATCGACGTTGCCGCTCACCGAGCCGTAGCCCGTGAAAGTTCCTTCATCCGAGAGGTCCTTGACCTCCAGGGCAAAATCCTTGGTTTTCATGGGCTTTATTCCTCGTCGTCTTCCGGTTTGGCCGGAGGCTTGGGAGTGGTCGGCTGCTCGCCGAGTGGGACGTTCTGGGACTGCACAGTGAGATCGTCGCCGCCCGGAAGTGGGGGCAGGTTTTCCAGCCGCCTCACTTCGTTCCGGGTCATGATGCCGTTCTGGACCATGACGGCGTAGAACGCGGATCGGGCAGCGCTGTCGGTGCGCAGCAGGCCCTCGACCTTGAACTCTGGCTTCAGCGCCTTGCGCTGCGCCGCAGGGATGAGGGAACGCGAAACCGCCTGCTCGATGCGAGACAGGTACGGCTTCAGCGCGAATGTCAGGAACGCGATCAGCTGCTGCTCGAGGCCCGATCCCCAGCTGGTAGACTTCTGCGTGTGCCCGACCATGAAGGGCGGGACGCGGAACCAGCGGCAGATTTCCTCGACGTGGAACGACCGGGTCTCAAGAAACTGGGTATCTTCCGGGGTCATGGTAACCGCCTGGAATTTCAGTCCGGCCTCGAGGACCATCACGCCGCCGGCGTTCTCGCTCCCGACGAACGGCGCCACGATATTCTCCTGCAGCTGCTTGCGCTGCTCGGGCTTTAGAACCTGGTCGACGGTGAGGATGCCAGTCGGCCGCGCGCCGTTGGCGAACATGGTGCCGGCGAGCTCGTCGGTTGCCATGGCCGTGCCAAGCGACTGACGGGCGAAAGTGATAGGGGAAAGTCCGACATCACCAGCGCCGCCAAAGCCACGAACATGGAAAACGTCATCTTCGCTCCAGACCTTAAGGCCCTTGGGGTCGTGATAGTGGTACTCTCGGGCGCCCTGGCGGTTGCGCTTCACCACCATCCAGTCGCAGCGCAGCGGAGTGAGGGCGACCAGGCGATTACCCATCTTTTCCTTTTTGGCGTACGCATTGCCCCACAGGCAGAGGCAGAGAACCACGCCTTCCCAGAACTCTACGGCGGTATAGTCGGCATTCGGCGCGTCATGGATCAGATCATAGAGCGGGTCGTCACCGGCCACGGTGCGGCCGCCATCCGCTGCCGTCTTGTAAAGCATGAACGGCAGGGTAGCGACGGTCTCAGAGAGCAGCCGGACGCAGGCCCAAACCGTGGCCAGCTGCAGTGCTCCATCGATCGTCACAGTCTTGCCGGCAGAACTGTTGCCAGGATAGGCCAACTGCCAGCCAGTGGTGTCGGTCAATCCGAAAGCCGCACGGACGATGGCTTTCACCCGAGCCGGGAATGGCATCTTGGTTTTGGTATCAACCACGGCGCGCCACCACAGGGTTTGCGAGGAAATCGTCGATATTGTTCATATCTGGCGCCTGCGGGTTGCGGGCCATCAGCGTGACCGAGTTGAACATGGCCATGGCCGGGTCAATCTTGGCATCGCCGGCCGTCTGTTTGGTCGCCCGGATGCCAGTTGCTGTCGGTTCGATCTTCAGGTTCGGCACGCACCAGTTCATCAGCGGGCCGCCGGCATGCTTAAGCAGACCAGAGGCCAGGCGCCGCTCGGCGCCCTTGATGCTGGACATCATCCAGCCACCTTGCGGCGCCGCCACCAGCAATCCAGATTCCTGCGTGACCTCGATTTCATCGAGGGCATCTTCCATTTCGCCCAGGCCGGACGCGTCGACCGCCACCCCGCCGAGCAGCCCCATCGTCTTGATGCGGCTGATGTGCTCGATGATCGTGGCAACATCGCCGAGCGGGTCTTCCAGAATGGTCAATTCGCCCTTGGCCTGGATGCGCTGCAGCGTCGTGACGATCTTCGGCCGGCGCTTCAGCACCCCGGAATGACACCAGGCATGCGACCATGACAGCCAGCGTTTCATCTTGCGGGTGACCTTCACCCCGTCGATTTCGATATGGACCTCGATCTCGCCCGGCTCGCGGCCAAGGATGTTGAGGCCGAACAAGTCATCGAGGCCGCCGCCGTCGATACCAACCACAGCGACTTCGCAGCGATCGAGCAACCGCTCCAGCGCCTCATAGTGTCCGGCTGCGCCCGAAGCGCTCAGCCTTGCCAATTCCTCGTCTTCGGCCGCGGTCCAGTGATCAGCACCAGCCCATCGGTTTGACCGCAGGTTCATGCCGATCTCGACGTTTAGATGCTTGGCCAGGAACGTCGCGAGCGTCGTCTTGTCGCCCGACAGTTCCTTGATCATCTCCTCTTCCAGCCACTCCTGGCTGACTGACCGACCCAAATTCGGGTTGGTCACATAGAAATTCGCCGGGTCTTCGTAGGCCTTCGCCTCGACCATCTTGTCCGGAAACTCATAGAGCACCGGCAGAAACTTGCGATTGACGATTAGGCCGTCCCGCACTTGGCGGGCATAGTCCAGTTTCGCCTTGAACACGCCCGCAGGCGGATCATCGCTCTGCGTCGAGAGCGAAATCACGAAGCCTTCAGGCCGTGACACCAGGCCGCCTGTGGCCTCGCGCAACATTGCGTCCGCGCCGGCCCGCTTGCCGAACACCCAGAGCTCATCGATCAAGATGCGGCCCGACTTCTTGCCCGACACAGTGTCGGTATCAGCCGCCACAACCTTCAGCATGGCATCATTGCCGAGATGCTTGATGGTTCGGATGTGGTCCTGAACCGTCAGGAACCCGCCCTCGCCCGCATTCGCATCCAGTTCCGGATCAGCGCGCACCATGGCGGCCGCCGGCTTGTAGCTGTTCTGGGCGACCTCGATGGTCGGCGCCAAAATCAGCAATTCCTCGTTGTGCCGCCAGTTGACTATCAGCGCCGTCAGCATGATCGCCGCGGCAATTGTCGACTTGGTGTTCTTCTTGCTGATGAGCAGGAAGAACTCGGTCACCATCTGCTTGCCGGTCTCGGCGTCATAGGATCCGAAGATTGCAGCGACGAAATCGAAAACCCACTGGTCACTGACCTCGCCGAATGTCGGCTGGCCGGGCAAATCCACGACCTTGAGGGCCTTGAACACGCCTAGCGCATGCTCGGCTTCGGCCGGGAACAGCGGGCGAAACGGTATCAGCGACCGCTGCGCGACAATCCGTTGCTCCCAATCCTTGCACGACGTGGACCACTCAGGGTTCACTTACCGACGACCGACAGTTGAGGCGGGCCAGGACGCGGAGCGAACTTGCCGCCCGGTGCCGTCGCCGCATCGGCCGCACTCTTCTGCGTAGCCTTCTTGCCCTTCGGCTGCTCGCTCACCGTCTCGCCCATCGTCTTGAGGGCCAGGGCGATCGTCTGCAGCGTCTTGGCGCGCACCGGAAGGCTCACCGCCTGGCGTAGAGCCTGGAGCCGGTCTGGGTCAGTTTCCGAAAGCTCGATGATGGTCTCCATCTCGCCCCGGTGGAGCGTTTCGGCGCCGAGCTCATCGAGCATCCGCTCGGCCAGATTGCGACCCCGGCCGAGAACCTCCTCGACCTTCGAGACCTCGGCGATCGGCGCGGCAACTGCAGGCCGGTTCGCACCCGCCAAATCCTGCGAACCAGATGGCTGGTTCGCGCGGACCCATTTGCGCTTCTTGGCTTCCTTGCGGATCGCCGTATCTGAAATCTGGAACCACTCGGCAATCGCCCGGATGCTCTGCTTCCCGGCTCGATACTCGGCCTCGATAGCAGGCCAGTCGGTGGCTGTTTTTTTGGCGTTCATCGGTGTGGTTCGCGCCTTGGTTCGCACCCTGATTTTCCACCAGAGGAAAAAATCTCTGCGTGAGATCGCCGCGGGTCCGGGAAGAGAGGGCTTTGCAGACTTTTACCCACCCCCCCCCAATGGCCTAGGAGAAGCGCCAGGCGGGGTCAGGGGCGTTGCGCTCTTCGGCCTGGGCATCGCTGTCGTGCCAAGCCTTGGAGACGGCCTGAAGGTTGTTGATGTCCCAGAAGAGTTGTTCATCTCCGCGATGCGGGATCTTGTGGTGGACGATCGGGCTGTTCGGTGCTGGTGCCTTGCCTACCAGCACCACGCCTGTACGCTGGCAGGTGTAGAGGTCACGGACCAGCACCTCGAGGCGCAAGGCTTGCCACCTGGCCGACTTATACCATCCACGGATCACAGCATCTGGGCTGTATCGCTTGTCCCTGATCTCGCGGGGCGCCTTGAGCCTCTGCCCCATCGGCTTGAGCCTGGGCTTGAGTACCTTCAGTGCCAATGCCCTATGCCTTCTGCTTGGGGGGTGGCTAACGAGATCTGCGCTGGGCCTCTGCCGTCAGCAGCGACAGATACCATCCAACAACCTGGTTCACCGCCATTGTGGGCAGCACGGCGATAACGCCTGTAAAGCGCGCGATATGCATCATCATGCTCTCCGATGTCTGTATTGGGTCGGAGCGGGCCGGTCCTGCGCTGCCTGCTGGCAGGTAAAGGCTATCGGCAACGCGCCTCGATCTGGTTGCAGGGGTGGGATTCGAACCCACGACCTCCAGGTTATGAGCCTGGCGAGCTACCGGACTGCTCCACCCTACGAAAACGAAAAAGGCCCGCCGAAGCGAGCCGTTCTTTTACGCGCGATATGCGCTAGCATATCGATGTGTGGCTGCTTCGTGCCCCGCTGTCAAGCTGCCCTTTTCATGGCCAGCTTGAAGTGCACGGCCAAATCATCCAGCGCAGCGAACAGTTCCCGCTTGGCCCGGTCCCTTGCTCGTGAGCCCATTCCCCGCGTTGTCAGGCTCTGGTCATGGCAGATTACACGTTCAACGACGCTGGAGCGCATCATGCCCAAGCACCTGACCGCGTCCTTGTAGGCTTCCAGTGCGTCAACCGTCCTGCCAGCCAGCACATCCTCACGAGGGCCTGACGTGTCCACCTTGACGGCCGCGTAGTCAACAGCACGAGCGCCGCCGATCTGGGCACGCTCGTATGCGGTTCGATACTTCGCGGCTGCCATAAGGTGCATTTCGCTGGCGCCACCCAACCGGGCCAGCCCGCCGACATACTCCACCATATTCCTCGAGACCGAGACCTTGCCGACGGCCGGGCCTGACTTGATGCTGCGCTGATGGAAATATTCGGCATCGGTCATATAGGGGTCTTGCACCAGGTCATGCTGAACGACGCGAACGTCTGCCGCTACCGAGTTGTCTGGGGTGGCCGGCGCAGGGACCGATGATGCTGCCCATGCCTTGCCGATATCGGCTGTCGCTGGCGTACCACGGAACAGCATGACGCCCGGGCATCGCGGTCGCCGACGGCGTGTGACCAGCTTCGCCTTGATTAGCTCATCGACGCCGACGCTGTAGCTGGTCAGCGCCTCCTGATCATCGATCGAATTACGCCGAGACTTCTGACCCCGGATGAACAGCCGAGCAGCTGCCGACTTCGCTTCGTTGCTCAACTCGTCGGTCATGCTCGTTTACCCCTGTTGATCGTCTGATGTCGGTCTAGTTGCCTTAGCGCTGCCCGCACCTCGGCCATTGCTGCAGTCGCGCTGATATCGGCGCGGCCATATTCGGTGTCGACTTGACGGAGAGCGGCGAAGAACTGGTCCAGCGCACTGCCGTTCCGCTTGGCATCGAGGTCAGCGCCAAGGCGCTTGAAGATCAGCGTCCCATCGCCGCTCATTTGGCCTGACCCTTGATCTCAGGCTCATACGCAGCCCATGCGTGAAGAGTGAGAAGGATCGCCTCGGCCAGATCGAGCTTGGTTTCCATGCTCATGCCGTTGGTGGATTTGACGCCTTCGCTCACCAGGTTGGCGAAGCTGTCTCGCATGGTCGTGGCGAACTGGATCTGGTCGGTGATGGAGACCTTCATTTGAAGCGCCGCGCCTGTTCAGGCCTTGCCATCGGCTGCCGGTCGGATTCGGTCAACATCGCGATCTGCCGGCGAATGCGGGCCAGCTTCTGCGATATCACCAGGCGCTGCTCGCCATGGGCATGGATCAGGCCACGCTGATAATCACGCTCGGCGATCTGAAGGGACAGGATGCGGTCGGTTATGCTGGTCATGCCATTGCCCTCGCCTGTTCGATTTCCTCGATGCGGAAGGTTCTGGATCCGCTGCCGTAGACCGGCAATTTCCTGCCCAGCATCTTCTCGACGGCTTGGAAATCCGCATGGTCAGGTTTCAGCACCACCAGGCCGTGCGCCGATGGCGGGACCGGGTCGGATTTCAGCACGATGTGCAGCGCATCGACCCACGCCTTGGTGCGGATCCACTTCCCGAAGCCCGGCATAAACTGCAACTGCGATTCCGCCGTCACGCCGCGAGCCTCGGCGTCTTCGATGCGCCATTGGTCGAACCGCTGCACAGCGACAAATGCTCGTCGGGTTTCAGGATCCGACAGCCTTGACCATTCCCGCTTGCCTTCGGTCCGATTTGCCGCTGGCCGTTTCGGGAATATCTTCCAAGCTTCATCAAACGACACGCGCTCGTTATCCGAGCGAAGCGAAGGATGGTCGTTGGAAGAAAGGTAGTTATGTTGTGACGTAGCTTCGTCACAGGGGTTGTGATCTTCAGGCGTCACAACCCCCTGTGACGTGGATTTCACAGGGGTCTCTACATCTGGTGTCGGGTCAGGGCGATCCATCAATACGCGGTACTGGCTGATGGTGCGTCCGTTGGCCTTCGTCAACTGTTCGCGCTTCATCAGAAAGCCCATTTCGCAGAGGTCTCGGATGGCCCGATTGACCGTCTCACGGGTCTTGCCGATCGCCTCGCCAAGCTTCTTTTGGTTGACCTCGCACCAGCCACGATTGTCCGTATGGCTGCCCAGTTTCACCAGGACGCGGAGATGCACATCCTTGAACCGTGGGTCATCCAAGCAATCGGCAGGCAGGATGCTGTAGCGGGGCTTGCTCATGCTGGCGTGCCTGCCTTGCCGGTCACGCGCTGCAGGTACTCGATCACGTCATCAGGCGGCGTCGACAGCCATTCGCCGTGCAATGCATCATGGGCAAAGTGCGCAAGGCACCTGCCCTCATATTTCCGAGCCTCGGTGATCAGCATTGGGAACGAGTGGATGAGCCTGACGTCCGGCAACGTCGCCTTGATGTTGTAGAGCCGCTGGTTCAGGTCGGTTGAAACGCCGACCTTCGTCTTGCCGCCGCTCACCATGATGTAAACGCAGCCAGCCGCGACCGGCCGGCTTTCCCGTGGCGGCAGCGGCGGAAGCCCGAGCCGATAGAGGCCATGGCTGTGCGATACGAGATCCTTTGCGACCAGCGCAGCTATCGCATCATCGATCTCGGCGGCGTCCATGCACGCAACCTTCTCGATGTAGCTGATGGGGCAGGCAAATTGATCCTTATCCGGTGACGCGACATCGGCCAGCGCGAGCAAAACCATCTTCTGCGCAGGTGGCAACGATAGGCCCCATGCCCAACCGAATGCGCGAGAGCTCATCGCGTCCGCTCCAGACCCATGCGCTCTTCATGCCGGCGGATTCCCGAAAGCACGGTCGTATGGTCCTTGTCGCCCAAGCGGCGCCCGATCGCGGGCAGAGACATCGAGGTCTCCTTACTCATCCGGTACATGGCTTCGTGACGAGCGGCGACGATGGGTCTGGCCCGACGAGAGCTCAGCAGTTCGCCTCGGGTGATGTCGTGCTTGACGCACACCTGGTCGATGATTTCGAGCCAATGGCCCGGATCAAACGCTTCGGCCCGATGCTGTTGGGCAATGGTCAGGATATCGCGGACGCGCTCCCGAACCGCCGCGTCGATGCGGACCATAGGGACGCGCGGGGCTGGCGGAACATAGTCCGGGCGATGTGACTGCTGCCTCACCGGGACAAACCGCCTGGCGCGCTCCGGTGGCGTGGTTCCTGACGACAGGCGCGATCGAACATCGGCATAATGCCGGGCCAATGCTGCTTCTGTTCCGGTGGTCTGGTTCATGCTGCCCTCTGGGATTGGTTGGTATTCATGCTGCTGGGGCTCCATCGAGAAACGAGAGCTGGGCGCGCTCAGCATCGAGGCGGGCAGCGCAATGGGGATTGATCCAAAGGACTTCGATGCGCTTCTTTGCACCGTCTGCCAGGGCAGTCCTCTCCACGCGGCGCCAACCAATCAGGGCTTGGTCATAGGTCGGGTGCGGGTAACCAGACAGCACCACCATCCCATCAAGCGCCTTGAGACAATTTAGAAGCGCGATGTGATCCGCATCATCCATCTCATGCGCATAGTCCGCCCCGCCGTCGGCGCGGGTATCCATGACGTATGGCGGGTCAACGTAGTGCAGCGTGGATGGCGCATCGTGCTGGTCCATAACTGCACATGCGTCTTTGCTCTCGACGGTGACGCCGGCAATCCGTCTTATCACCTGGGCCAGACTGTCTGGATAGTTCACCCAATCATGGGTAGGCGTCGTGCCGGAGCGGTTTGAATTGGCCCGGAAGCCGGTTGCTTTGTTGTGGCCATTCGAGCCGAAGCCCATGAACGAGCGAATGATGAGGCGCCGAGCGCGCTCGAAATCATCCTCGGTTGGCTGATAGGCCTGCAGAAATTCGGTGCGTGCGAATGGTGTCAGGCGTACCGCCTTCACCAATTCGTCGGCGCGTGGCGAACGCAGAACGCGGAATAGGTTCACAACGTCGCCGTCTAGGTCGTTGTAGATTTCGGCATACGCCGGCTCTTTGCGCATCAGGACAGACGCCGCGCCGCCGAAGGGCTCGACGTACACCTGATGGGCGGGAAAGTGTTCGATGATCCAGGGTGCCAGCAACCACTTGCCGCCGTGCCATCGCAAGACTGGGCGAGGAACCGTCATTCCACCCGCCCCGCAATATCATCCAGCGACTTCTGGACTTCTGCCTGGCGTCTGCGTTCTGCCACTGCCTGACGGGCTTTGCTGGATAGCTTGGGGTCGCGGCCAGAGGCGGCACGGTTCATTAGCTCACGACGCTGCTTGTCGCTGCGTACGGGCTTTACAAGCTTCTCCAGCTTGGATTTTACGGTGACGTATTTGATGGTGTAGCTGGTTGGATTGCCCATGGTCATGCTGCCTGGTCGTTGGCGGCTTCGGTGGTCACCAGGCCGGCAATCACCAGGAGCTGAAACACGTGCTCGCCCGCTTCGGTGAAGGTCCAATGCTTCCCGGTGGCGTCAGGCACCTGCGAGTGCACCACCAACCCCCGCTCAGTTAGCGCCTTTGCCCCCATGATGAACTGATCAGCTCCGCTGGCCGTCCACGCACCATCGTGCCCGAACGCATGGTTCCGGATACGCGCCATCGTGCCGATCATGTTGCGCGACAAGGTCAGGTGGAACGCTGTCTGGGTGACATGGTCGGAGAACTTGCGGTTCATGCTCAAAACTCCAGTTCAATTGCCGGTGGCGGAGGCTTAGGGCGTCCTGTGCCCTTTTGGCCTGTTGCCGAGGTGGTACTGTCCGCAGTGCGGGCAGCGGTATTGGTTCAAGGGCATGCATTCTCTTTCGCCACTTCACTGCGTCAGCTCTGGTGGCGTATGGACGCTTTCCTTCGCATTGAGTGAGACGGGAGCGGATGCCGAGGTTCATGGGTCATGCCCGGCCAGATGCCCGACGCTTCCGCCACTGGCGGTGCGCGCGAGAGCCGCCTGAGCGCGGCCGGGATGCCGCCGACGACCGTCCGCCGCCAAAGTCGAAGAACGGCAGGGACGTTTCCGGCCATTCGTCCAAGGCGCGGGCGAACGTGGTGGCGCCGGTTAGGAGCGATGCGGCGGCGGGACCGATGATTGATTTCCGCATGGGCCCTACTCCGCCGCCATAGCGACGACGTTGGTTTCATCGGCCTCGGCGGCGAGCAGGCTCGACAGCGCAGCATCGGCGGCCGTGATGATGTTGGACTGCTGGTTGATCTGCTCTTCCAGGCTGGTGCGGTCGACTTTGAACTCCGCCTGCAGCCGAGCCATGTCCCGCTCATACTGACCTTCACGGGCAGCAAGTTGAGAGCGCAGGGCCTGCTCGTTGACCGTCGCGCTGTCGCGCTGTGCGGTGATGATGTTGCCGAATGCGATATCGGCCGGGATGGCTGGCTGAGTGACTTCGGCTGTTGATGGCTTACGGCTGGTCATTGGATTCCTCCTGGTGGGGTTAGGCGGTCGCGGACTTCCGCTTTTCGTGGATGGCGTGATCGATCCTGGCGATGGCGAGAACGGCGGGTTTCAACTCTGCCGGGGCGCTGTCGTAGGCCATGACGCGGGTTGCCCTGCCGCCGTTGAGCCGGGGGAGCACGCCGCGAGGGATCAGCGTCCAGTTTGAGGGGTCGGTGTTGGTCTTGTTGCCGTCGACGCACTTGAGGCAGTGGCCATCCGGCACCGGTCCGTTGATCTGCTCCCAGAGGTAGACGTGCTTATGGACCGGGCGAGTGATGCCGCCGGTCCAGGGGTTCACCTCATCAAGGATCATGACGACATAGCCGTCTTTGCTATCGACGCGCTCATGACCAGGCCCGCGATAGGTGTGCGAGATATTGCCCTTCTTGAACTGCGTCTTGCGGGCATTGGGGTGTCTGCCGCCTTTGCCCGGAGCGCACGGGACACCCTTGTTCATGGGCGCCTGGCCCTTCTCAAAACAACCGGTGCGACCTGTCTTCCAGCCCATCCGCTTGCGCAGGCCATGAAGGTTCAGCGCCGATATCTCATCCCGCCCAAACCTCATCAAAAACGCGCTGTGATAGTCGCTAATGACCATCATGCGGTTTTCTTCCAGCCATGCCATTTCGGCGGCGCTGTAGGTGATCCGCTGGCCCCTCATTCTTCAGCCTCGGCGGTCACGGACTTGCCGATCAGACCAGAAAGCGCGGGCCGGTAACGGTCGCCATGGGTGGCAACAAAGGTTGCTGCCTTGAAGGTCAGGTCGGCATTGCGGATGATCTGCTCGGCGACATTGACGATGGCCTCGCCGCGCTTCGATTCCTGCTCGATCTGCTCGGGGGTCAGGTCTTCATCTGACAGGCGCTCAAGCTGGGCAAATAGGTGATCGTTCAGGTCTGACAGCTTGTTCTTCATGGCCTAGGCGCCCCATCCTTGAGATTGGTCGAAGTCTTCAGCGGCGACTTCGGGGGCCATGGCCACCAGGGCGCTGCCTTCTGCGCCCACGACGCCAGCAAGGCGCTCAAGAACATCAAGGCTGTCGCCGTCCAGTTGCCGGCCGTCCGCGCGAAGGGATTGGACGGTTCGGCGAAGCCAGGCGACGTGTTCGGCGGCCTCCCGGCGTTGTCGGTCCTGCTTGAGCTTGCCGACGATCTTTCGCGCATGGTCCATCTCCTCCGCATCGATACGGCGGGCGTCTTGGTAGTAGAGGTCCTTGGTGCGCGACCAACCGAAGCCGAGTGCGCGCGCCGCCGCTTGCACCCGGTCTTTCCAGTTGTCGGACGGCGATGTGAAATCAGCCGCCTGATGCACGAGACCCTTCATTTCAGCGAGGGAAGACATTTTGCTGTCCTCCGAACGAAATTCGCCCATCTGCAAATGCCTTCCAGATAGTTTTGAAACCATCGGATGAAGGCGAACAGCAAAGGCGACGACGATGGATCAGCCGGACACCAGCGATGTGCTTAGAGAGCTTCTGGTGCGGCAGGGAATGCGTGCGGGATCGGTTGGCGCCGATCGAGCACGGGGAATAAAAGGCCGGGCGCTGCCGACAAGGCGCGGCCCGGCAAGTGACGCTGGCTCCCAGGGAGGAGTTGGAGGTCACCATGCGGATCAAGTACCCAGCCCGAAGCGTCATGCCCGGCCTGTCTTGCGTGTGATCAACGGCAAGTGCCTGCCCAGGGTGAAGACCCCATGCAGCCCCAGCAGTGCTCTGGGCAGACATTTGCGGTTGGTGTGGAGTGACGGTCATCTGGTCACCAGGCGCCCGTAGAGAGAGCCATGCTGATGCAACAGCAACGGCAGCCAGGATCAGGATGAAATCGGAGTGGCGGATGTGGATCATGCTGACCACCCGAACAGAAGGCGGGCAGCCAGCAGCACTGGAACCCATGCTGCCAGGGCAAGCGCAAGGATGGTCAGGCCCCTTGATCCGCGTTCAGGCGATAGCCGGACTGTGCGGTTCATGCTCCGACAAGCTCCATGCCCATATCGAGAGCCTTGAAGATTTCGGCCTTACGATGGGGCTCGATGCTGACGAGACGCTTGGCTATCAGACGACGCTGTTCCTCATTGAGGATGCGGCCGTTCATATTCCAGCGGATGACGTCGATGAGGGGGTTGTTTCCGTCGTACTGAACGACTGGATATTCGACTGGCTTGCCGTCGAGGCCGACCATCGCACGAGCCCTGGTGTATCGAGCCCAACCGTCGAGGATCATGTTGCCGAGCTTGACGATGGGCGCCGACGCCGCGTTCGCCAGATCCTCATCAATGACAGCGACGTCCTGACCCAGATCACCGAAGGCGAAGCTGTATTCGTGGCGGCGTACGCCTTCGGGCGGGCTGGATTCCCAGACGACTACGCCGGGCGCGGCGTACATTGGGGGCTTTGGTGCGACGGCTTCCACGTCGCTGCCGAGTGCCAAAGCGTCGGCTCGCTCCCCGTTCTCATGCGAACGGTCGTCATCAAGGGGGTGAACATCATCATCGGCGGCTACATTTTCGCCTCCTGCGTTGTCGTTACGGGCATCATTGCCGGTTCCAACGGGGCCATGGTCAGTGGCATCAACTGGCGACGTGACCAATTCGTCGCCCGCCTCGCTCGATATCGGAATGTCGATATCGGAATTATCTGCGACCTGACCATGAGGGCCTGGGGAGGCGGTCAGGTCGCTGCCATCCGCTTTGGTCGGATGGGGTTGGTTGATTGGTTGCCGGTCTACGATGCCCTCTGCACCGGCAAGAGAGGTTACCACACGGCCTTCTGCAGCAGCCGAACTACTGCTTGGGCCGACATCTGGCCCAGCCTGGTTGAGAGGCCGGGTTTCTGGAATTTCCTTACGCGCGTCCCGCGCCTGCGTTGCAACTTTCGTGCCAGAAGGCTTGATGCGCGGCCCGAGCAGGCTGCCGACGTAAAGGTCGACCGTGGCGTCGTGCAGGTCTGCCTCGGTATCGCCGGCCTTAGCGACCTTGCGGAATGCGGCGCGGAGTGCCTTGCCGTCCAGGCCATTGGCCTTCAACTCGCCAAACAGCTCCTTGAGGTCTTCGCTGATAGCGGCCTTCTCGCCTTCGAGGCGGGCCCAGCGCTCGTAGCCGTTGCGCAGGAGGTCGTCGGCAATGCTGTTACTGCCTTCGGTCATCTATGCTGCTCTCCCAACAATGGCGATCGAGCGCGGGCACCGTGGAACCATGGTGATCAATCCTCGATGTTCGAGCTGCTTGCAGACGGAGTGGGCTCGGCTTGTCGTGCATCCGAGACGCTGGGCGAGTTCACGGAAGGATGGTGGTGTTCCACCGGTCAGCTCGATGTGGGTCTGCAGGATGTCGAATGCCTTGCGCTGACGATCTGTCAGGCCGACGCGGTCTGGATTGGTGACGCTCTGCTGGCCGGCGATAAATGCGCGGGCCACCAGTTCGCGATCATCCGTATGGATATGCTCATCGGTGAAGATTTCTGCCCATTCATACACTGCTGGGGAAATGTCGTCGGGGCGGGCCATCACGCTGCCACCTCGGTCGCTACGGCCGTCACGCGCTGCGCGACACCGGTCAAACGCAGGAGTTCGAGCACATGCTGACCCGCTGGCGTCAGGCGGTAGAACCACTTCGGCGTGGAGTTGGCGGGGCGGTTCTCAGCATGAACAGCCGGATTGTGCTCTGCCAAACCACGACGCTGGAGCGCCTTGATAGTGGGGATGAAGCTGCCCCTGCCCGTATGACTGGCCCAGCCTTCCCATTCACCGCCGCCGATGGCCTCAAGCAGCGATGCTTGATCCCGGCTGAGAGACAGGTTGAACGCAAACCCGGTGGTGTATTGGGTGAACTGGTCGCGCCAATCGCTCATGCTGCTGCCCCTTCCGACTTTGGTGCCGGAAACACGTCAGGGCGAAGCTCATGCAGCGGGATGCCAGTGACGGCAGAAACTTCGGTGGCGCGTGTCGCCGGAACTTGCGACCACTGCGACAGCGCGCCGGGCGTAATCTTCAGCGCCCGTGTCAGGTCGCCCCGACGCCCGCGCTTCTCATCCAGCCATTTGATAAGATTTTCCATGCTGATTTTCTTAGCACCACTAATATTCATGCGCAAGCGTTTCTTTAGTGGTGCTGTGTGGAAACGGCTTTAGTGTCGCTTAAAATGTTGTAATGGCTACTAAAGTTCGTCCGATCCCCAAGCCGACCAAGCCGCGCCACTTCATCAGGCAGTGGCGGAAATATCGTCGGCTGACGCAAGAGCAGCTGGCAGATCGCATTGACGCCACCAGCGGGGCGATTTCCCAGCTGGAGAACGGGATCATCAACTACACGCAGCCGACCCTTGAGGCCCTGGCGTATGCACTGAACTGCGAGCCGGGTGACCTGCTGACCCGCGACCCCAATCTCGACGGCGCGATTATCGACCTGATGCGGCTCATCCGGCAAAAGGACGCTGCCGCGACTGTCATGGCGCTGCTGAATGCCCTGCCCGACAGAACCGGCACGGAGGGCTGAGCATGCGCGGACTTGTCATTCTGGTGCTGCTGGTTGTCGGCATCGGATATCTGTTCTCGCTGGGCAGCGGACGCAGCACCACGACTGCCTCTGCTGTTGCGGCTGCGCCTGTTGCGACAATCGACAAGTCAGAGGCGATGCAGGCCGACCGCCTTGCGTTCCTCCAGCGGATGATCAACGAGCGGGTTTTCACCAAGTTCGAGCAACCCGGCACACTGACCAGGGCATTCGTTGGCCCGGCCTTCTACGCCGCCACGATTGACCAGAAGCAGAGCTTCGTCAGCGTGGTCTATGCCTACTCGTATGACGGCTCAAACGCGACCGACAGTGTTCGGCTTTTCGACGGCCAGACCGGCAAGGAGATTGGGCGATACCCCAACGCCTCCGGTCGGCTCGAACTGTTTTAGCGCCGATGCCCGACACGCCGCGTCAACCCGACATCCTCTATCGCCTACGGTTCTATGCCGACCACGTCGATGACGTGCCCGTCCGGGATCTGGAGGCGATCATGCGGGAAGCTGCCGAGGATATCAAAATCCTCCGCGACCTGGTCGGGATCAAGAACGACATACTGCTTGAGGATATGCCGCCAGAGGGGAATGCATGAGGGGTCAACTATGATTATCACCTTCGCCTGTGACAAATGTGGGAACACCCTCGCGATAGACGAAACCAATCCGCCCAAGGACGATGACGCGGTCACCTGTGGCGGATGCGGGCAGCACTTCGGCTTCTACGGGTTGTTCAAGGAGCGGCTCAAAGACGAGGCTGAGGCCAAGGCCAGAGATTGGTTCAACGACCTTACCAAGGGCCTGCCGAGGGCATAGCCCCGGATCGGCGTAGAGTTCTACAACCAGTTTAGCCTGACCCATCGTCAACTCCAGCCCCGCCCCGTGCGGGGTTTTTTCTTTGCCATCAGCACGACGCTGACAGGTGGAGTGTAGCAGCCTCGATTCCTTGGCGCACCCTCTAATATTAGTGGTACTAATTTTCCTGTTGCACTCAAACTTTAGTGGTGCTAATACTCCATCCATCAGATCAGCGAGGCGATTGCCTCTATGGAGATGGATTTCGATGAGCACAGCCGTCCAGACAACCAACCCTACCGAGACCTTTCGATCCATCGCCGCCGACCGGCTCCGGTCGGTTGCAGACATGTCGCTGCACAATTTGGTCGATGAGTTCGTCAGGCTCACATCCGCGATCGAGGCTGGCGAACTGCCGAAGGCAGACGGCGAGTATGGCGCCCCAAAATATTCCGACGCTGCCAAGGTCGCCATCGAAGAACGCAAGCTGGTGAATGGTGCCACGCGTGCCCGCTTCGGCTTTGGCTTCGATCTCTACGACGCAGACTTCTGATCCTCACCTGAGCGCATCCGAGTGGTGCGTTCTAGCGAAGATCAGGAGATGGACGATGGAAGACCAGACGATCACGCTCAACCAGAACGCGACCCAGTGTATCCGCACCGTCTCTGAGTGGGGCGCTGACCACATCCACAACATTTGCAGTGGCACCACGACGACGCTGCCGTGGGGGCTCGGGGGCTGGGCAGTGGTGGGCGGCATCGGCCTCGCAGGCATCATCGGCGTGGTGATGATCGCCATGATGCTGGCCATGGTCGTCGACATTTTCCGCTGGTGATCGTCATGATCGATCACCACGAACAGCACTGCCGCCAGATCCTCATAGATGAGCTTGAGGCGGTATATCCAAGCCTATCGGTATGGGCTTCAGCAGAGTTTGACGCTGGGGTTTCTGCTTCGAAGCTGAGGTCGGTGCTGTTCGTTGTGAGCCCTGAAGCGGCACGGCTTGCCGAGCGCTCTGCTGATTTAGCCAACGCTGTCACCTTCGACGACAGCGGCACTTTGGGCAAAGGCGGCAATGGCGGGCTGCTGTCTCGCGAGACCATCCACAAGGCCGGTCTCGTTCAACTCACCCTCAACGATATCAAGAAATTGAAAGGCTGAATCCATGGCCAGAGGAACACGCAACGTCGGGCTGCTGGAGCAGCTTGGATATCGGAAGGGCCGAAAGGTCAGGCCAATGCCTCCGACCGAAGAACAGAAGGCTGCATTGCGCGCCTTGCAGGCTGACTACTTCCGCAAAATGGCGCCGACATGGGGTGTTGCTCCCGATGAAGTCGATGCGTGGATCGAGGAGCAGGTAGCATGATCGGCGTCACCGATAGCTCTGGCCTCGCCAAGGTCGATGATTGGCGCGCTCGTGTTGCGGTCGAGGGTAACACCGACCTGAACCACGACAACCTTGAGCCGGCGCCAGTCGATTACTACGCCCGCGACACTGCTGATCTTGATCGGTCCCGCGTCCATCTGGCGAACTGCATCATGAATTGCGGCACTCGCATTTACGCCGGTGACGATCATGTCGTCGTGCCGCCGAACGATGAATTCTACTGTTTCGACTGCGCTAGGACGGAGGCAGCATAGCCATGGCTTTCACGATCGTGTTCCCCGGCTGGCCGACGAAGATCGAGGGCAACATCTT
Source organism: Devosia sp. SL43 (assembly GCF_021729885.1). Classification (NCBI taxonomy): domain Bacteria; kingdom Pseudomonadati; phylum Pseudomonadota; class Alphaproteobacteria; order Hyphomicrobiales; family Devosiaceae; genus Devosia; species Devosia sp. SL43. The sequence continues at coordinate 39,955 of NZ_CP063402.1, forward strand.
CGATGTCGAGACCCCCTTTGGCAAAGTCGAGACTATCGCCGTTGGCGACACCTGCACTCAGGCCGACCTATTCCGCGAGGCCCTTGAGGAAATCGCCGATGGCGTGATGTCCGGCGCTGCCCTGCAAGCCGTCGCTCAGAAGGCACTCGACGCCGCTGACGCCGCGATGATGGCTGAACTGAATACGAGGAGGGCGGCATCTTGAACCCCACCCTTTCCACCACCCTCTGCATTACCTGGGCGGCTGTAGCTTTGGCTGCTGCTTACTGGTGTCGCTGGGATGAACCCATATGGATGGGGCTGTTCTGATGGGCCTCCGCTTCATCCGCATCGAACGCTTTGACCACTTCGACGCCAGGATCATTTGCGAAAGCAGGTTCCTCTGGTTCAAGCCCCGCCGCGTCGTATTCGTCGGCAACTGCACCGTCTGGCACAGCTACCCGGACGGGAAGCGCGTGCCTACCGGGATAGAACTGTGGTTCTGCGACATCTGGAAAAGCTGGAAATGGCGACAGGCAGAAGGCGGTGCCTCGTGAGCCAGGTCACCCACCAGATCGGTCGTCCCATCGGCCCTTTCCCCATCATCGAGGATTTCCGAACAGACCCTAGAACAGCATGGGCTCCTAAGCCTGTGAAGGTGGAGAAGGCAGCATGACTCGCGTTCTCGTCTGTGGCGGCCGCGACTACAACGACGCCGCTCGCGTGTTTGCTGTTCTCGACAAGATGCACGACCATGCAGGTATCGACGCCATCATCGAGGGTGGCGCCCGTGGCGCTGACGCTTGCGGCAAGGAATGGGCTTACCGCCGCCAGGTGGAGGTCGAAACCTTCGAAGCCGATTGGGAGAACCAGGGCAGCTTTGCTGGCCCTGCTCGAAACAAGCGCATGCTGGACGAGGGCAAGCCAGACCTGGTCATTGCGTTCCCCGGCGGCCGCGGTACGGCCGACATGGTCCGGAAGGCCCGCAAGGCTGGCGTGGAAGTCGTGGAAATCGCCCATGGCTAGATCCCGTAAAGCTCAATCATGGGTCGCCAAGCATCACGACCAGGCCATCCCGGAATCGGTGAAGCGCCATATCCTCGAGCGGCAGATGAATGCTGCCGGCGAAGTCATCTGCACCGATTGCGGCAATGTCATCAGGCCCGGTCAGGTGAAGGCGTTCGATCACGAAACTCCCCTGGCAGATGGCGGCGAGCATTCCGAAGCGAACCTTCGGGCCATCCACGAAAAGCCATGTCACGCCATCAAGACCGCCGCCGAGGCAAAGGCGCGGACAAAGGCCCGCAGCCAGTTTGCCGCGGTGCATGGGATCAAGACCAGCAAGTCCGAATTGCGCAGCGCCGGCTTCGCGCCAGCCGCGCCCCAGCATCGCGCCACCGCACCCCGCACACCCAAATTCGAGGGCGACATCATGGCCCGGAGGATAACCCCATGACCGAACAATCCCCATCCGGTTCTAAGATAGAAGGGCTGGTATCTCCGTTGGTTTGGGAGCGCGTTCACGAATACAAATGGGCAAGCCGCCAACCAGCCGCCGATTACACCATAGTCGAAGAGAGTCAGGGGTTTGCCCTATATCGCGGCGCTGACCACGTTTCGCAGCAGCCGCTTCTTGGGCCAGCTAAATCCGCCGCCCAATCCGACTACGCTCGGCATGTTCTCTCCGCTGTCCCTGCCCTTATCGACCGCATAGAGGCGTTGGAACGCGCGTTGAGGCCGTTTGGCACGTACCTTGAGACGATGCCGTTTGATCTGGACGGCAAGGGCAACCCGTTGCCGGATAATACCGGTCCCGGATGGACCTATTTGACCGCAGGCGACTTCCGCCTCGCCCGCACAACTCTTTACGGAGAGACGAAATGAGCAGTGAGACACGAGTGTCGGATGAATTGAGCGGCGGAAAGAAAACACCAGGTGAAGTCGTATTCGAGCTTGAGCGCGAGGCTGCTGCCCTATCGATTGAAGGCGAGCGTCGTGGCGCTGACGATGCAGAGATGTTCGATGCCACTGCGATGCTGCTCGTAAAGGCGTCCGTAATGATCAAGAGCCTCGAACGCCGCACCCTCGAAACCCCACCCCTTGCTGCACAGGATGGGGCGCTTACCGCAGTTCAGAAGCTCGCCGTCTCGATGACAGATGAGAAAATCGCGAACGCGTTGGACGAAGAGTGCGAAACGATCCTTCAGCTCATAATCCACGACCAGCCACATCAGGTTGCCGAGCATGTCGGGGCGCTGAAATCATGGTCGGGGATGCTGCGCGGTCGCGCTAGTCGGATGCCTGCCACCCCACCCTCCCAAGCCATTGATGCCGGGTATGGGGAGGCTGTGGCTTGGGAGGGTTACTGGCCCGGAGCGGGCTCGATCAACAGCCAGACAAGCCTGACGCGGTTCCGTTCGACCATGGAAAAGTGGGAGAAGGATGGAGCAGAGATTACACCCCTCTACTACACCCACCCCGCAGCGGGGAGAGTGAGCGTCAGCGATGATCGAGGAAATCAACCTCAAACGCCCGCTGCGCAAGGCTCTGCGCCCGTCGAAGGCTTAAATGCAAATCAACTACTTGATATAGTCCGGAGCATAGAGAACAACCCTCCCGATTTATGGGGTGGGGTTGTCGGTGATCCAGGGCGAGCCCACTACGATACCGGCTGGTTCGCCGCCTGTCACGCCATACGTGCATCCCTGTCTAGCCTTGGAGGTGGGGAATGAGCAGTTCCAGCGAAAGCCACGGCACCCACGATCTTAACACTCCCGCTCCGTCCACAGCAGTGGCAGAGGGGATCGTGGAGCGTTTGCGGGAGCTGATAGGCGAGTATTTCGACCTGGGTTATGCGGAAGGCGCGACAGGCCGCGATGCCGACACCGTGGGCGGCGATGCGCAGAGGGTCTGGTCGGAAATCGCCTCAACCATAGCAGCTATATCCGAAGAAAACCGCCTGTCCATGCAGACCATTGCAGACGAGCGGGAACGTGCGGAGAAGGCCGAGGCTGCACTAGCCACTGCGCAAGAGGCTTTGGAGCGAGCTTACGACTTCCTCGGAGGCGTGGACGGTGCGGTAGAACTTCGCGCCCTGATAGCAGCATCCCTCGCATCGGGGCCAAAGCCATGAGCGACCGCACAGACCGTGAGTTCCTGCCCCTGATCATCCTGACGGTCGTGGTTGTGTCGGGAGCGGTATTTGTCCTTGCATCTCTATTAGCGCAAGGGGTGATCCTGGCTAAGGATATGGGGTGGTGGCCATGGGGCTGATGGCTCCTCACAAGCGCATGCTGACCAAGGACGAGGCCGCAAGCTATTGCGGCTTCCCCACCACGTCACGCTTCGAATCCGCTGCCTTCCCGCACGTCATCCCTGTGAATTACGGGAATTGCGTGCGTTACGATCGCGTCCGACTTGACGAATGGCTCGACACCCTCAGCCAATCCCAGCCCTCTAATGCAATGGGAATAGTCGAGGCCCTCAAGCATGCTGGTTCGCATCGTGGGCGTTAAGACCTATACCGACCGCCACGGCAAGCGCAGGCGCTATTACCGGCGCAAGGGATGCCCCACAGTAACCATGGACCCGACGCTTGATGGCAATGCCCTCGCCGCCGAGGTCGCCCGCCTGGACGCGCTCTATAAGCCATATGCGGCCCGCGCCGGCACGCTGATCCTGCTCATCCAAGCCTACAAAGCGAAGTCGGCTCACTGGGCGGGTCTGCGCGAGCGGACCCAGGCCGACTATGACCGCGTGTTCGACTATCTCCGCCCGGTCTATGATCAGCGCTTGGTCGACTTCACCGCCCCCGTCATTGCCAGCATGCGCGACACGGCGCGCGAGCAGCGCGGCTTCAAGTTCGCGAACCAGATGTTGGTGACGCTCAAGATGCTATTCGCCTTCGGCGTCGAGTATGGGCACATGACCATCAACCCGGCCGCCGATATCTCGACCGTCGCTCGGCCCACGGATTTACCGGAAGCGAATCGGCCATGGTCGCCAGAGGAAGCGATCGAGCTGATGCGGGCGCCGATCTACCTCGCCGCGCCCATTGCCATGTCGGCATACCTCGGGCTGCGCGAGGGTGACGTTCTGAAGATGGCAAAGACCGCCATAGATGATCAGCAGCGGCTATTGAGCCTCACCACCAGCAAGACACGTCGATCGCTCGAATTGCCCGTCTGCGATGATCTGCGGGCGATCCTGATAGCGTTCCAGAAGTGGCGTGCCGCCTTCTGGGATGAGCAGCAGCGCAAGAAGCCGAAGCTGGTGATGCAGGACCGGGCCACGACCATGTTCGTCAACTCTCGCGGCCAGCCATGGACCTCAGACGGATTCCGAACGTCGTGGGGGAAGTGGCGGGACAGTCTGGTGGAAGGGAAGAAGGTTGCGCCGGGCTGCACATTCCATGGCGGCCGTCACACGGTGGCGACCATATTGGCGGAATGCGGCTTTGAGGCGCTGCAGGTCAAGCACCTGCTGGGTCATGGCAGCGAGACCATGACGGAGCATTATCAGCGGCGCGCGAAGCGGCGCGGCATGCTCAAGGATATGACCGATGCGGTGCAAATGGCCTATCGGGTCGGCGGGGGAAATGTCGTCGTGCTGGGACGGGCAGGGAACGGAAGTGACTACCCCTCGGATAACCGGGGCTAACCGTTCACTTCTGTTCTGGGAAGGCGACCGGAGAAACCTCAACAGTCGCAATTACTTG